>CANJOT010000191.1 GCA_947475815.1 Burkholderiales bacterium | reverse complement strand
GCGCCTTGAGTTGGCCTCCATCTGGAAGCGTTCGAGCCACACCGCCGACCAGTTGCTCGTGCTGCTGCAGGACTGGTGCAAACGGGCTGAAGAAAGCGGCGTGCATGCGCTGCAGGATTTCAGTCTCCGTCTGCGCAGTTATTCCTGAGATCACGTCCTGGCAGAGTGACTGCCAGGGGATGTACAAAACGGCGGCCCTTGGGCCGCCGTTTTATTTGTGCGCCGGCTAACTCTCGCCTTCCAGGTTGATGCTGTCCTCGGTAATCTCGTCCGCGCGGCTGATCAGTTTGTCGATAATGCGTCCGAGCGCCAGCAAGTCCTTCTCATCGAGAATGTCGAGCAGCAGGCGGGCATGCGTTTCCGCATGGGGCGCAATGTCCTGAAAGGTCTTTTCGCCCGCAAGTGCTCCCGCGATGCCCTGCAGTTTGACCCCGCGCACGGCGCCGGCCGGGATCTGTTTGATGCCCTGGTGCGGCAGGTGGAGCGGATGGATGACGGTTACCGGAGTTAGGGCAGTAGGGCGAGTGCTTGCCGGCATGCCGAAAGGGTGCCCTGCGATTTTGACCCCACAGTGTGCCAGAAGTGCATTGCCTTGTTGTTCAGTTTTGCGTATATTCGCTATTCGCGAATAGCAAATACCGGGCGTTGACATGGCTCAAGTCAGATCAAATCCGCAACTCATACTCAAGCCTCAGGATCTGGTTGTCCTTCTGCGTCTGTGCCTGGAGCGCGGCCCCTCGCCAACCTACGCAGCCTTGGGTACTGAACTGGGCCTGACGGCATCCGAGGTGCATGCCGGCCTTGAACGGGCCACGCAGGCCCAATTGGCACGCAAGGATGCGGCCGGAAAAGCCACGGTGGTACGGGAAGCGCTGCGTCTGTTTCTGGTCCATGGTGCGCGTTATAGTTTCCCGGTCACGCGTGGTGGGATGACGCGGGGAGTATTGACAGGGTATGCAGCTCCGCCGCTGCGGGATCGCATCGTCCAGCCTGACGAACCACCACCGGTTTGGCCGCACAAGAACGGCAGTGTACGCGGCGAGGCTTTGTATCCGCTCTATCCCACGGTACCGGATATCGCACTGCGCAATCCAGCCCTCTATGAACTCCTGACCCTGTTTGACGCGGTTCGAGGTGGCAGTCCGCGTGAACGGGCCCTTGCGTTGCCCTTGCTGGAGGAGCGCCTGGCATGATGAATCCAAACGACCCCAATGAGCCAGGCGCGATTGCCGGAACTCCTGGCGAAGGTCCGTGAGCTGGGCAAAATGATGTAGGGCAGGGACTTGTCGTCGCGCGGGAGACGGGACGGATTGACGATGGACATCAGAGATGAGGCAGAGGCATGACTGACTTGAACATGAACAGGGTTTGCATCATTGGTGCCGGCGCGATCGGCGGCTGGATGGCCAGCGCTCTGGAAGCGGTCGGTTGTGACGTCTCCCTGGTGGCGCGTGGCGCGACGCTGGCAGCGCTGCGGGAGAAGGGGCTGGTGATGCAGCGCGCCGTACCGGGCGATCCGGCGACGGTGCGCAGCACGCATCACAAGGTGCGTGCCAGTGACGATCCGGCCCAGTTGGGTCCTCACGATCTGGTGGTGCTGGCCGTCAAGGGCCCAGCCATGGCCAGCGTGGCACGTGCCATCGGACCGCTGCTCGGGCCGGACACGGTCGTGCTGAGCGCCATGAATGGCTTGCCGTGGTGGTTTTTGCAAGGCCTCAAGGGGCCGCTGGAGGGCCGCACGCTGCAGTCCGTCGATGCGACCGGCGAGATCGCGGCGGCCATTCCCTTACATCATGTCATCGGCGGTGTGGTGCACGGCAGTTGCGTGCAAGTGGCGCCGGGCGTGATCCGCCACAATTTTGGCCGCGGCCTGATTGTTGGCGAGCCCTCGGGCGTGTCGACACCGCGCGTGCAGGCGCTGTTCGCGCTGCTGCAGCGGGCCGGCTTCGAGGCCAGCCTGTCGTCGTGTATCCAGCGCGACATGTGGTACAAACTCTGGGGCAATATGACGGTCAACCCCTTGAGCGCCATGACCGGTGCGACCACCAACCTGTTGCTCAATGACGAACTGGTGCGCAACTTCATGTCGGCCATGATGCTCGAGGCGCGTGACATCGGCGCGCGCTTTGGCCTGCCGATTGCAGAGCAGCCCGAAGACCGTCATGCCGTCACGCGCAAGCTCGGCGCCTTCAAGTCATCCATGCTGCAGGATGTCGAGGCCGGCCGCGCCATTGAGCTCGATGGTCTGGTCACGGTCGTGCGCGAACTGGGTGGCCTCACCGGCGTGGCCACACCCAACATCGACGCGCTGCTCGGCCTCACGCGTGTGTTTGCGCGCCTGCGCGGCTTATATCCCTGAGCGAAGGGTGGCCGGCGCGGGCGAGCCGCGCAGCACAACGAAAAACCCGCCTGGCGCGATGCCTTGGCGGGTTTTTTTCTGCATGGTGAGCGTGCAGCCGGTAGCGCGAGGCTGCCGGAAAACCGGATCAATTACTTGATCTTGGTTTCCTTGTACGACACATGCTTGCGGGCGATGGGATCAAACTTCTTGATTTCCATTTTTTCCGGCATGGTGCGCTTGTTCTTGGTCGTGGTGTAGAAGTGACCCGTGCCAGCGGTCGACTCAAGTTTGATTTTATCTCTCATGAGTTGAGCTCCTTGGCGTCACGAATACGCATTTGTTCCAGAACTGCATCGATGCCATTCTTGTCGATGGTGCGCAGGCCAGCCGGCGTCAGACGCAGGGTGACGAACTTGTTCTGGCTTTCAACCCAAAGGCGACGTTTTTGCAGGTTAGGCAAAAAGCGGCGTTTGGTTTTGTTATTGGCGTGGGAAACGTTATTGCCGACCATCGGCTTTTTCCCTGTTACTTCACAGACGCGTGCCATTTCAGCACTCCAAGAGTTCGGTTTGAATTACACAAAGACGGCGATCATAGCGAGGATCGAGCCACAAATCAAGCACTTCTGTGGCTTTCCCTGTCGGCACCCGCAGAGTCTGTTGCTGGCAGCTCATAATTTCGCATGTTCGGCAAAGGAATACATTTTATTGCCGGCGACGACGAAGTGGTCGAGCACGCGAATGTCGATGAGGCCGAGGGCCAGCATCAGGCGCTGGGTGAGTTGCAGGTCGGCCTCGCTCGGGCGACTGTCGCCAGAGGGGTGATTGTGCGCGAAAATCACTGCGGCCGCATTGTGGGCCAAGGCTGTTTTAACCACTTCGCGCGGATACACGCTGGTTTCAGTCAGACTGCCGCGAAACAGCTCGCGGGCCACGATCAGCCGGTGACGTGCGTCCAGAAAGACTGCAAAAAACACCTCGTGGCCCAGACCCCCCAGGTGCAGACGCAGGAAATCGCTCACCTTGCCCGGCGAGTTGAGGATCAGGCCTTCGCTCAGGTCTTCAACCAAAAGACGTTTGGCGAGTTCGCGGACGGCCTGCAGTTGGGTGTATTTCACCGCCCCCAGACCGGGGATGGCAGAAAAATCACCCAATGGTGCGGCCAGCAGGCCATTGAGACCCTGAAAGCGCACCAGCGCCTGCTGCGCCAGTTCGACCGCATTTTTGCCGGGGATGCCGGTGCGAAAGAAGATCGCCAGCAGTTCGGCGTCGGTGAGTGCATGGGCGCCCTGGTTGAGCATTTTTTCGCGCGGTCTTTGCGCACTGGGCAGATGTTGAATGGACACGTGCAGCTCCTGAGTCAGAAGGGGGGAACATCGACGACAACAAGCGGACCGGCGCGCGGCACGAAGCCAAAAGCAGACTAAAATAGACCCCTGAAGGCGTATCTGTTTCGTCTGACCGCGCGCTGTTGCGCTCCCCTCGATTCCAGCTGCAACCGGACTTGTGCCGGTTTACCCATACTGATGACAACCACCCACGACACCAGCCGCGTCGGCCCGAACTCCTACCTGACCCTGCATTACCGCGTTTCGCTGACTTCCGAGGAGGCCATCGACACCGATGTCGTGAATACCTTTGAGGACAAGCCTGCCACCTTGCAGATGGGCACGGGCCAGCTCAGCACGCCCCTCGAAGATTGCCTGCATGGCATGCAATGCGGCGATTATGCCGTGTTTGATCTTGCTGCGGGGGAGGCATTTGGTCCCCGCAACCCGGAACTGGTGCAAAAGGTCAGTCGCGCGGCCCTGGACGTCGAGGGCGATTTTTCTGCCAGCTATCAGCCGGGTGATATGGTGCAGTTTCCCGCGCCGCATGGCGGCTCCTATACCGGTGTGCTCAAGCAGATCACCGATGCGTATGCCCTGTTCGATTTCAATCATCCGCTCGCCGGCCAGCCGGTGCGTTTTGAAGTGCGCATCATTGGCGTGATGTAATTCGTCGCGTCACACCGCACACCAAGGAGGAACGACCATGGAAGTCCTGCTGGCCCAGCCGCGCGGTTTTTGCGCCGGCGTTGATCGCGCCATTGAAATCGTCGAACGTGCACTCGCCCAGTTTGGCGCGCCGATCTACGTGCGTCACGAAATCGTGCACAACAAATTTGTGGTGGATGACCTGCGCCGCAAGGGCGCCGTGTTCATCCAGGAACTTGACGATGTGCCGGCCGGCCAGACGCTGGTCTTCAGCGCCCATGGCGTGTCACGCGAGGTGCGGCGTGAAGCCGAGGCGCGTGGCCTGAACATCTTTGACGCGACCTGTCCGCTGGTCACTAAGGTGCATGTCGAGGTGGCCAAAATGCGGCGCGAGGGCTGCGAGGTCATCATGGTCGGTCACGATGGCCATCCTGAAGTCGAAGGCACCATGGGGCAGGCCGATGAGGGCATGCATCTGGTCGAAACCGCCGACGATGTTGCGCACTTGCGCATCAGCGATCCCGAGCGTGTGGCGTATGTGACACAGACCACACTGTCGGTTGACGATGCAGCGACCGTCACGGCCGCCCTGCGTGCGCGTTTTCCGCACATCCGCGAGCCCAAAAAAGCCGACATCTGTTACGCCACGCAAAACCGTCAGGACGCCGTCAAGTTCATGGCGCCCCAGTGTGATCTGGTGCTGGTGGTCGGCAGTCCGGCCAGTTCCAACAGCAACCGCCTGCGTGAGGTGGGTGAGAAAATGGGCACCGAGGCGCGCATGATCGACAACGCCAGTGAACTCGATCCCGCCTGGCTGGTGGGAAAAAAGCGCATCGGTGTCACGGCTGGTGCCTCCGCGCCCGAGTTGCTGGTCAATGAATTGATTGAAGTCCTGAAAGCGCACGGCGTGAAAACCGTGCGCTGCCTTGAGGGCGTTGAAGAGCACGTGCATTTTCCGTTGCCGCGCGGTCTGGGCGGCAAGTCGGCCGACCAGTCTTAGACGAAGTTGACCGGCTTGCATTGACGGCTGCCTGCCGGTTTGTTTGCGACGGTGGGACAAAGCAGAACACAGATTGTAATAACAGAACTGGCGTGTTATTTTTGCGCACTGCAGGATTGCTCAATACAAGAAATCAGCATCGACCGTCGCGTGCCCCGGGTGCAGCAGCGGATCGAACATGGAGACGTGCATGAGCACCGGAATCGATCCAGCGGATCGGACTGCGTGCGCGTGTCATGACAAATCAATAAAGCCTCATCGAGGAGACAACATGCGTTTTATCCCCAACCCACTGAGGTATGCTGCCGCCCTCGCCCTGACGACGTTGTGCACGGTCGCCGCAGCGCAGGACTTTCCGAGCAAACAGGTGCGTATCGTTGTGCCCTACGCCACCGGCGGGCAGCCCGATGTGCATGGTCGCATCCTGTCGCAGGCTCTGGCTGCCGAACTCGGCCAGCCGGTGATCGTTGAAAACATTCCGGGCGCCGGTGGCGTTTCGGCGGTCAGCGCAGTGCTGTCGGCACCGGCCGACGGTCACACCATCTTTCTGGGTGATGCCGCCTTCTGGGCTATCAACCCCGCCCTCAAACCCAAACAGCCGAACGATTTCATCAAGAATTTTGCGCCGGTGCGCATGGTTCACGTCACCTCGGTGGCGCTGGTGGTCAATCCGTCCATGCAGGTCAATACCCTGCTGGAATTCCTGGCCTTGGTGAAGTCCAAACCCGGTGTCTATTCCTATGCTTCGGCCGGAGTGGGCAGCATCAGCCACCTCACCATGGAAGCCTTCAAGGCGGCCCACGGCGTTGATATCCTGCACGTGCCCTACAAATCCAGCGGCCAGGCTCTGCCGGCGATCATCGGTGGCGAAGTCAACATGATCTTTTCCGGGCTGCCGGCAGTGTCTTCCTTCGTCAAGGCAGGTCGCCTGAAGGTGCTTGCAGTCTCGACCAAAACACGTACCAGACTGGCGCCGGACGTGCCGTCGGTGGCGGAAATCAGCGCGCCCGATTTCAATCTGGTGAGTGGTGGCGGATTGCTGGTGCGGACCGGAACGCCGCGCGCCATCATTGACAGGATTGCCGCCGCCGTCGATCGGGCCTACACGCACCCCGAGGTCATCAGTCGCCTAAATTCGGCCCAGATCGAATTCATCCCCACGGCCACGCCGGATGCCATGGCGGAACAGATACGCGGTGATATCCAGCGCTGGAACGCGGCCGTCAAGGCCTCAGGCGCGAGTACCGATTGATCTGAAGAACAACGGATGTGCGCGGCCTCCTGCGAAGCGCAGGCGGTTTGTGATTCGTCCTCAACCAGGTCTGCGTCAGCGGTTCGACCTTGCCTGAAACCGGAATTGACAGGAACAAGCATGCATCCAGCGATTGACGTTCATACCCACTTTGTTCCCGCGCGCTTTGCCGCTGAGCCGGCGCCGGGCACGCCCGACTGGCCGTCGATGGCGCCGGGCCATACCTGCTGTCATGGCAACGTCATGATCAACGGCAAAAACTACCGCACCGTCACCGATAAATGCTGGAGTGCCGAAAAACGCATCGCCGACATGCCCGGCATGGGGGTGACGCGACAGGTCATCTCACCCATGCCAGAGTTGTTGTCCTACTGGCTGCCGGTGCAGCATGCGCGCGTCATCCTGCGTGACATCAACGAACAGCTGGCGCGCCTGGTGCAGGATCATCCTGACCACTTTTATGGTCTGGGCGCCGTGCCCTTGCAGGATGTCGGCGTCGCCATCGAGGAACTCGAATACGCCAAAACGCTGGGCCTGTGCGGTGTTGAGTTGGGTAGTAACGTCAATGGCCGCGCCATCGGCGACCCGGAGCTCGAACCATTTTTTGCGGCCGCCGAGCGCCTCGACATGGCGATTTTTGTCCACGCCGTGCGACCCCTGGTGAAGTTCGGCGGACCTGCCATCCTCAGCCCGGTGCTGGGCTTCCCGATCGAGTCCGGCATGGCCGCGCTGTCGGCCATCACCAGCAATCTGGTGGTGCGTCATCCGAAGCTGCG
>CANJOT010000190.1 GCA_947475815.1 Burkholderiales bacterium | reverse complement strand
GGTCGGCGCCTGCTACCGGCAGGTTTTCAACGCCGGCGCGCAGCACCGGATCCGGCAACTGGCCGGCGGCCACCGCCATCTCGCGTGCAGCCTGAACGCCATGCGTGACGGCGTTCAGGGCCGGGGCGTTGCGTTCAGCAAGGGCTAACGCCTCGTTGAGCGAAAGCACGGCACGCGTCTGCGCCCGCGCAGTGAGGCCGCAAAGCAGCAGTGCCGCCAGGCAACAAGACAGGGCGAGCCTGACAACACGTCGTCGGCAAGCATCATTCAACATATCCATTCGATTCTCCAGAACACACGAGGCGCATCGCCCCGAAGCCCGGCAGGTGTTTGCCAGGCCATAAGGTGTATGGAGAAATCAGAGACGCAGCCGCTGGCTGCGCAACAAAGGCGGAGGCGATGTGGCGCGCACCAGCAGGGGCGCCTCAAGGCTGGGCACGACCGGCGTGGCAACTTGCAGCCGCGGCGCCGCACTCGGCAGGAACACCAGCATCGGCTGGAAATCGGGCGCGGGACTGCTGCCGACGACCTGATAAGCCTGCTGGCTGTACTGATCACACAAAAGCAGCTGATCGCCGGCCGGCTCGTCGGCCATGCCGGCGCACGGCATTCCCGCCATGTCGCCGTGTTGCCAGGCGTGCGCCGGCTGCTCCAGCGGGGTCCGCATGGCGGTCCACTGCGGGCAGGCGTAGGCCGACACCACCAGCTGAGAAAAGACGATTCCCAGCAGCGCGATCCAGGCAAACAGTGAGCGGTGGCGAAAACCCATGGTAAACCCCGTGCAAGTGGGAAGGATTGTAATGCCACAGAAACCGACCCGGATGTGACCTAGCGCAAATTTTTGGCAGAAAGCGGACCGAAACATCAATTAGAACCAAAAGTTCTCAACGTTGTACAGCGAAAACATTGGACGAAGCGCGCTGCACACCGTAACCTCCGAATGCGTATAAAAACCATAGAAAGAGACAACGTGAACAGAACAAAGCCCATGCACCCGGGCCGGGGCACCCTGGCAAAGCGGCTCCTGCTCAGCCTGCTCGCCCTCCTCGCCCTCTTCCAGCTCCCTGCAGCATTTGCCCAAGCTTACCCAAACAAGCCGGTCACCATCATTGTGCCGTTCGCGGCCGGCGGCGGCACCGATCTGCTGGCACGTTTCTGGGGCGCGATCCTGCAAAAGGAACTCGGCCAGACCTTCATCATCGACGTGCGCGCCGGCGCCGGCGGTGTCATCGGCACGCGCATGGCGGCACTGGCCCCAGCCGATGGCTATACGATTCTGATCGCCACACCGGCCTTTGCCCTCAATCCCTATCTGATCAAGAACGCCGGGTATGACCTGAAGGACTTTCAGCCCATCATTATCACCGGACTGAGCGGCATCGCCGTGGTGGTGCCGCTGGAGTCGCCCATCAAGAACGTGCGCGATCTGCTCGAGGCGGCGCGCGCCAATCCGGGCGGGCTGAGCGTGGGCAACGCCGGCGTCGGTTCCGGCGGACAGCTTGCCGCCGCCGCCTTTCAGGCCCACATGAATGTCAAGTTCACCGAAATTCCCTACAAGGGCGCCGCGCCCGCGCTGGTCGATCTGATCGGCGGGCGCACCCATGCGCAGTTTGAGGCGTTCCCATCGGTACTGAGCTACATCAAGTCCGGCAAGGTACGCGCCATCGCCGTGACCCCCAAACGGCGCTCGGTACTGCTGCCCAACATTCCCACCGCCGATGAATCGGGTGCGGCCGGGTATGAAGCCAGTTCATGGACCGCCTTCATGGTGCCGGCGAAAACGCCGCGCGTCCTCGTCGACCGCCTCAACGCCGTGTTCCGCAAGGCGCTGGCCGATCCTGATGTGCTCACGCGCATGGCCGACGCCTTCGGTTCCGATCCGGGCGGTGGCACGCCCGACGAAACGCTGGCTTATGTGACCGCCAAATTCAAGGAAAATGAAGCCCTGACCAAAGCCATGGGCGTCGTGCCGCAATAATTCGAGGAGAATAGTTTGACCAATCGAGCCATCAACGCAGAAAAAATGGGGTTTGACGAAAGCGCCCTGCAACGCATCGAAGCGCGCGTGCAGCACGACATCGACGCCAACATCTACGACGGCGCGCGCATCCTGGTGGCGCGACGCGGCGCGACGGTGTTTGATCTGACCCTCGGGTATGCCGACCGCGCCGCCGGCCGCGCCCTGCTGCCCGACGCCGCCTTTAGCATCATGTCGGTCAGCAAGGTGATCACCGCCGTGGCGCTGTTGCGTTGCGTCGAGCGTGGCCAGGTCAGCCTGATCACTCCAGTGGCCAGCATCATTCCCGAGTTCGCCGCGCGCAGTAAAGGACGCGTCACGATCGGTCAGGTGCTCACCCACACGGCCGGTCTGGGTATGGGCTATGCGCCGCTGCCGACCGAGCAACTGGGCGACATGAAGCTGGCCATCGAATCCATCTGTTCGCTGCCGCTCGAATCAGCGCCCGGCGAACAGGTCAGTTACAGCGCCAGCATGGGTTTCACCCTGCTCGCCGAAATCGCCAGCCGGCTCGACCCGAAACAGCGTTCCTACCGGCAGATCATCACCGAAGACATTTTCGAACCGCTAGGCATGCACGGCGCCTCGGTCGGCCTGACCGAGAGCGTCAAGGTGCGGCGCGTGCCAGTGGTCGTGCGGGATGACGACGCGCCGGAAATCAACCGCAAGGTGCTGGGCGAACGTGACCGGTCGGTCACGGCACTCACCGAGTTGCCTTCGGGCGGCGGTACGTTCGCGACGGCCAGCGACATCCTGCGCTTCGGCGAAGCACTACGTCAGGACGGCGCGCTCGAAGGCGCGCGCATCCTCTCACCCGCCATGGTGCAACTGATGCGCCGCAACCAGACCGGCCTGATGCCCAACAGCATGATGAACTCCTCGCGCGCCTTGCATGGCATGGCGGCCTTCCCGGCCTTTCTCGGACTCGGTCTGTTCCTGCGCGGTGAAGGCCTGTTCCCGGGCCACATTGCCACCCTCGCCTCGCCGGAAAGTTTTGGCGGCTGGGGGTTGGGCTCGATGGCGTTCTGGGTCGATCCGGTCCGCGAAGTCACCTTCGTCGCACTGACTGCTGGCCTGATGGAACGCATCCGCAGCCTGCTGCGTTTCCAGAACCTCGGGGACATGGCGCTGGCTGCACTCGTGAAACCCTGATCGTGAAACCCTGAAATAAACAAGACAACAAGAGGAATGGGGCATCATGGATACCGACAGCATCACCGTCTTTCGCGGCGATACCAGCCGCCTGAAAAACGTCGTGAACATCTCCGAGCGTGTCACCCCGGAATTTTTCAAGCTTGAACAGGAGCGCATTTTCCGCAGCGCCTGGCTGCCCGTAGGGAGTGCCAGCGAGCTCGATGGCCCGGGCAGTTTCATGGTGACCGACGTGCCGCCGCTGAAGGCCTCATTGCTGATTACGCGCGATGAAAACAATGTCGTGCACGCTTTCCACAACGTCTGCCGCCATCGCGGTGAAAAGCTGGTGCATGCGCTCAAGGGCAAACAGCGGCTGTTCAGCTGCGCCTTTCACGCCTGGACCTACTCGACGGCAGGCAAACTCACCGGCGTGACGGATGAAGGTCAGTTCCGCAATCTGAACAAGGACGACTACGGCCTGATCCCGATCCATGTTGAGGTCTGGGAAGATCTGGTGTTCGTCAACTTCGCGGCCACGCCGGAACAGAGCCTCAAGGAGTGGATGGGCGACATGTACGACGGCTACCGCGGCTTCGCCAAGGGCCGCGTCAAGATCGGCGACCATCGCGTGGTGCTCAAGACCAACTGGAACATTGCCATCAATGCCTTCAGCGAGGGTTACCACAACCTCTACATTCACAAGAACACGGTGCCCGATTATCAGGGCGGCAGCGGCAATCCGCGTCGCCATCGCGCCTACATGGAAGTGGGCGAACATTTCGGACGCTACTCGGCGCTCGGCAACCCGAACCACAAGCCCACCGCGGCCGAAGGCATTCTTTTTGAACATTCGCGGCCCATGTACCCATCGTTTCCGCCGCCGGACATGGATGCGCTGCCGCCGGGGGTTAACCCGTTGCGCTTGAAACACTGGGCGTTTGACATCGTGCACGTCGCACCGCACTTTGTACTCGGGCCGCAGGCCAACACCCATTCCTACATGTTCTTCTGGCCGATCGACCACGAGACCACTGACGTCCGCGTGATGCGTTTTGCCTTCCAGACCGACAAGCCGGCCGACCGCATTGGACAGGCGCATTCACTGGTGCGCACGCGCGAGGTGTTGCGCGAGGATCTGGCGACCATGGAATCGTCGCTCGAAGCGATCAGCTCCGGCGCCCTGCCCAACATCATCCTGTCGCAACAGGAAATGCTTATCCAGAACCATTACCGCATCGCCGACGAAATGCTCGCGCGGCCCTGACATCATGACCGACAAAACACTACCACCGGCCTTTGCCGAACTCACGCCCCACGTCGCCCTCTGGGCCCTCGCCACCGAGCGTGACCGTTATTACCGCCTGCATACCGGCACGCTTGCCGAGTTGAGGGTGTTTTATGACGCCATGCTGCCGCGCATCGGCGAGATCCTCGACTACCTGAACCAATATTCGCTTTCGGCTCTGCCGGAGCATGCGCGCACCCTGTTTGACCTTGCCATGACCTTTTCCGAAACCGCCCATCCCATCGATCTGAAGTGGGACGATGTCGATTTCAACCTCGCCTATGCCTGGGAAAAATTTGAGTTCCGAAGCGTCAGCTGTGTCAGTTGCGTCAGCGCCGCCGGCTGAACGCATGCCAGCCCGGCGGTCGGGTCTCTGAAGCAGCGGCCCCGCTGGCCGGACTACTTTTTGTCGTAGTGATCCATGACGCGCTGCAAGCCATACATGCCGCCCAGGTTCATGAGCCAGTCCTCCGGCGGCTTGGCGTTCTTGCGACCATGGCGGCTGTGCGTGATGCCAAAGCGTTTTTTCAGCTCGACCATCATCTCGGCCTGCATCAGGGTCAGTGCCAGCCCATCGAGAATAGGCACATCGTCGATGCGACTCACGCCGTAGCCGGTGAGCAACACGTTGAGGGGCATCTCGCCGGGCACGATCACCTCGGCGCCGGTCTCCTGGATAAAGGCCCGCGCTGCCTTGCTGAACTGCGCAATCGCATCGGTCGGATCGACCAGACCGCCAAATACCTGACGGTAGGTCAAGCCACAGCCGACAATGCCGACGCAACTCTTTTCAAAACCCCAGGCCGTGACGAACTCGCGCGTGAAATCTTTCATGGTGTCGAGAAACCGCACCACGCCGAATTTTTGGCCGTAGAACGAAGCGAAATGAAAGGCCGTCTCGCCGTAGTTAATGACCGGAATGTCGACCACGCTGCGAATCTCTGTGAGCAGCGGGCCGCACAGGAAACACATGGCGAAGGCGTCGAAGCCCTCTTTTTCGGCCGTGATGGCGGCGTTCAGGATCTGCGTGAAATGATAGTGGGCAAGCGCCGGATACTGGATCTCTGAGAGCGGGAAATCGGTCGCATAGGTTCCCGGCATCATGCCGTGCAGCACGACCTCGGTATCGGGCCGCACAATGGACTTGATGTGTTTGTCGAGCAGGACCTGATAGGCCGGCAACTCATTGAGTACGGTCAGGCTCTGGTGCCAGATGCGCATGGTGGTCTTCCTTTGTTATTTTGTCAGGGAAACTATACGGATGTGAGACCGCAGCGTCCAATACTTTCGTGGCATCCACTGCAGTTTCAGCAGCGACAAAAAGCCCTTGTTTGAAGCCCTGCGTCTGCCGTATCCTTGCAAACTGCAACCCGAAAAACAATCAGGAGGAAGACATGCGCTGGAGCGCCGCTGCACACCGTTTTGCCCTGGGTCTTATGGCCCCTGTTCTGGCCCTTGGTCTGAGCCTGCCCTCAGCGGCATGGTCCCAGGCCTTTCCAAATGGCCCGATCACCCTGATCGTGCCCTACCCGCCGGGCAATACCACCGATATTGTGACCCGTTTGATGGCGCGCGCGCTGGCAGAGCGCATCGGCCAGCCCGTGGTGATTTCCAACCGTGGTGGTGCTGGTGGCGCCGTCGGCGCCAAGGCTGTGCAGCTCGCGCCTCCGAATGGCTACACCATCGGCCTGATCGCCTCCGGTCACTCGATTCAGCCCTGGCTGGACAAGTCCATGCCCTTTGATATCCGCAAGGATTTTGCCCAGCTCAACCTCAACTACACGGGCGAATACATCATGGTGGTGCCGCAATCCTTCCCGGCGAAAAATCTCGCCGAGTTCATTGCGTATGCCAAGGCCAATCCCGGCAAGGTGAACTACGGTTCGACCGGCCTGGGCACCACCACCCATCTTGGCGGCGAGATGATCAAGCAGGCCGGCAAGTTCGAAATGACCCATGTGCCCTACAAGGGCTCAACCGAAGTGCTGCAAGGCGTGCTGACGGGCGACATCCAGATGTATCTCGACCTCTACGGCACGATTGAGGCGCAGATCAAGGCTGGCCGGCTGCGGCCCATCGTGGTGCTCGGCCAGAAGCGCCGCGCCAATATGCCCGACGTGCCTGCCCTGAATGAAACCTACCCGGGCATGGAAGTGTCCGCCTGGACCGCCTATGTCGCACCGCTGGGCACGCCCAAGGAAATCACCGACAAACTCTCCAGCGAGATCGCCGCCGTGATGCGCATGCCGGAAATTCGCCAGAAGTTTGCCGAACTCGGCGCCGAAGCGGGTGGCATGAGCGGCAACGATCTGAGCCAGTTCATCCTGCGCGAGTACGAAAAGTGGGGCAAGGTGACCGTTGCGGCGGGCATGCGGCCGCAGTAATCCGCCACACGCCGGGGCGATTTGCCCTTCGCCAACTGTGTGAATCAAGCTTGCAAATGGTGCACATCACGCGCAATTTGCAAGCTTGTTGAGTGGTCGCTCTATTCTGGCCGCGTTGAAAAAAGAAAAATCAGGGTGCCAGGTCAAACACCAGCACTTCTGCATCGCTGCCATGGGCCAGTGCAATGCTGGTTTCGTTCTCGAGCAGCACGGCATCGCCCCCCTCAATACGCAGACCATTGACCTCCAGCGTGCCGCGGATCAGGTGCACATAGGCCTTGCGCGCCGGGTTGAGATTGAGTTCAGCATGTTCAGCGCCATCGAACAAACCAGCGTAAAGCAGCGCATCGGCGTGCATCGTGACCGAGTTTGACGCGCCATCGGGCGACGCCACCAGCAGTAGCGTGCCGCGTTTCTGCGCCGCCGAAAATGTCTTCTGCTCATAGCCGGGCTTGATGCCCGTCTCGCTCGGCTCTATCCAGATCTGCAGAAAATGCGTCTGCTGATCCTTCGCATGGTTGAACTCGCTGTG
>CANJOT010000189.1 GCA_947475815.1 Burkholderiales bacterium | reverse complement strand
GCCACGACCATTGCGACGAACTGCACCGCCCCCGAGGCGCGGCGCTGCAGGTCCGCCAGTCCCGACATGGCCTGAATGGTGTCATCGGCAGCAGGCCGGCCGGCGTAGGGCCCCTTCTCCGAATAACCGTAGGCGACCGCGAAAATGATGTCCGGCTTGATGGCACGGATAGCATCGTAATCAAACCCCAGACCCTTCATGGCCGCGGGCCGCAGGTTCGACATCAGCACGTCGGTAGTCTGCAGCAGCCGGCGCAGCGCAGCGTTGCCTTCGGGCGTCTTGACGTCGAGCGCGAGGCTGCGCTTGTTGCGGTTGAACTGGATGAAGGCATGGCTCATGCCCGGCGAGCCCTGCGGCAGCACATGCCGGAAAATATCACCGCCGGGCGGCTCAAGCTTGATGACATCGGCGCCGTGATCACCCAGGATCTGCGCGGCCATCGGACCCATGCCCAGCGTCGTCATGTCGACCACACGCAAGCCCTTCAGGGGGCCTTCGAGGGTGCGACCCGCTTCTGTCAGGTAAGGATCATCCATGCATTGATTCTCTTGGGTAAGTGGCAGTGTGGCGGATTATTTCACGCCGGACTCAAAACTGTGCGCCAGGCTGACGATGTCCCGGGCCGTGGCCACGTGCGCATTGTCGATATGTTCGCCGCGGTACATCACCGAGGCGCGGCCCTGCGCCGCCGCGGCAGCGTGCGCAGCGATCATGCCTTCGTAATATTCAACGTCAGCGGCCGAGGGGGTGAAGATTTCATTGACCACCGCGGCGTTGCCCGGATGCAGAATGGTCTCGCCACTCATGCCAAGCCGGCGGTTGAGCGTGGCATAAGCGCGCAGGCCTTCGAGGTCGTGCACCTGTTGCCAGATGCCACCGATCGGTTGTTTGCCGGCGGCACGTGCAGCCATGACGGTGCGCGACTTGAGGTAGACCGATTCAAACGAATCGGCTGACCATTCAAAGCCCATGGCGCGTGCCAGATCGGCATTTTTCGCGCTGGCGCCGATCAGAGCGGTGACCCGTTCGACCTGGGCGCATTCATAGGCCAGTTGCAGCGAGCGCGGCGTTTCAAGCGCCACGATGATGCCCACCGAACCAGCCGTCACACCGTTGCGGAATTCAGCCTCGGCGATCAGCGACGAGGCCAGCTCACAATCCTCGGGGCCATTGGGCATGGGCAGCACGATGCCTTCCAGACCGGGCAGCACCACCGCGAGCAGGTCTTCAAAGCTGAACAGATGCTGTGAGCGGTTGATGCGCACATAGGTGCGCTGGCCCGCTGTGACCAGCCCCGGGATCTTGCGCGCCACGAGGTCACGCGCACCTTCCTTCTCGGGCTGGGGCACGCTGTCTTCGAGGTCGAGGATGACGGCATCGGCACCGGAAGCGGGGCATTTGTCGATCCAGCCTTCGCGGTTGCCGGGCACAAACAGCAGGGAACGAATCGGTTTCATGGTGTCAGACCGTCAGGTAAATGGAACGAAATACATCAGTAGGATTTGGGCAGGCCCAGCACGCGCTCGGCGATGTAACACAGGATCAGGTTCGGGCTGACCGGCACAATGCGCGTGAGCATGGCCTCGCGCAGGAAACGCTCGACAAAAAACTCCTTGGCATAACCATACCCACCAAAGGTCATGACAGCGGCCTGACAGGCATCAAAGCTGGCCTGGGCGCACATGAACTTGGCGGCATTGGCTTCGGCGCCACAATCCTGGCCGGCGTCATACAGGGTCGCGGCCTTGTACATCATCAGGTTGGCCGATTCGAGTTTCATCCATGCCTCGGCGAGCGGGTGCTGCACGCCCTGATTCATGCCGATGGGACGGCCAAACACGACACGCTCGTTGGCGTAATTGGTGGCCAGACGCAGCGCCGCGCGGCCCAGGCCGATGGCCTCGGCGGCCACCATGATGCGCTCGGGATTGAGTCCGTCGAACAGGTAGTAGAGGCCCTTGCCTTCGTCACCGATGCGATCTTCCACGGGAATCGGCATTTCGTTGAAGTAGAGCTGACAGGACTCCATGGCATTGCGGCCAAACTTGGCGATCTTGCGCGACTCGACATGACGCCGGTCGAGCTTTGTGTAGAAAAGGCTAAGGCCGTCGATCGGACGCTTGCACTCCTCGATCGGCGTGGTGCGCGCGATCAGCAGGATGCGATCGGCCGTGCTACCCATGGTGGGCCAGACCTTCTCGCCGGAAAACAGGTAGTGGTCGCCGTTGCGGATGGCGCGGTAACGCAGGCGCGTGGTGTCGATGCCGGCATCGGGTTCGGTGATGCCCAGGCAGGCGCGCTCGGCCCCGCTGATCAGCGGCGGCAGCATGCGTTCCTTCTGTTCGGTCGTGCCATGCAGCGCAATCGCCTTGGGGATGAACACATAGGAATGGACCGTCGAGGCACCATTCATGCCGGCGCCTGACTCGGCAATGGTCTGCATCACCATGGCCGCGGTGGCAATGCCCTGGCCAGCGCCGCCCTGCTCTTCCGGCAGCGTCAGGGCGGTATAACCGGCGGCCAGCATGTCCTGAAAGAATTCTTCCGGGAAGGATTCTTCGGCGTCCTTCTGAGCCCAGTATTTGAGGTCGTAATTGGCACAGATCGACTCAACACTGCGCTTGATTTCCGATTGTTCGGGAGAGAGCGAAAAATCCATCAGCGAAGCTCGTGAGTTGCGATACATGAAAAAATTGAAATGCGCGGCACTGGAGGGTCTCCCGAAACGGGCGAATCGATGATCGCCTGGATATAATTGTTTGTCATGTATGTCAAAATCACCCGCAGCGTGCGAATGTAAGTGGGAACGCACAGTCATACAAGTCAAATATTATTATCCTTTATTCAGCTTTATTTTATTTGTCGCCAACACCGATTGTTCTTACAGTACAGTCCCGGATCGTTTTCACCAGACCAATACAAAGTGCCCAACCCCGAGTCCCCCCACCCCGATTTTTCCAGCGATGCCGGCCTGCGCCAGGTCATCGAGGACATGCACATCGTGCCGATGGCCATGTCACTGGTGCAACTCACCGGGGAAACCGACGTCCTCGATCTGATCCGGCCGCACGTGCATGGCCCCTGGGATTACTCCGAGGTTGTGCCAGCGGAACTGAAAGCGGCGCTGCGCGCACGCTTTTTCACGGCCCTGCGCGACCACCAACACGGCAAGCCACTGGCGCTGATCGAGCCTGCCCTGATGCTTTCCATGCTGGCCACGGCCGTCGGTGAAACGGTCAGTCCGGATTATGAACCCATGATCCGTGCCCAGATGGGGCTGGATCAGGCCATCAAGGCGCCCGATCAGATTATTGCCCGCGACAGGTTTCACGTTGCCATCATCGGCGCGGGCGTGTCCGGCATCTGCGCGGCCATCCGGCTAAAAGAAGCCGGCATCTCCTTCGAGATCATCGAAAAGAACCAGGACGTTGGTGGCACCTGGCTGGAGAATCAGTACCCGGGCTGCGCCGTCGACACGCCGAATCACTTCTACCAGTTTTCCTTCGAACCCAACGACGACTGGCCGCACTACTACTCGCGCCAATCCGCCAACCTCGACTATCTGCGGCACTGCGCTGACAAATACGGCATCCGGCCCAACATTCGTTTCGATTGCGAGGCGGACAGCGCGGTGTTCGACGAAGCGAGTGGCATGTGGGTCGTGAGCTACCGGAATGCCAGTGGTGCAACGACGGCCGTGCGCGCCAACGTGCTGCTGAGCGCCGTGGGTCAACTGAACCGGCCGACCATTCCCGATCTGCCCGGCCTGAAGGATTTTGCGGGTACGGTCGTGCATACGGCGCAATGGCCCGCAGAACTGGAGTTGAAGGGCAAGAAGGTCGTGCTGATCGGCTCAGGCGCGAGCGCCATTCAGGCGGGCTGCGCCATGGCGCCGCAGGTGGAACACCTGACGGTCATGCAGCGTTCCGGCCCTTGGGTGGTGCGCAGCCCGAACATGCACCGCCAGGTGAGCGAAGAAATGAAATGGGCACTCAGGAACGTGCCCTTTTATGCCCCCTGGTATCGATTTCAGCTGTTCTGGGGGTTTGCCGACGGACTGTATCCGGCCCTGCGCATCGACCCCGACTGGGATTTCAGCAAGGGTTCGATCAACGAAAAAAACGACCGCATCCGGCAGGCCATGGTGCGTTACGCCACGCGTGAACTGGAAGACCGGCCCGACCTGCTGGCCAAGGTCATTCCGACCTACCCGCCCTATGGCAAACGTGTGCTGGCCGACCCCGGCTGGTTCAGGATGCTTAAGCGTGACAACGTCGAACTGGTCACCGAGGGCATCGCCGCCATTGAAAAGAACGGCCTGCGCACCAACGATGGCCGACTCATCGAGGCCGACATCCTTGTCATGGCCACCGGTTTTCATGCCGGGCGCATGTTGTGGCCCATGGACATCCGCGGCCTGGGTGGCCAGAGCATTCGCGAGGTCTGGGGTGACAACGATCCACGCGCCTATCTGGGCGTGACTGCGCCGCAGTTTCCCAACATGTTTGTCATGTATGGCCCAAACACCGGCTTGGGACACGGCGGCAGTTTTACCTTCCTGGCGGAATGCCAGATGCGTTATGTGCTCGGCTGCATCAAAGCCATGGTCGACGGGGGGCTGCGCAGCATGCAAGTCAGGCCCGAGGTGTTCGAGCAATACAACACCACCATCGACCGTGAACTGAAAAACTTCGTCTGGTCTCATCCCAGCGTCAATTCCTGGTACAAAAATTCCCAAGGACGGATTATCATCAACAGCCCTTGGAGATTGATCGACTACTGGAACCTGACCCTGCGGCCGGATCTGGGCGAATACATCACCACCTCTTAGTTTTTTGCAGCATCAAAAACAATATTTTTCGGAGACCACACTTTCATGCAACGCACACCTCTCGTCGCGCGACTGAGCGCCCTGGCTCTGGCTTTTGGATTACTCCCCTCGCCGGCCTCGGCCCAGGAAGCCTTTCCACGCCAGCGTATCAATCTCGTCATCCCTTATGCAGCCGGCGCCGCCACGGACAACTTTGCGCGCATCATCGGTGACGGCATCACCAAGATCACCGGACAGCCGGTGGTTGCCAACAACCGTCCCGGCGCCAACGGCATGATCGCCGTGCGTTCGGTGCAGTCAGCGCCTGCCGATGGCTACACCATCGTCATCCTCGCCAACGGCATCCTGAACGAACAGGCGCTCAAGAAGAGCACCGACTTCGACATCCGCAAGGATCTGATCCCGGTGGCACGCGCCTCGCAGGCACCGCTAGGTCTGTTTGCCAGCAACACGCTGCCGGTCAACAACATGAAGGAACTGGTCGAGTACGTGCGCAAGAATCCGGGCAAGGTGAATTTTGCCACCTCGGGTGTCGGTTCGATTGCCCACCTGACCACCGAACGCCTGCAACTGGCTCTCGGTCTGAACATGGTGCACGTGCCCTACCCGGGCGGCACCGGCCCGATCAACATTGCGCTGATGGCCGGTGACGTACAGGTGTTCGTCAATGAAATGGGCAGCATGAGGCCACTGGTCCTCGACAAGAAAATCAAGGCCATCGCCACCCTGGGCGAAGCACGCATCCCGATATTCCCGGATGTACCGTCTACCCCGGAAACCGGCGTGCCCGAGCTGCGCAGCTTTTTTGCGCCCTTCTTCTTCGGCTTTTTTGTCGCACCCGGCACCGAGCCGGCGCGCGTTGAAGCGCTGGCCACGGCCGTCAATGCCGCCATTGCCGAGCCCGGCACACGCGATCGCCTCGTCGCCCTCGGGTACAACCCGGCCCTGCTGGGCGGCACGCGCCCGGCCGAGTTCCGCAAGATCGTCAACGACGAACTGGTGCGGGTTGAAGCCGTCATTCGCGACGCCAAGATTCCACAGCAACAGTAAACATCTTCCCTGCGGTAACGCAACGGGCCGCCGACGCGGCCCGTTTGTTTCTGATCACTAAGCGAAACGAATTCCAGCCTGCGGCCGGAACACGCGTAGAATGCGCTGCTCACCTCCTCAGGCCGCGTTCGCGCCGATGAAAACCCCAAAACGCATTTTGCCGCTTGTCACAGAGGGCCTCGTTGACGAGGTCGTCCGCCAGTTAATGAGTGGCAAGGAAGCCACTGTCTACATCGTCCGCTGCGGCGAGCATATCCGCTGCGCCAAGGTTTACAAGGATGCCAACCAGCGCAGCTTTCGCAACAGCACCAGCTACCAGGAAGGCCGCAAGACCAAAAACAGCCGTCAGGCGCGCGCCATGGCCAAGGGTTCGCGTTATGGCCGCCAGATGCAGGAAGAAGCCTGGCAGAACGCCGAGGTCGATGCCCTCTACCGCCTCGCCGCCGCGGGCGTGCGTGTGCCGCAACCTTACCTGTGCTCGGATGGCGTGCTGCTCATGGATCTGGTGACCGACGATGAAGGCCAGCCCGCGCCCCGCCTCAACGATCTCGAGCTGTCGCCCGAAACGGCGCTGCTCTACCATGCCGAACTGGTGCAGCAGGTGGTGCGCATGCTGTGCGCCGGCATCATCCATGGCGACCTGTCCGAATTCAACATTCTCGTGGGACGGGACGGCCCGGTGATCATCGACCTGCCGCAGGCCGTTGATGCCGCCGGCAACAACAATGCCGAAGCCATGCTCGAGCGCGACGTCAACAATCTGACCAGCTATTTTGGCCGCTTCGTGCCGGCCTTGCTGAGCACACAATACGGCAAGGAAATCTGGCAACTGTACATCGCCGGTCACCTCACCCCCGAGATGCCGCTGACCGGCCAGATCGCCGCAGTAGAAGGCACGGTTGACGTCGCCGACGTGCTTGAGGTCGTCCACTCAGCCCGCCTAGACGAAGAAAACCGCCTGCTTTACCAGAGCTAGCCAAACCGGGAACGCAACACCAGGAACACCCCGGGGTGCGGGGTGCGCCAGGGCAAGCGACCCGCAGGGAGCGCCAAAACCCACCCATGCCGAGGGGCTGTCTTGTTGGGGCCCCATAGGACGCACCGGGGCTGACATGTTCGCCGCGGGGGTTTTGAGGCGAAAACTGTTTGAGCCCGCAGGGCGAGTTTTTTCGCCGCCGCGGCGGGCGTGGCAGACCTGGGCACCCCAAGCGCGCAGCGCTTGGGGTGCGGCCTCTGGGGTCGCCTTTTTCTTGGTTACTTCTTTTTGGCGAAGCAAAAAGAAGTAACTCGCCTGTCGGGGCGAGACCCGACGCCCAAAGCATCAAAACACTCAAACGCAAAAACCGGCGCGCATCCCGCCATTTTTCACGCAAAACTCAAGACCTGACCCAATACTGTTCGTTTAGAAATAATCGGCGAATTTTTGACGCGGCGATAATGGCTTGGGAGCGAGGGTGATTGGCGTGAAGTCCGCTTTAGTCCCGCGCCGCCTTGATGGATCACGGCTTGG
>CANJOT010000188.1 GCA_947475815.1 Burkholderiales bacterium | reverse complement strand
GGGCATTTCGCCAGTGTACCGGGTGGAAACGCCCCTCCCACTTCCCAATTCGATATAAACATCATTTTGACATTTCCCTTTTTGGGAAATACAATGCCAGTCTGATCATGAACACGCCATCCACCTCATGCGAATACTGGGATTGCCGCTCCTTGAGGAGTTCAAACAAAAGCACGCTGACTCACGTGGGCAGCTCGACGCATGGCAGTCGGATGTCGAACGTGAGCACTGGCATACACCACAGGACATTAAGCGGCGGTACCGAAGCGCAGATTTTTTGGCAGACAACCGTGTCATTTTCAACATCAAGGGCAACACGTATCGGCTGGTGGTGAAAGTGCGATATCAAAACGGATTAGTGGTCGTCGAATGGGTGGGAACTCATGCCGAGTACGACAAGAAAAAGTTTTAGGCTGCTTCAGCGCAGCAATTGAAAAATAGACGGAGAGCGCAATGAACGTAAAGATCATTAAGAGTAAGGAAGCTTACGCAGAGGCAATGGCACGCCTCTCTGCGCTGATGTCGCTCGATCCTGTCACCGGTTCCGATGACGACAATGAACTTGGATTGCTGGCGCTGGTGATTGCTGATTTCGAGCACCAAACGGTTCCACCTGTGCATGTGGACCCAATTGAGTCCATCCTTTTTCGGATGGATCAAATGGACCTCAGCCGTAAGGACTTGATTCCCTACATCGGATCGATTTCCAAGGTTTCTGAGGTGCTGTCCCGTAAGCGTCCGTTGTCTCTGCCGATGATTCGACGACTCAACCGAGGCATGGGAATCCCCGCTGACATCCTTATTGAGGATGTCGAAACTGACAGTTCGATTGTTAGTCAAGACCCAGAAATCGACTATTCCAGTTTTCCTTTGAAAGAGATGCTGGAGCGCGGGTGCTTTGGCGACTTCAAAGGCAATGTCCAGCGCTTGAAAGACTACGCAGAAGACCTGGTTACAAAGTTCAAGCGTGAATTTCTGCCCAAACATCTGGAGCCAGCTTTTTTGCGTGCGCCCATGCATCAGCGTGGCGACCGTCATGCCAATGACATGGCTTTATTGGCATGGCGCATGTGCGTGGTGCGTAGCGCACGAGAAGCCAACTTATCCCGAGAGTACAAGCCCGGCTCAGTCACGCCGGAATGGTTGCGTGAATTGGCAAAGCTATCCGCATTTGAAGAAGGTCCAAAGCTTGCCAGGGAATATCTGGCACGCCTTGGCATCATCCTCGTCATCGAAAGTCACTTTAAGCGTACTTTCCTTGACGGTGCCGCAATGTTGGATAACGGCCGCCCCATCGTGGCGCTGACCCTTCGTCATGATCGAATCGACAATTTTTGGTTTGCACTGCTCCACGAGCTGGCACACGTGGCCAAGCACCTCTCAGATGCGAACCCAGTCTTTATTGATGATTTGGATCGTCCAAACCCTGAGCACATCGAAAGCGAAGCCGATGAAATGGCGCAAGAAGCGCTGATTCCAAAAAATCGGTGGGACGCAGCCAAGGTTAAGGAAACCCTGCTGTCTGAAGATGCAATTGCATTTGCAGATGAAATCGGCGTACATCCCGCGATCATCGCTGGACGCCTTCGTCACGCAACAAAAAACTTCCGTCTGCTGTCCCATTTGATTGGAAAGACCGGCCAGGTCAGTCAGCACTTCGTTCAATAGTTTTCCAGATTTCTCTTCCGAAAAGAGGAAATCAGCTAATGCTTTGTTCCTTCTTTGAAAAAGCGTGGCGTGGGGGGGGAGCCGAAAAAGGAAAGGGCAACCGAGAACGGTTGCCCTTGAATACTGGTGGCTCGGGGCGGAATCGAACCACCGACACACGGATTTTCAATCCGTTGCTCTACCGACTGAGCTACCGAGCCAAGCCGCGAATTATACGCAGTGTTCGGCGCTCAGGGCAAGTCGCCCACCCTCTGGCTCTTCCGGGGAGACCCTGTCGCGCAATGAATCACGTGCTTGCTGCCTTTCGCCTGTTCTCGGCAGCCAGACTGTAGTGGTCCTGCCAGCGTTCACCAGGCGGCAGGATGCGGGCGTCGGCGCGGATGGCGCGGAAGTCCACTGTGTCCTGCGCGCCGAGCGGCAGCTTGCCGGCTTCGGCGTCCTGTACAGCGTCGAGCAGCAGGCGGCGCGCCTGAACGATGGCGGCGTCGCTCGGGCTGAGATGTTCCTTGCTGCGGTCGACGATGGCGCCCATGCTCACCTGCACGACGATGTCTTCGGTGATGATGTTGTCGGTGAAGCCGGAGAAGTGGCCGTCGCGCATGGCGGCGCGGTCCTGGCCCCAGTTGTTGCGGGCGTCGCCGCGCAGGGTGGCGAAGTGGTCGGGGTCGATCGGGGCGTCGGTCTGAAAGCCGGCGCCGGTGTTCAGGGGGCCGGCTTCAAGGAAGTTGTAGCGCACGAAAAACAGCAGGGTGTTGCCATCGTCGACCGGCACCGAGATGAAGATGACACGTTCGCCGGCGGCTGAGTTGCTGCTGCCGATGAACATGTAATAGGGCAGCACATAATCGCCGATGCGCACGTATTCCGAACCGTCCTCCATGGGGCGCACGGCAACGGCGCGCAGGCCGTAGGGGCGGTGCTCGAATTCGTAGCGCAGTACCAGCTGATTGCTCATGATGGAGCGCGTGCTGGTGGGCGTGAGCTTCGAGATCCAGCTGCGATGCAACAGGCCGACATGGGCTGAGTCGAGCGTGCCCTCGATGCCCTGCACCCAGTTGCACGGTACCTCGGTATAACCAGCGTAGATGTGGCTGGTGGGCAGGGTCGTGAATTCAAAATCGGGGAAGCGCGGCGCACTGCCTTCGCCCAGCCAGACCCAGAGCAGGGCGCCGGCTTCGCGCACCGGGTAGTGGCGTGCGCGCACGGTGTTTTTGGTGCGCTCGGCCGACTCGTTTTCGTTGGGCACGTCGAGCAGCCGGCCGGTGGCGTCAAATTTCCAGCCGTGAAAAATGCAGCGGATGCCGTCACCCTCGGCGCGCGCCAGCGCCAGCGACACGCCACGGTGCGGGCAGGCCTGATCAATGAAACCGATCTGGCCGTCCCCGGTGCGAAAACTGATGTAGTCGCTCCCCAGCAGGCGCACGCGCACCGGATCACCGCCGGGCGTGAGGCGTTCTGCCCGCAGGTAGGGCATCCAGTAATGCTGACGCAGCATGCGCCCCATGGGGGCGTTGTTGGCCACGCGCGCGAGGCGGTCGTTCTGGTCGGCTTTCAACATGGTGGCGTCCGGTGGGTGAGGCGAAGCGGCTTCAGCGCTGGTACATTGACGCGGCCATCCAGCCGCCATCGACGGTGAGGGTGGTACCGGTCACGTAGGCCGACATGTCGGAGGCGAGATACAGCACGGCCTTGCCGATATCGTCGCACTGGCCGCGGCGTTTCATGGGAATGAGGCTGCGCGCCATCTCGGCGCGGCGCTCCTCCGAGTCGGGCCGGCGTGGCGTTGTGATCGAGCCGGGCGCGACGGCATTGACGCGAATGCCGTGTCCGGCCCATTCCACCGCCATCGATTTGACGAGGTTCATCAGGCCGGCCTTGGCTGCGCCGTAGGAGACGTGTTTGGGTGCCGACTGCAGGCCGCTGACGGACGCCACGGCGACGATGTTGCCGGGCGTGTTGGTGGCGACCCAGCGTGCCGCCAGTGCCTGGGCCATGACAAACAGGTAGCGCAGGTTGCGGCGATGGTCGAGATCCCACTGATCGGTGCTCATCTCCAGCATGGGCACATAAGCGGCCTGACCGACGATGGTGGCCATGATGTCGATTTGGCCGAGCTGTTCCCAGGCGCTTGAGATGGCGCTACGCGCGCTCTGGTCGTCAAGCACGTCGGCCTGCACAGCCACAAAATGCGCTGCGGGGTGCCGGGCGGCGAGTTCGGCCGCGAGGCTCCGGGCGCGCTCGAGGTCGAAGTCGAGGATGGCGACATCGGCGCCCATCAAGGCGAGCATGCGACAGCTGCTCTCACCCATACCCTGACCGCCGCCGACGACCAGCGCGCGTTTGCCGCGCAGGCCGTACAGGTCGGGCACCAGCGGGCTGGTGGTTGAAGTCACGTTGCGCTCACTTGCTTGCGGCCGGGCCGAGATCGCGGATGGCTGCCTGCCACTGCTCCATCTGGGTGCGGTAGAAATCGGCGGCCTGCTCGAGCGTCATGGCGGGGTAGGCGGCCGTGCCGGCCTTGGCAAAACGCGCCAGCAGTTCGGGGTCTGTCATGGTTTTGCGCATGGCTTCGTTGAGCACCAGAAGACGCTCGCGCGGCACCTGGGACGACACGAACACGCCGTTCCACTGCGCCCAGTCAACCTTGTGGAAATCGGCATAACCGGCTTCGGCGAAGGTCGGCACCTGTGGGAAATCCTTGTCGCGGCTGCGCGCCGTGATGGCCAGACCAATGAGGTTGCCCACCTTGACGTGCTGGCTGGCCGATTGCGGGCTCATGAAAATGAACGGAATGCGTCCGGCGATGGCGTCGGGGATGGCCGGCGCCGTGCCTTTGTAGTTGGCCGGTTCCATGCGCACGCCGGAGATCTTTGCCAGCCATGCCGCGGCGAGATTGGGCGAGGTGCCGTTGCCGGTGGCGCCAAACACCATGGGTGTGGACTGGCCGCGCGCGGCTTCGATGATTGCGCGCACCGAGGTGTAGCCGGTCGGCTTGCCGGTCACCATCATCAGATCATACCGGTCGGCAAAACCGATCGGTTTGAAATCGGCCAGCGGGTCGTAGGGCGTGCCCTTTTCGAGCAGGGGCGTGTACACCAGGGCTGACGGGCCACCCGCCAGCAGGGTGTAGCCGTCGGGTCTGGCGCGCAGCGCGGCCACGGCGCCGATGGCGCCACCGGCGCCGGGTTTGTTTTCAACGATGACATTGGTGCCGAGGTACTTGCGCAGGTATTCGGCAACGATGCGCGCCGAGGTGTCGCCGACGCCGCCTGCGGCGAAGGGGTAGACCAGAGTAACCACACGGGTGTCGGGTTCGGCCGCGCTGAGCGGTGCTGCCGCAACGCCGAGCAGCAGGGCCAGAAGGGTGCTGGCCACACAGGCCGGCAGGCGGGTTTTGGGTGCTCTCATCATGGGTCCCTTCGTTCTTGTGATGTCTGCGCTGTCGCGCTTGGGGCAATCTTGGTTTGGCAAGCGGCTCGATTTTCGGTCCAAACGGCAAAGCATGCAATCCGGGTAAACAATATTGCCCGTGATGACACTAGCGTGCATACTGCCCGACGAGAATAGAACGCTGTTCCGGTGTCGACCGGCGCCAGCAAGAAGCCGGCTTTCATCCGGCAAGGAGACAGGAACCCATGCCCCAACAGATGCCCGAATCCATGCGGGTGCGCGGAGCCGCGCCATGCTGACTACCGAAGAAAACGAACGGCTCACCCGCGTTGGTCCGGGTACGCCGATGGGCAATCTGCTGCGGCGGTACTGGATGCCCATCATGCCGTCGTCAGAACTGGACCGCAAGGCCGTGCCGCGCCGTCTGCTGGGCGAGGATCTGGTGGTGTTTCGTGATGGTGACGGTGTCGTCGGTGTGGTCGAAAAGCACTGTCCGCACCGCCGGGCCGACCTGAGCGTGGCGGTGGTCGAGCAGTCGGGCATCCGTTGTGGTTACCACGGCTGGCGGTTTGTTCAGGATGGCCGCTGCGTGGAACAGCCGGCTGAACCGCGCCTCAATCCGACCATGCGCATCGGCGCCTATCCGGCACAGGAACTGGGTGGTCTGGTGTTTGTGTACATGGGCCCCCTGCCGGCGCCCTTGCTGCCCCGGTTTGACATGTTTGTCTGGGGCGACGTGCTGCGCGACATCGGTCAGGCGCGGCTCGATTTCAACTGGCTGCAGGCGATGGAAAATTCCGTCGATCCCTACCATGTGGAATGGCTGCACGCGCATTTCATGAATTTCTGGCGCCGGCTCGATGGCACCGAGGAAGTCGAGATCCTGGCGAAAAAACATGCCCGTGTCGGTTTTGATCCTTTCGAGTACGGCATCATCAAGCGGCGCGTGCTGGTCGGCCAGACCGAAGAGGACGATGACTGGAAGGTTGGTCACCCGCTGGTGTTTCCGCTCATGCTGCGCGTTGGCGGCGGCGGCGTGGACCAGTTTCAGATTCGTGTGCCGATTGACGATACGACCACCTGGCATATCTGGTACACCACCTATCGACCCGAGGGCGCGCTCCTGCCGGCCCAGCCGGTGGTGCCCAGTTATGAGGTGCCGCTGCGTGATGCTCAGGGCAACTGGATTCTTGATTTTGCCGATGGCCAGGACATTGCCGCCTGGGCCGGGCAGGGCCCGATCGCCGATCGCACCAAGGAACATCTGGGCGCGTCCGATCGTGGTGTGGTGATGTTCCGGCAGATGTTGCGCGACCAGTTGGACCGCGTCGAGGCCGGGCTCGACCCGCTCGGGGTTGTGCGCGACGCGGATATCAATGCACGCATCGACCTGCCCATGGAAAAGGACAAATACGGCGACAGCAAGGCGTTTGTGCGCCAGTTGCTGACCTCGCAGGCGATCCGCTATTCCCCGCAGCAGCCGCTGCTCTACAGCCTGTTCGGTTATGGGGATGCCGCGGCAGTACGGGACTGGTAAACGACTGGCACCGGCAGGGCCGGGGCGTGGTCCGGTGCCGGTGTCTATAATGCCGCATGGATACACGTTCCGGATTCACGGCCCCTGCGGGGGCCCGGCATTTTCAGGTGGCGGTGGTGGGCGCCGGGCTGGTCGGGCTGGCCTGCGCGCTCGGTGCGGCCCAGGCGGGCCTGCGGGTCGCCCTGATTGGCGTGCCTGGCCGCGACACCACGAAGCCCCTTGATGGACCCTGGGATCAGCGCGTCTATGCCATCAGCGCGGCGTCGCGCCGGCTGCTGCGTGCCCTGCGCGTCTGGGACCGACTCGATCCGGCGCGCGTGGCTGCGGTACGTGACATGCACATCTTCGCCCGTGCCGATGCCCCGCGAGCCCTGCATTTCAGCGCTTACGAGGCGGCGGCCGATGCGCTGGCGTGGATCATCGAACATCGTGAACTGGGGCGCGTGCTCGAAACTGCGCTCGACTATCAGCATGGCATCGAACGTTTTGAAACCGACGCCAGCAGCGTGCGGCTGGACGGGTCGCAGGCCGAAGTGGTGCTGGGCGAAGGGCTGGCGCTGACGGCCGATCTGATCGTCGGCGCGGACGGCAAACATTCCGCCGTGCGTGCCGCGGCCGGTTTGCAAGCGAACGGCCGCAGTTATGGCCAGCAGGGGGTGGTGGCCAATTTTGCCTGTGAGCTGGCGCATGGCGGCAGCGCCCTGCAGTGGTTTACCGATGAGGGCATCGTCGCCCTGCTGCCGATGCCGGGCAAGGACTACTCGCTGGTATGGTCGGCGGCCGATGCGCTGGTGCCGGAGTTGCT
>CANJOT010000187.1 GCA_947475815.1 Burkholderiales bacterium | reverse complement strand
GCCCAGCCCTACCTTTGGCGTTTCTGGCGGCATGTGCCGGCGCAGGGCAATGCGGTGATCTTCGATCGTTCCTGGTACGGCCGTGTGCTGGTCGAGCGTGTCGAGGAATTTTGCCGCGAAAGCGACTGGATGCGCGCCTATCACGAGATCAATGAGTTCGAGGAACAGCTCGCCAGCGGCGGCGCGATCGTTGCCAAGTTCTGGCTCGCCATCAGCCCGGAGGAGCAGTTGCGCCGTTTTAAGGAGCGTGCCGACACACCGCACAAGCAGTTCAAGATCACCGACGAAGACTGGCGTAACCGCAACAAGTGGCCCGACTACGAACGTGCCGTGGCCGACATGATCGACCGGACTTCGACGCGCCATGCGCCGTGGCTGCTGGTGGCATCGGACGATAAGCCCTGGTCACGCGTGGAAACTCTGGAGCGGCTGGTCGGGACGATCGAAGCCGCGCTGTAGCACGGCAACCGCGCCAGAAGTTGGCAATGTGGCAGGGTTTTTGGCCTCTGTCGCGCGCGATGGACGGCGACTGCAGGCGAGTCTGACCCGGCAAGGGCGAGGCCGGGTGCGAGGCCGGGTGCGTTTGACAGCCCACGCAATGGCTCCTATGATTCGTTCTATTCACAGAACGACGTATCTTATGGAGAACGCTGGCCCGCGTTTGTCAGCCAGCGCAAGAGACGCATGACAGCACCCCCGAAGGATAAGATCGAACACCCGGCCATTGAGCCGGCGCTGCCTTCGCCCGCCGTCGGCACTGCGATCCGTATTCTTGATTATCTTTCGAAACAAAAACCGCGCGCCGGCGTGTCGGAAATCGCGCGTGCCCTGTGCGTCAATAAAAGCTCCTGCTTCAACGTTTTGCTGACTCTGGTTCATTTCGGTGTCGTCTCCAAATTGCCGGGCGTGGCGCAATATCAGCTCGGCCCGCGACTTGCAGAACTGGGCGGCGCGGCGCGCCGCCAGTACAGTCACCGTGATGCGCTGCGGCGTCATTTTTCCGACCTGGTGGCCGAGACGCGTCTGGTGTGTGTCATCGGTCAGCCTCTGGGCGACGATGCTTCGTTTGTCATCATTGACCAGATCGCTCCCCCGGGCATGCGTTCGCGCAATCCCGCGCCGCCGGTTGGGGCGGTCGTGCCGCTGACCGGTCCGGCGCTCGGCCGTGCACTGCTGTCCTGTCTGGATGACGAAGAAGCCGTCGACATCGTGCGTCACCTCACGCCGCAACTGACCGGCGCTGACGAGCTGACCGTGCGCGGCGAACTGGCGCTGGTGCGCCAGTGCGGCTACGCTGTCAGTCTTGAGCATTATCAAAAGGGCGTCAACGCCGTGGCGGCAGCGATCGAGCAGGCGGGCGAGGCCTACCTGGTGGTCGGTGTGGTTGGCCATGCGCGCGACCTGACGGCCCGGCGCATCGAAGAAATCGGCCCGCGCCTGGCGGCGCGCGCGCGCGAACTGCGCGGCACGCTGCAACTTGCCGCGGAAGAATAAGGAAATTTGAGGACAGACATGAGTAACAATCAGCCAACATCAGCCGCAGAAGACGATAGCATTGCCCCTCTGGCGGGCGTCAAGATACTCGACCTGTCACGTGTGCTGGCCGGGCCGTTCGCGTCGATGATCCTGGCCGACCTCGGCGCCGAAGTCATCAAGATCGAAGAGATCGGCCGCGGCGACGGCACGCGCACCATTCCCCCTTTCGTCAATGGCGAGAGCCATTATTTCCTGGCCATCAACCGCAACAAGCAGAGCGTTGCGGTCGACATGAAAAAGCCCGAGGGTCGTGACCTGATCCTGAAGATGGCGGCCCACGCCGATGTTGTGCTGGAAAATTTCCGTGCCGGCGTCATGGACCGTCTCGGCCTGTCGGTCGAAGCCCTGCACAAGGTCAATCCGCGTCTGGTGATCTGTTCGATTTCGGGTTTCGGCCAGACCGGGCCAATGCGCGAGACGGCGTCGTTTGATCTGGTGACCCAGGCCATGAGTGGTGTCATGAGCATCAATGGCGAAAGCGACGGCCCGCCCACCAAGATGGGTATTCCGATGGGCGACGTTGGCGGCGGCATGTGGGCCGCCATCGGCATCCTCGCGGCGCTGCAGAAACGCAATGCCACCGGCCGCGGCTCACGCATCGATCTGAGTCTGCTTGAAGGCATGATGGGCCTGCTGGGCTATCTGGCCGAGCTGTATCTGGTAACCGGCGAAAGCCCGGGCCGGGTCGGCAGCAACCATCACAGCATTGTTCCCTACGGCAGGTATCCGGCTATGGACGGCGATCTCGTCATCGCCCTGCACGTCGGCTCGTTCTGGCGCAAGTTCTGCGGCGCCGTCGGCCGCGAGGACATGATCGAGGACCCTCGTTTTCGCACCACCGCCGAGCGCCAGAACAATCGCGCCGAGCTGGAGAGGCAAGTCATCGAGGTGCTCGGCACACGCCCGGTCAAGGAGTGGTGCGAGATCTTCACCAAGTGGGATATTCCCCATGGTCAGGTGTGCACGGTCGGCGAGGCGGTCGAGCAGGAGGTGATCCGCGAGCGCGGCCTGGTGCGCACGGTCGAACATGTGCGCGCCGGTTCTGTGCGGCTGCTCGGCTCGCCCCTGCTGTTTGATGGTTTTGATGCCAGTCAGTACAAGCCGTCGCCCCTGCTCGGTGAACATACACGCAGCGTGCTTGCCGGACTCGGCCTGAGCGACGCTGATATTGACAACCTGGTGCGCGACGAAGTCGTGGGCCAGACCGACCGGCCGGGCGTTGCCTGAAGCCCGGTCTCTATCGCAGGTTTTTTGCACCCGAAGAAGCGAGGAAAGCATGAGTGAAACAGAGTCAAAGGGCCCCGTCCATACCGGGCGGGCTTCGGACCAGGAGCTGGCGCGCCTGCGTTCGAAGATCGGCCAGCGCGTCGAGATCAATGAACCCCCCTACCTGACCGAAGTGTCGCGCGATGCCGTGCGCCACTGGGCCTGGGCGATCGGCGACAAGAACCCGCTGTATTTGAATGAAGCCTATGCCAAGGCCTCGCGCCACGGCGGCATCATCTCGCCACCGTCCATGCTGTACGCCTTTTCGCGTATGGCCATCGGTTACCGTGGCGGCCTGCCGGGCGTGCATTCGTTTTTTGCCGGCTCGCACTGGAAGTGGAAGGAACACGGCAAGCTGGGTGACACCATCAAGGCTGAAGTGACCTTCAAGGATCTCGAAGCGCTGCCCAGCCGCTTTGCCGGCCGCATGTGGAAGCAGATCTCCTCGATCGACTTCCGCGCCGGTGATGGTCGTTTGCTGGCCCAGTCGGAGTCCTGGGGCATGCGCACCGAGCGCACCGAGGCCAAGGAAAAGGGCAAGTACGACAGTCTGGAAAAGAAGGTCTACACCAAGGAAGAAATCCAGGACTTCGCCGACCGGATGTCAGCCGAGAAGCCGCGCGGCGCCACGCCGCTCTACTTCGAGGATGTCGAGATCAATACCTACGTGCCCGAGATTGTGCGTGGTCCGTATACAGCGACCGTGGCCGTCTGTTTCGAGCAGGCCTGGGGTGGCCTGTTTGTCTGGGCGCACAGCTACTGGTACGAATATATCAAGCGGCATCCGTCGGCAGCGATTCTCAATAATTATGGCATTCCGGAACCTCCTGAAGCCGTGCACTGGGATACCGCTCTGGCCAAGAGTGTTGGTGTGCCTGAAGCCTATGATTACGGCCCGGAACGCATCTCCTGGTTGTCGGTCATGCTGACCAACTGGATAGGCGATGACGGCTTCCTCGAAGAGCTGTATTGCGAGATCCGCCGTTTCAATCTGGTTGGCGACACGACCTTCTGTCGTGGCCGGATCACCGAAAAGGAAGTGCTGCCGGATGGTCGCGGGCGGGTCAAGCTGGTGATCGAGGCGGTCGATCAGCGTGATATCGTCACGGCCAAGGGCTACGCAGCGGTATTGCTGCCGCGGCGCCCGGCCTGAGTTTGAACCGGGCGCGAGCCCGGTGAGCAGTTTGCTATCAGGTGGCCTGATTGCGTGTCCCATCCTTAACGGGTGACGCCACGCGATCAGGCCCGGTTGCTTAAAAATACAATCGGGAGATGATGATGATGACGAGCATACGCAAGCGCTGGTTGAACTGGTTGGGCGCCGGCCTGTTGGGGCTGGCCGCGGGACAGGTCCTGGCGGCAGAATTCACCCTGCGCCTCAATCACACCTTGCCGGCAGTCTCGCTGCGCCAGGTGCATGCCGAGTTGTTTCGCGACACCATTGCCAAGGCTTCCGGTGGACGTGTCGAGGTGCAGATCTTCCCGGCCGGCCAGATTTATCGCAACGACCAGGACGCCATCAAGGCGTTGCGCTCCGGCGCCATTGAAGGTGCCATGGTGACCACCGGTGACCTGTCACTGTTCGAGCCCACCTTCAATATTTACGAAGCACCTTTCCTGTATCGCGATTACGCCCAGATTGATGCGGTGATCGACAGCCCCGTCGGCAAGGCCGTGTTTGACCGCCTTGAGCGCCTCGGCCTCAAGGGACTGGCGCATACCGATGCCGGTTCGGCCGCGCTGCTGACCCGTCCGCGCGCGGTGCACACGGTCGATGACCTCAAGGGCATGCGGCTGCGCGCTTCGGCCGGCCAGATCCAGATCAAGGCCTTTGACCTGATGGGCGTGTCGTCGATCCAGTTGCCCTTTCCCGACGTGCCACCATCGCTCGAGCGTGGCGTCATCGATGGTCTGGTCTCGACCCCTGCGGCAGCTTCCTCGGCCAAGCTTGGCGAAATCACCAAGTATGTGACGTGGACGCGCCACCAGTTGTTTCCGCCGGTGGTGACGGTCAATCTGGCCTGGTGGAACCGCCTGCCTGCCGACGTGCGCGACAACATCATGAAAGCCATGCCGGCCTTCACGCGCGAGGCGCGGCGCATCAACCTGGATGCCGAAAAAGAAGCCTTTGACGTGCTGCGCAAACAGGGTGCGACCGTGATTGAACTCACGCCCGCCGGCCAGCAGGCTTTCCGTGCCAGACTCGCGCCGATCTACGCCGAATTGCGCGAGCGCATCGGTGCTGATCTGTATGACCGCGCGCTCAAGGTCATCGAGTCGGTGAAATAAGCATGTCGATCATGGCGAAGATCCTCAAGTTCTGCGAGGTCGTGGCCGTGTTGCTGCTGGCCTCTGCCGTGCTGATCATGGCGGCAGTGGCGCTGAGCCGTTACACCATAGGCCGCACGCCCACCTGGACCGAACCCCTGCTGGCCATTCTGGTGCTGGCCTCGGTGTGTTTTGCCATGGCGCCAGGACTGGCCGAAGGTGTGCACGTGTCGATTCATTTCGCGCGCGATCGCATCCCGGCGCGCTGGCTCTGGCTGCTGGAAAAATCGATCTGGATGCTTGGTGTGCTGCTCGGCGGTGTGCTGACGGTGTCGGGTGTGTTGTACGCCTGGGACCAGTTTGCCATCGGCCTGGTGGATTACGCCGGCATTCCGCAATGGATCCCGGCTTCGCTGGCCACGCTGTTTGGCGCGGTGCTGGCGCTGTTCTCGCTCGCCGCGCTGGCCGGCGTGCGCGGCGTCGGCGCGATCAAGGAAGTCTGAGGAGACGGCATGCTTGCGGTGGAAATCAGTTTTGTCCTGTTGTTGTTGCTGCTCGCCAGCGGCGCACCGATCTTTATCGGCGTTGGTTTCGCGGCGGTTGCCGGCCTGCTGGTGGCCGGCGTACCGTTTGATACCGCGGCGCAGGTGTTTGTCAGCAGCCTGGCCGGCAACGCGCTGATCGCCATCCCGCTGTTCGTGCTGATGGCTGAAATCATGACCACCGGCGGCATGATCAAGCGTCTGGTCAACATGCTCAATGCCGTGGTTGGCCACTGGCGCGGCGGGCTGGGTTATGTGGCGGTGTTTGCCAGCGCGATTTTCGCGGCCTTCTCGGGTTCGAGCCCGGCCAATGCGGCGGCGCTGGGCATCGCCCTGATCCCGCAGATGCTCGCCAGCGGCTACAGCGCGCGCTTCACGGCTGGCGTGATTGCCGCCGGCGGCACGCTCGGCATCCTGATACCACCGAGTATCAACATGATCCTGTACTCGGCGGTCACCGACCTGCCGGTGCTGGATCTGTTTCGGGCCGGCGTCAAGCCCGGCCTGATTCTGGCGGGCTTGTTCCTGCTGGTCATCTTCATCTGGAACCGCGTTGCGCCGCTGCCCAAACTGGGCAAACAGCCGGGCCGGGAGCGCTGGACGCAACTGCTGGCCGGTGGCCCGGTGCTGTTGCTGCCCTTCATCGTGCTGGGCGCGATCTACAGCGCCGTACTGACGGTGACCGAGTCAGCGATCGCCGGCATCATTTATGCGATTTTCCTGCAGGTGGTCTGGTATCGTGATTTCACCTGGAAACAGTTGTATCAGGCGTTTTCGCGCACGGTCAAAACCACGTCGATGATCTATCTCATCATCGGCACCGCCTCGCTGTTTGCGCACCTCCTGACCCTGTCGCAGATTCCGCAGCACATGGCAGCACAGATCGCGCCGCTGATGCAGTTTTCACCGATCGCGTTTTATGTCGCGGCGATGCTGTTCCTGGTACTGCTTGGCATGTTCATTGATGTCGCTGCGATCACCTACATTGCCGTGCCGATGCTCGATCTGGCCTTGCGCCAACAGGGCCTGGACCGCATGCAGTTTGCCATCATGTTTGTCATCAACATGGAAATGGGCCTGATCACACCACCGTTCGGATTGAACACCTTCATTGTCGCGGCGGCGGCCAAGCTGCCGATTTCCGAGGTCGTGCGCGGTGCTGCGCCGTTCGTGCTGGCGATGATCGCCGCCATTATCATCGTCGGGATGTTCCCGATTCTGGTTCACTAAACTCGGGTCACCATGCAAGACACACCACTGAAAGATCTGTTGCGGCCCGGCGATACCGTGCTGGTCGGTACCGGCACCGGAGAACCGGTCGCCCTGATCGAAGAATTGATCGCGGCCTCGGCGCACGTGCCGGGCCTGCGCGCCGTGCAGGTCATGACCGGCGGGCTGGAACAACTCGCGGCGGTCAGTGGCCTCGGCCCGGACGCATTGCGCCTGATCACGCCGGTGCCGGGTTCAAAAACCCGCAAGGCCATCGGCGAGGGGCGTGTCGACCTGCTGGCCGAACCGATGTCCTCCCTGCTCAACGGCATCGTCACCGGCTCCCTGAAGATCGATGGTGTGCTCATGCAGGGGCGCGCCCTTGATGACCGTCTGGCCACGCCGGGACTGATTGCCGACCTGATGATTCCGGCCTGGGAGCGCGCCCGTTTTCGCGCCCTGGAACTGAACGAGGGCGTGCCGCGCATTGCCTGTCTCACGCCTTTGGAGTTGTCGGCGGCGCAGCACATCGTGCGCAGCAACCGCGCCCCGGGTGAATTGCCGGAAGACGTCATGACCGATGTGGCGCGCCACATTGGCGAGCTGGTCGCCG
>CANJOT010000186.1 GCA_947475815.1 Burkholderiales bacterium | reverse complement strand
CATGTTAGGCGAGCAGTGAGCGGGAGACAACAGCTTCGTCCCAATCCAGTCCGATGCCCGGACGATCGCTCGCGCACCATACGCCGTTCGCCGGCTTGACCGGATTCGTAAACAACACATCGAAGATGTCCACATGCTCGAGCCAGTGTGCGCTGGCCGCCGCAGGCAGCAGGTGGGCACAGACTTCCGGGTAGCTATGACAGGAGATCGGCACGCCGGCTGCTTCGGCAAGTGTGGCCGTTTTCATCCAGGCCGAAACGCCGCCGATATTGACCAAGTCCGGCATCGCCAAAGAGGAAGCGCCAATGCGCATGCTTTCGGCAGCCTCCTCTGGCGAGCGCCAGTTCTCACCAATCGAAATCGCGGTGTGGCATGAGCGTGCGATCTGCGCATGGCCGACAAAATCACGCGCGGTAGTGGGTTCTTCAAACCACACCATGCCAAGGTCGTCGAGCGGCCGGATCCGCTGAATCGCTTCCGGCACCGAGAGCGCCTGATTGAAGTCGCCCATGATCGGAAAGTCATCGCCGCATACCTTGCGCAGGCGCTTGATCACAGCCATGTCGTTCGCTGGATTGGGGTGGCCGATTTTGCATTTCACGCCGCCATACCCGGCTTCGATCGCTTCCTGCGCCAGGTCGGCGACACGGCCCGGATCGAATGCGGTCAAGGTTTTATAGATGGGGAAGGCGCGCGGTGCGCTTCCCATCAATCGCGCCAGCGGAACCTGGGCACTTTTTGCCAAGGCATCCCAAGCGGCGATTTCGATGACAGCAAGCGCCGTGGCGAGCGGTCCGGTGGTGCCGACGAGCCGGCACATTTTACGAATTTTCTGGTCGAGATCGACTGGACAAAGGGGATCACCTTCGATGAGCAGCGCCATATCCTGCAAAAGCGATACGAGCGGCTTCACCAACATGGGCAAAAAGCACCCGACGAAACTGCGACCGATCACGCCCTGATCGGTCTGCAGATCAACCAGAATGACCGGCCACGTCGAAAAACTTGCCGACGCCGTTTCGAGTGGCTGCGCGAGATCCAGTTGCAGCGCGCGCACGGTGACGTTGCGGACCTTGTGTGCCATGTTCATTTACATGGTCCCGGAACTGGTGGATGGGGTCGCCTCTTGGGCCCGGGCTGCGGACGAGCTAAGCGTCGTACGGTGCATCAACCTTCGCTGGGGCCACTGAAAATCGCCGATCGCGCAGTGCACCGCAGAATAGTTATCCCACATCACGATGTCTCCGACCTGCCAGTTGTGGTGGTAGACAACGCCTGCCCGGATGACGTGATTCATCAGTGTATCGAGCAACGCTCGCGACTCTTGGGGATCAAGGCCCACGATGTGGGTGATCGCACCCTCGACGACATACAGGCACTTCCGCCCGGTACGAGGATGATGGCGTACCATCTTGTGGGTGATCAGCACGTCCTTGGTTTGCGCCTGAGCCTTTGCCAGGTTTGCCGCGTGGACGTCTTGATCGTCCGCAGGTTTGTTGTAGCCAACGAAGTCGGAAAAAGCCTTCGAACTAAAGACAGCACTCAGGTTCTCAATTTTATTCTTGAGTTCGTCCGGGAGGGTGTCGTACGCGTCTGCGGTGCTTGCAAACCAGGTACTGCCCAGCGGCTTGCCGTCGTCGGCGTGCGGCACTTCGATGGCACACAGCATCGATCCACGCGGCGGCTGCTCCGTAATCCACATATCGCTATGCCAATAGCGACCGCCATTGTCCAGACCGAGCGGTTTTCCGTCTTCGACGATATTGGAGAGTACGAAGATCTCCGGAAAGTCGCGCATGTTGTACTCTTCCCAGACAAAGCGTTCCAGGGGCCCGAAGCGCTTGCTGAACGCGATCTGTTCCTGCGGATCGAGGGATTGGCCGCGGATGACGATTACTCCGTAGCGATCATAAATTGCCTGAAGCTCGTCAAAGTCCCTGTCGTCGAGATTGCGGACATCGATATCCTTGATTTCGTGGCCCAGCGGATAGGGCGTAAATTCAATTTTCAGGCTCATTGATGGTTTCCCTGCAGGCAATGTTCGGTACGGAGGCGGCACAAGCGGCCATGTTAATTCAGAAGGATTTCTTGACGCACGAAGTACTAGATGGAAAATTTGAGATCAACTGAATATTCATTTTACGGGGCAACTCACGATAAATAAAAACGACGCGACAGCTCAGGCGAAAACGGACCCCCGTTCCACATGTTTGTGTGAACTTGTGACCGCGGTGAACTTCATCCCCTATCGGGAGTGACGCGGTGCTGCGCATCTGCTCCCAGGCCTACAACCAACAAAAAATCGTGCAGGACTTCGTTGCTGCCTGGACCAAGGTGATGAACGCCGAGCGCTGCGATCTGCGCCGTTGACGCCGCTCACTCCATGCTGATGTTCAGGGGCGCGATGATGCGCCCCCAGCGCTGATACTCGCTGTTCAGTTCGTCGGCATATTCGCGCGGGCTGGTCGAGGCGATGGCGGTTTCGCCGATCGCGGCCAGAGAGGCCACGAAATCGGGTTGCGCCACTGCGGCGACGATGGCCCGATGCAACTTGTCGAGGATCGCATCGGGCGTACCTACCGGGGCACCGACACCGAAGGTGGTATAGGCCAGCAGATCGGGGTAGCCGAGTTCCTTGAACGTCGGCACGTCGGGTGCGACCGCGGCGCGCTGGTCGGCCAGCACCGCCAGGATGCGAATCTTGCCGGCCTTGTGCATCGGCATCGACCCCGCTATACCGCCGACCTGCAGATCGACGCGGCCGCCGACGAGGTCGACATTGACCTGGGCCGCGCCCTTGTATGGAATTTGCAGCACTTGGATGCCGAGCGTGCGGCCGGCCCACTCGCCGACGATGTTGGTCAAGGTACCCGGACCCGCCGAGCCATACGTCACGCCCGCCGGGTTGGCCTTGGCCCGTGCAATCAACTCGGGAATGGTTTTTACGCCGATGGCCCCTGATGCGACCAGCACGATCGGTTGCCGCGAAATCAGCGAGATGGGTGCGAAATCCTGCAGTTTGTAGGGCAGCGACTTGTAGACGTGCGGATTGACAGTCATGTTGCTGCTACCCGAGAGCAGCAAGGTGTAACCGTCCTTGGGGGCCTTGGCGACGAAGGCCGCGCCAATGTTGGTGCCCGCACCCACCTTGTTATCGACCACCACCGTGACCCCGAGCGCTGTCGTCAGCAAAATGCCGAGGCGCCGCGCAGTGTTGTCGGTCGGCCCGCCGACCGCATACGGCACGACCAGCGTGATCGGTTTGGTCGGATAGGTCTGGGCCGCGGCCAGCAGCGGCGTCAGGCACAGCACCGTAGCAAGCAAGAAATTCTGCTGTCTCATGTCTTCCTCGTCTTTATGGCCAGGCCCCCTTTTTGGGAGCGGATTTACCATTTTACCGGCACGGGAGGGGCTTTGCCTGTGGGCGCGCCCTTGCACCCGGGTATTGCCGGACCTCAATGCATGAAATACCCACCGTCGACCACCAGCGTCTGGCCGGTAACGAAATCACCATCGGCTGAGGCGAGAAAAACCAGCGCGCCAGTCAAGTCTTCGGGTTTCTGCATGCGTTTGAGCGCCGTCGCCGCGGCCGCCGCGGTGCGGAACTTGATTAGCGTTTCGTCGGGCTGTTCTTCGGACAAAGTGCTGCCCGGGGCGATGCAATTGACGCAGATGTTCTGTGGCCCGAGTTCGAGCGCCAGCGTCTTGGTGAAGCCGAGAATGCCGGCCTTGGAGGTCACGTAATGAATGCGCTGCGGCGAGCCCTTCAGCGCCGTGGTCGAACTCATGTTGATGATTTTTCCGTAGCCCTGCTTGCGCATCTGCGGCACGACGGCACAGGCCGCCAGCCAGGCGCCCTTGAGGTTGACGCGCATCATCAGATCCCACTCGTCGATCGGCACCTGATCGAAGGGCACGCGCGACATCGGCACCGTCGCCATGACCGCAGCATTGTTGACCAGCACGTCGATGCGTCCGAAGCGTGCCACGGCAGCCGCCGCCATGGCATCGACGCTCGCCTTGTCGGCGACGTCGGTACGTACGGCCAGCGCTGCCGCGCCACTGGCCACCAGTTGCGCCGCCACGGCATCCCCGGCGGCGCCGTCCAGTTCGGCGATCACCACCGCCGCGCCTTCGGCAGCGAGGCGCAAGGCAAAGGCCTTGCCGATGCCATGGCCACCACCGGTAACGATTGCCACCCGACCCGTCAGCCTGCCCGCGCCGCTGCGCTCCGGTGCGTGTTCTGACACACCCTCGATCTTGCCGTCCATCTTCTCTCCAGAATCGCCTGGCCAGGGCATCTGCCTCACGACATGTGTAGCAGCAAGCCCTTCTTCTCGATGCGGACCTGACTCATCCCCGGCTTGTTGGCCAACTCGCGGACCAGCTCGACCAGAGGTCGCCGGCCATCGACGGTGTATTCCGAGCGCGGCGGTGCATTGCGCATGGCTTCGACCGCATGGGCGCCGGCGAAATAACGCAACAACAATTCGTCGTCGCTCAAGCTTGGCCCTCCCAGCACCTGGCGCATCTCGTCGACCGTCGGTTCCGGCGGCGTCCAGCCAGCCAGTTCACGCGCCCGCGGACTGGCGAGTATGCGATCGCGCAGGTTGGGCTCGATGGCATCGCGCTCGACGTCGCCCCACAGACCCATGGCGTATTGCACGATCTCGTCGGTCAGCTGTTTGTAACGCTCGCCGGCGATGACATTCAAGGTCGCCTGCACGCCGACGAATTGCGAATAGGGCGTGACCATGATCGGATAACCGAGGTCCTGGCGCACGCGCACAATTTCCTCGAGCACCGCCGGCAACTTGTCGAGCAGTTTCATCTGCGTTAACTGGTGACGCAGATTGCTGATCATGCCGCCCGGCACCTGGTGCGTGTAGTGCGACTCGGTATATTCCAGCGGCACACCGACAGGAAACCCGGAGCGGCGCGCCACGTCGTTGAAGTGCGCCGCCACCGGGCGCAGCATGTCGAGGTCGATCTGTGGCGCGTAACCGAGCGCTGCGGCGTTTTCGGCGATGTTGAAGATCGACGGATTCGACGACCCGTTGGCCAGCGGCGGTATCGCCGTGTTGATAATGGTGATGCCGGCTTTGATGGCCTCGAGGACCGCCAGCGGCCCGAGTCCGGTGTTGCAGTGCGTATGAAATTCTACCGGCACGTGGCGCGCCTCGTGCGCCACGATCTTCGCCAGCACCCGCGTGCGCTCCGGCGTCAGCAAACCGCCGGGATCCTTCAGGCACAAGCGGTCGATCGGCAACTTGATGGCCTCGCGCGTCAGCTTGCGATAATAATCATCGGTATGCAGAGGCGAGATTGAATAGATCAGATTGAGCACGGCGCCCAGGCCAACGCGTTTGGCGTCGCTGACGCGCTTTTTCCAGTAAAACGGTGTGTTCGAACTGTCCGAGATGCGCATTTCGCGCACGCCGTAGACGAACAGTCGCTCGAGGTACAACTGCGACACCGCCTCAGGCGTGAATGAAAACCCGCTGGTATGACGGCCGAGAATGGCGCGCAGGCGTGTGTTGCGCACCAGCGCATTGACACTGCGCAGGCGTTCCCACGGATCGTCCTTGAGATCGCGCACCATCTTCTTGAAAAACGATGCACCGATGATTTCCATCGACTGGAAGCCGGCCTGATCGATCCGCTCGACCACCGGCAGCAGCATGTCGGTGCGCATGCTGCCGGCCCACAGGCTTTGCGACCCATCGCGCAGTGTGGTGTCGACGAAATGGACCGGAATGCCCGCCGACTTCGCTGCGGTCGTCATGGCGCGCTCAGTCGAGCTTCAGGCCGATCTGCCGGATCACCTTGCCGGTGATCTCGCCTTCCTTGCGCACGAATGCGGCCGACTCTTCCGGCGTGCTACCCAGTGTCACGGCGCTGATATCGTAATAGCGCTTGGCGATTGGCGGGTCCTTGAGGATTTCGTTGAGTGCGCCCTGCAGCTTGTTGACGATGGCAGGCGGCGTACCCGGTGGTGCAAACACGCCGGCGACATTGAGCGAAATGAAGCCGGGCAGCGTTTCGGCGATGGCCGGAATATCGGCTGCCAGGAAGGGACTGCGCTTCTCGCTGCCCACTGCCAGCACGCGCAGCTTGCCGGCCTGAATCTGCGGCAGAGCGACACTCAGCAGGGTGAACGTCATGTCGATGTGTCCGCCGAGCAGCGCGGCCATCGACGGGCCGACACCATTGAACGGAATCTTGTTGACCTTGGTGCCGGTCATGGTCTGCATCAGTTCGGTAGCGAGGTGGCTGGCACCGCCATCGCTGGTCGAAGCGTAGTTGAGCTTCTGGGGATTGGCACGGGCGTAATCGATCAGCTCCTTGAAGGTCTTGATCGGTACACCCGGATGCACCACCAGCACGTTGGGCGTTTCGGAAATCAGGGTGACAGCGACGAACTGGTCGGGGTCAAAACGCAGCTTGGTGAACAGATGCTTGCTGGCCGTCACCGGCGAGGTGGGCGTCAGGAGCAGGGTGTAGCCGTCGGGCGGGGAGCGGAAGACTTGTTCCATACCAACGATGCCGGCCGCACCGGGACGATATTCGATGATCACCGGCTGGCCCCACTTTTGCATCAGGCGATCGCGGAACAGGTTGAGCGCCAGGTCTGTGGAGCCGCCAACGGCGTAGGGACTGACCAGTTTGATGATCCGGTTCGGAAAGTCCTGAGCTGCGGCTTGGCCAACCGTGGCCAGCGCGGCCACGGTGACGAGAAACGACAGTCCCGGGCGGCAAATTCGCATCATGTTCGTCTCGTCCTTTGATTTTTTATTTTTGAAAGCATCTGCGCACACGCGCTTGTACCCGAAAGTATACTGAGCGCAGCGGCCTGTAAATGCTAGCAGGTGGTCAGAATCAAGTCAATGCGGGGTTCGAGCCGGCGCAGCGGGCACGGCGGCCGCCAAGCGCTGCGGTCATGCAGACACCAGGAAAATAAAAAGCGAGCTGGTTTTCACCAGTGGTTCAGTTCTGGGTGATCGCCAACACATCAGCGACAAATTCCATCTTGATCAACCGAGCCACCTCTTATGTTCCAATAAGGGGAGGTCAAGCAGAAAGCAATCACCCTTGCTACTCGGGCTACCATATGTTTTACGGGGCCAGTGAAGAAGCCTACAAGGCAATTGACGCGTTTGCATCTAAGCTTTACAAATAAGTTTCATATTGAAATACGAGCGGCTGTACCTGAAGGCTTATGATAGCGTCAGCGCGGTCTGCGCTGACATTGCCGACGATCAGGATTGGGCTACAAACCGCCACCTCCACAGGTCACCCTTCCGCGGATTGCCTAACCCGGTAATCCCCCCATAGATCCGCAGCAATCAGAAGTAGAATTTCCACCTGAAAGGAAATTCGAAAATGAAGCAATCACGATTCACCGAGAGCCAGATCATGGCGATCCTCAAGCTCGCGGAAGAAGGCACGCCAGTACCGCAGTT
>CANJOT010000185.1 GCA_947475815.1 Burkholderiales bacterium | reverse complement strand
CGGGCAACAGACGGGCAACAGACGGGCAACAGACGGGCAACAGACGGGCAACAGACGGGTGGGCGGCTGCCGCACCCGGGTATCGGCGCTGCGAGGGCTGGGGTAGAATGCCCGGCTTGCTGTGTTTGCGCCGTTTCCCCTAACCCGACCGGCCCCGCCATGTCCGAACCGTCAGCATTGCCCGAGTCTTTCCCGGAATCGTCGAACGATTCGTCCACCGTTGCCGTTGCGCCCCTGATCGGTGTGGTCATGGGCAGTTCCAGTGACTGGGACGTGATGCGTCACGCCGTCGATGTGCTCAAACATTTCGGTATCGCCCATGAAGCGCGTGTCGTTTCGGCGCATCGCATGCCCGACGACATGTTTGCTTATGCCGACAGGGCTGCCGCGCGCGGCCTGCAGGCCATCATCGCCGGCGCCGGCGGTGCAGCCCATCTGCCGGGCATGCTGGCCGCCAAGACCATCGTGCCGGTACTCGGCGTGCCCGTGCCGTCCAAGTACCTGCGTGGTGAGGATTCGCTGCTGTCGATCGTGCAAATGCCCAAGGGCATTCCGGTGGCGACCTTTGCCATCGGTGAAGCGGGCGCAGCCAATGCCGCCCTGCATGCGGTCGCCCTGCTGGCCCTGCATGACGCTGGCCTGGCCCAGCGCCTGCAGCAATATCGCAGCGCCCAGACCGAAACCGCGCGCTCCATGGTGCTGCCGACATGACGTCTCCGGCGGCTGCCGTGCCCATGGTTGCACCCGGCTCCTGGCTTGGCCTGCTCGGCGGCGGGCAACTGGGCCGCATGTTCTGCATGGCCGCGCAAAGCCTCGGTTACCGCGTTGCGGTGCTCGATCCGGGCAGCGACAGCCCGGCTGGTTCGGTGGCCGACCGACACATTCAGGCCGCTTACGATGACCGCGCGGCGCTCGCGCAGCTGGCCAGCCTGTGTGCGGCGGTGACCACCGAATTTGAAAACGTCCCGGCGGCCAGTCTCGCCTGCCTGGCCGAGTTCTGTCCGGTCAGTCCGGCTGCCGCCAGCGTGGCTACCGCCCAGGACCGGCTAGCCGAGAAGAAATTTGTGTCCTCTTGCGGCGTTGATGTGGCGCCGCATCTGCCCATTTTTACCAGGGAAGACCTGGCCACTGCGCCCGTGCGCCTGTTTCCGGGCATCCTCAAGGCCAGCCGGCTCGGGTATGACGGCAAAGGGCAGGTGCGGGTCTGCAATCGCGACGAAGCCTTGCTGGCTTTCGACAGCCTCGGCGGCGTGCCCTGTGTGCTCGAGAAGATGCTCGACCTCGACTTCGAGATTTCGGTGGTGCTGGCGCGTGGTTTCGATCAGGCCTGTGTGCTTTATCCGGTGGCCGAAAACGTCCACCACCACGGCATTCTCACGCGCAGCACGGTGCCGGCGACCCGTGCCTCGGTGGCGCAATGCCAGTCCGCCGGCGCGGCCGCGCAGCGCATTGCTGCGCGTCTCGACTACGTCGGCGTCCTGTGCGTCGAGTTCTTTGTGACCCGGGATGGCGCGTTGCTGGTCAACGAATTCGCACCACGGCCGCACAACAGTGGCCACTACAGCATAGACGCCTGCCTGACCAGCCAGTTCGAGCAGCAGGTGCGCATTCTCGCCCGCCTGCCTCTGGGCAGCACACGCCAGCACAGCCCGGCGGTGATGCTCAACCTGCTCGGTGATCTCTGGTTTGCGGACGGGTCCGGTCAGGCGCGCGAACCGGACTGGCGCGCCGTGCTCGCCGAAGGCGATGCCAAGCTTCATCTGTATGGCAAGCGTGAAGCCCGTCCGGGGCGCAAGATGGGCCACGTCACCATTGCCGCGACCGATGCGGCGCAGGCTCAGGCTGCCGCGGCGCGCATCGGTGCGGCCCTGGGCCTGAGCGGAGAATGACCCAAGCGGCAGCGCAGATCGACCTGGCTGTTGAGCGTTTACGGGCCGGCCGGCTGGTGGCGTTTCCGACGGAAACGGTCTACGGTCTGGGCGCCGATGCCCACAATGTAGCGGCGCTGGCGGAGGTTTTTCGCGCCAAGGGTCGTCCGCCCAATCATCCCCTGATCGTCCATCTGGCGCGCGATGCCGACCTGAGTGCCTGGACGACCGACCTGCCGCCGCTGGCCGTGCGCCTCATCGAGCGTTTCTGGCCCGGTCCCCTCACTCTGATCCTCAAACGCGCCCCAAGTGTGCCCGCCGAGGTCGCTGGCGGTCAGGACACGATCGGTTTGCGTTGTCCCGATCACCCGCTTGCGCTCGCCCTGCTGGCGGCCTTCAACGCGAGTGCGCCGGCGCGCCAGCGCGGCATTGCCGGGCCGTCGGCCAATCGCTTTGGCCATGTCAGTCCGACCACTGCCGCCCACGTTGCCGCCGAGTTTCCCGGCGAAGACATTTACATTCTCGATGGCGGTGCCTGTCTGGTTGGCATCGAATCGACCATCCTGGACGTGTCGCGACTGGACGGTCCGGCTGCCCGGCCGGTGTTGCTGCGACCGGGGGGCATCGCCGCAGAGTTGTTGGCTGAAGTGATCGGCGAATTGCCGGGGCGTGCCGGCGTTGTTGCCGGCCAGCCGCGGGTCTCGGGCTCGCTGGCGGCGCACTATGCGCCGCGCACGCCGATGACCCTGCTCGATGGCGCACACCTGTCCGGGATGCCGGTCGATGATCGCGTTGCGGTCTGGTCTTTCAGCCTGGCACCGCGTGGCAAGCTCTGGCGTGTCGCGCCAGCCGAGGCCAGCGCGTACGCGCGCCAGTTGTATGCCCGGTTACGTGAACTCGATCAATTGGGGGCGTCGCACATCCTGATTGAACGCCCCCCGTCGGGACCAGATTGGGCCGCCTTGCACGACCGGCTTGGCCGCGCCGAGACGGGTTCGGGTTTTTGAGGCTCAGACGCCAGCGCGGATTTTCATCACCAGGATGAACAGCGACAGCAACAAAGTAATGAAGTTGGCCACCATGATGGGCCAGGCACCGATCAGAATGCCATAGCCCAGCCAGAGGGTCACGCCGCTCGTAAAAATCAGATACATGCCCAGAGAGACGCCGTCGGCGCGTCCGGTTTTCCAGCTCATCCAGGCCTGTGGGATGAAGGCTGCTGTTGTCAGAAAGGCAGCAAAAAAGCCGATCAGGTCAGTGGTGCTCATACGTGTTTTCCCTCTGGGCTTGGGCTGGTCGGTGGGGCAGTGCGATGAATCGAGGACGATTTATGTTTTTTCTCTAAGAATTTAGGTATTTATGGTGTTGCACCAAGGATAAACAAGGAATTTTCCTTGCGGCTTGTCATTTTGTCGTGGAGAATTTAACAATCCGTAACTTAAGCGGGTTGCCGAAGGAACTATACGCCATGAACAAAACGATCATCGCTGGACTGACCATGGGGGCCGCGCTGTTGAGCGTGACTTCCGCTGCCGCGCAGGCGGCCGAGACCGGTGCGTTCACGGTCTTTGATATTGGCCAGTCGCGTCTTGACCAGTCGACCGGTGCTGGCATCAATACCAAGAAGACCGATACCAGTTGGGCGCTCGGTGGCGGCTACCTGTTCACCGATTACCTCGGCGTCGAAGGCGGTTTCCGCCGCATCGGCAAGACTTCGATGACCGCGCCTGCTGCCGTGACGGGCAACTTTCTGGGCAAGCTGCTGGTGACCACGGGCGGCTTCGGCACGACCACCGACACGGACGGATTTTATCTGGGACCTGTGCTCCATTACAAGGTCAACGAAGGTCTGCGCCTCAATGCCCGTGCCGGCGTGTACCTGTGGACCAACACGGCCACCGCGACCGGTGCCACCTTCCTGCAATACAACGGCGTGACCTATGCCCCCGGCAGTGTGGTGCGCCTGAAAAATCATGGCGCAGACGAATACTGGAGTGTCGGCGGGACCTACCGCATCCGCCCCAATCTGGATGTCGGTCTGAACTACAACCGTTACAAGGCCGACAGCCGCGTCTACGACGTCTTCGATTTGCGCTTCAAGTTCTCGTTCTGATCTGGCTACGCTGCCGGCCCTTCTGAAAAAGGCCCGGCTCGCTGTGCAAACTTGATGTACAGTGCGGCATCTCTGATGCCGGTTCGCCATCGCGCGAATTTCCCCCCTCATGGGCGAGCGCCCCCCTTCCCTCGATCCGTCTGCCTTGCTGCTGCTGACCTTGCCGCCGCTGTTCTGGGCGAGCAATGCCATCATCGGCCGGCTGGTGGTCGGCTCGATTGCCCCGCTGGCCCTGAACAATCTGCGCTGGCTGGTGGCGGGCCTGCTTCTGCTGCCGTTTGCCGTACGTCCGCTGATGCGCCACGCCGCGCTCATCCGTGCGCGCTGGCGCATGCTCGCCTTGATGGGATTTCTCGCCATCGGCTGCTACAACTCCCTGCAATACCTGGCGCTGCAGACCTCAACGCCGATGAACGTCACCCTGATTGGCTCATCGGGCCCGATCTTCATCCTCCTGATCGGCAGCTGGTTTTTCAACGAACGCATGACTGCGCGCCAGCTCGCTGGCGGCACCGTGTCGATGGCGGGTGTACTGGTGGTACTGGCCCATGGGCAACTGGACCTGCTGCTCAGCCTGCACATCAATGGTGGTGATCTGTACATGCTGCTGGCCACGCTGTGCTGGAGTGTCTACACCTGGCTGCTGCGCCGCCACCGGCCGCCCGGGCTGCCGCTGGCGTTGATGTTGTTCGTGCAGATCGCTTTTGGTGTCGTGCTGTTTGCGCCGCTGGTGATTGCCGAGGCCTTGTCCGGAGTGACCGTGATGCACTGGAGCTGGCAGAATGGCGCCATCGTTCTCTACGTCGCGATCTTTCCGGCCTTGTTGTCCTATTTCTGCTGGGATCGCGGCGTGACCCGGGTGGGTGCGCAACTGCCGGTGTTTTTCACCAATCTCACGCCAGTGTTCGCGGCCGTCATGTCGGCATTCTGGCTGGGTGACCTGCCGCAGCCCTACCATCTGGTCGGGCTGGTGCTGATCATCGCCGGCATACGCCTGGCGCAACGCTGAAGGCGGGATGCAAGCGCCCCGGTTCAGCCGCTCAGATCGCTGACGGTTTTGAATCCGCCTGCCTGGAACAGCAGCGGTTCGCGTGATTCGAAGGCGCAGCGTTCCACTTGGCCGATGAAGATCAGATGGTCGCCTGCCTGATGGCGTGACAGGTTTGAACATTCAAACCAGGCGCAACACCCCGGCAGCAGTGGTGCGCCACCCAGACCTTCACCCCACGTCAGCCCGTCAAAACGCTGGCTGCCGAAAATCGTGCGTGAGCTGAAGCGCCGCGCCAGTTCTACCTGTTCCGAGGACAGGACGTTGATCGCATAATGCGAGCTGGCTTCGAACAGAGGCAGGCTGCCGGCGCGATTGTCCAGGCTCCAGAGGATCAGGGGAGGATCGAGCGACAGCGAATTGAAAGACGTGGCGGTCAGGCCGGCAAGGCGCGCTTCGTCATGCTGATCCCGGTCGCGTGCCGTGACCACTGTCACCCCGGTGGCGAACTGGCCCAGGGCAGCGCGAAACCAGTTGCTGTCAAAAGAGGGGGCGTTGGGGTTCATTGGTGATCCGCTTGGTGCAATTCGCTGTCAATGCGGCCAGCAGTGTGACGATTGGCTATTGTTGCAGACTCTCGCCCATTGTGTGGATCAGCGATCGGATTTTTTCAAAGCGGCTAAGATGCAGGCTTCGCATTCTGCAGGAGCAAACCATGTCGATTCAGCATCCCCTGGGCGCCGCGCCGCGTGCCGGCCATTGTTTCGCCACGCTCGGTGGCGGTTGTTTCTGGTGTCTCGAAGCGGTCTATATGGAAGTCGCCGGCGTGGTCGATGTCGAGTCCGGTTATAGCGGCGGCCAGACGGAGCGACCCGATTATCGCTCGGTGTGTGAAGGGCGCACCGGACACGCCGAGGTCGTGCGCATCGAATTCGATCCGGCCGTGATCAGCTACCGGCAGATTCTCGAAATCTTTTTTGTCATCCACGACCCGACCACGCTCAATCGTCAGGGCAATGATGTCGGCACGCAGTATCGCTCGGTCATTTTCATCCATGATGCTGATCAGGCACACATCGCCGATGAGGTGATCGCCGAGGTCGCCGTCCAGAGCCCGGAGCCGGTGGTGACCGCGGTATTGCCGGCGCCGGTTTACTGGCGTGCGGAAACGGGCCATCAGGAGTATTTTGCGCACAATCCACACGCTGGTTATTGCGCGTTCGTGGTCGCGCCCAAGGTCGACAAGTTTCGCAAGACCTTCGCAGCCCTGAAGAAAACAAACGTCTGAAGCGGTCTGTTTTTCAGGGTGCGAGGCGACCGATGTGCCACTGGTCGTTGTCGCGCCTGTAGACCACGCGATCGTGCAGGCGCGAGGGCCGACCCTGCCAGAATTCGAAGTGGTCAGCGATCAGACGATACCCGCCCCAGTGCGGCGGGCGCGGCACCTGCTCACCAAACTGCGCGTGGTACTGGGCTTCGCGCGCTTCAAGCACGCTGCGGTCGGTGATCGCTTCGCTTTGCGGCGAGGCCCAGGCACCGATGCGTGACTGCAGCGGACGCGACTGGAAATAGACATCCGATTCGGCATCCGTGGTGCGCTCGACACGGCCTTCGATGCGTACCTGACGCTCCAGTTCGATCCAGTGAAACAGCAGGGCTGCCTGGGGCTGTTGCGCCAGTTCATGGCCCTTGCGGCTGTGGTAGTTGGTGTACCAGACCAGACCGCGGCCCGATGCCCCCGTCACACCCTCCAGATCGATCCCTTTGAGTAGCACAATGCGCGCGGCCGGCCGGCCACGCACATCGACGGTCGCCAGCGTCATGGCATTGGGTTCGGGCAACTGCGCGGCAAGCGCTTCTTGGAACCAGATTTCAAACTGAGCCAGCGGATCAGCCGCAACTTGTGCAACGTCAAGGGCGGCAAGCTCGTAGGAACGGCGCAGATCGGCAATGCTCATGGGAAACTCCAGGCGCGATACAGTGAGCTCAATGCGGGTGGCGGCCACGCAGACGGACTTCGCGATGCGCGACCCGGGTGCCAAATCCCAGAATTGTAGCGAATGCCCAGAACAGCGGCATGATGCCCATGGCCGTGGTGGCCGCACCAAATGCCAGCGGCAGCAATACCTGGCCACCATTGCTGATGGTCAGGCGCAGGCCGAGGGCTTCGCCACCGCGTCCCGGCGGGGCGGCAAGATGCAGCAGCGACAGCAGATTGGGCTGGCCGCTGCCAAGCGCCACGCCAAGGAAGAAGGACAGTACGACGAAAGGCAGCGACTGCGCCATGAACGGCAACACCAGATAGCTGAGCGCACCGGCCACCATCGCAAAACGCAGTACCTGCCACTCGCTCTGGTGGCGGTGGATCCACGGCATGAAGACGCGCACGACCAGTGTGCCGATGGAAAAACTGGCCAGAATGATGCCGATGGTCGACGGACTGAATCCGAGCTGGGTGCCGTGGATGGGCACGATGAAGACATAGATGTCCCAAGCCGCAGCCTGCAGGATGCCGATGATGTAGATCGGGCGCATGACCGGATTGCGCAGCAGATTGAAAGCACTGCCGGAATTGGGCGGGCGTTGTATGTGCTGATGGGGCGGGATACCGATGGCGCGTGT
>CANJOT010000184.1 GCA_947475815.1 Burkholderiales bacterium | reverse complement strand
GCCGGCATCGCCTACGATCCGGCGCGCGACCGCGAACTGGCCGCCATGCCGGCCGGCCATCTGTTCGGCCGCAACGTCACCCATCTGGCCGTGCAGAAGGGCGCCTGGTTGCGGGCCTATGCCTACACCTTCATCGAACTGCTTGCGCCAGAATACAACCGGACCATGATGGAGTCCTTGTTGTCCGGCGGCAAGGATAGCGAGAGCTGGCAGTTATAGCGTTTGTCCATTCTGAGAACCGAATCGATCGGTTAATTTGGATCTCGATCGTAGGCTTGCTCGAAGGCGTTGCGCTGGTTTGCGGGGATCGGGTCAGAATCACGGCGCTCTCCAAACTCTGCTCGCAGTTCCCCGAAAATGCGGTTCATCGCGGGCACGTCTAGCTCTTGATGCACATGTGCACTGATTTTCTGGGTGAATGCTTGGTTCACTTTTTCATGAGCATCCGATGTGCTCGGCACTCCCGCATCCACCAGCCGACTCCACATCCGATCTCCCTTGCTCAGATTGTGCATGTGGCCTTTGTAGGAAGCGGCCTTGTCGAGGATTCTGCCCAAGTCGGCGGCCGTCACGAATTTTTTTGAATTCGAATAGAGATCGTTGCCAGGGCGTAAAATTTTTCCTGATTGTTCGCCATAGGCTTTTTGCAGCAGCGCGTTGAGTGCCTTAAGCACTTGTTGTTTTGTGTCTGCATCGTTAGCCGCATCCGACGGGATATTGGAAACGATGCGTATCGGCTTATCCCGGAAGCGGATGTGGCCATCCTCAACATACGCAACTTGATTTTCTGATTTGCTCGCAAGCTGACGCAGCGTAACCAGAATTTCATGGGCAGCAAGTACGGGATTTTTAGAAGGTCCACCACCGGGAATTGCAAAATTGCTTTTTCGGCCTGCAATGAATTGTTTGACGAGTTTCAGTTGGGTGGCCGGTTCGTTCGGCATGGCTGGCGGTCTGACAGAGCCCGCTGCTCTAACATGAATAATGGTTCGACCTGCCAACGGGGTTCTGGGCACCTGCGATGAGGGCTGCGAGTTTGGGTTGATGAGTGGTGGCGCACTCGGGACCTGCTGGATAATCCGGCCATTTGCGGATTGTCCAGGCAAATTCCTCGGTCCCACATACACTTTCACGGAACCTGGATTGACTGATGATGTGGAGGGTCTTGTGGTTGGGTTCATGATTTCTCCAAGGTGACCGGCAATCAGGCCAGAAGATGTGAATTGTGATGTGCCGCCAGCGACTCAGCGGGCGTGGTGGGTGCTGCGACACCCGCCTCAAACTGCTCATGCCACGCTTCCGCGGTATCAACAAACAAACCGATTAGCTCTTCAAATTCAACGGGCGAGCAGCGTTCGGTATCAAAGCGACGCTCCAGCACCAGCTTCTGGCTGTCGGCATCCAGTGCCAGTGTGGCGTCGGCGGTGCCGAGCCAGAACAGGTTGGCCGACAGCAGATCGCGTAATTTTGAGGCTGGCGTGTCGGCGCCCAACTGGCCCAGCACGCTGTAGGCGATCATCCGGCCGCTGGATTGTTCCTGCTGAAAGGTCACCACCTGATCGTCAAACTTCAGGGTGCAGGCGCCTTGTTCGTCCGGCGTCAGGTCATGGATGCCGATGGACTCGCCGAAGCCGGCTAGCAGCGCGGCGAATGCGCTCTTGCCCAAGTTGCTGATGCTGGTGCTGGTATCCATGGCGGCCTTTCGCTGGAATGGGTGGCGGCGATGTTCTGAACGGGATGCTGCTATGTGGCGGTCGGCTCGGCTTTGTTCCGGCCTTTTGTCACATCTCGGCACATCTATTCAGGAAAACGTCGCCATCCAGTCGGCCACGGCCTGTTGCTGTACCTCATCGAGGTGCAAGCCGAGCTTGCTGCGGCGCCGCAGCACATCGTCCGCCGTGCGTGCCCATTCCTGGTCGCGCAGATAGCCCAGTTCCACGGCGTAGAGGCCTGGCGCGATCGGCGTGCCCAGATCTTCAAGACGGGTCAGACCCGCAAGGAAATGGTGCACGCGCGTGCCGTAGGCCCGTGCCCAGCGCTCCGCCAGCGCGTGCGGTAGCCAGGGGTATGCGGCCTGCAAACGCTGGAAAAAGCTGGCAAAGTCGGCGTTTTCGATGTCGCCACCGGGCAGCGCGGCGCTCGCGGTCCAGGCCGGTCTTGCTCCGGCGGCGGGCAGGCAGGGCAGCAGCAGGTCGACCGCCTCCTCGCCCAATTTGCGGCTGGTTGTGAGCTTGCCACCGAAGATCGACAACAGCGGTGCGCCGTCCTGATTCAATTCGAGCAGATAATCGCGCGTCACCGCCGCGGCGCTGCTGGCTTCGTCGTCCAGCAGGGCACGGACGCCCGACCAGGTAAACAGCACGTCCTGCGGGCGCACCGCCTGTTTGAAATAACGGCTGGCCATGCTGCACAGGTAGGCGATTTCCTCGTCGTTGATGTGTGCCTCGCCAGGCGGCCCGCTCAGCTCGACATCGGTGGTGCCCAGCGCCGTGTAGTCCTGTTCGTAGGGAACGGCAAAGAGAATGCGGCCATCGGGATTCTGAAACAGGTAAGCGTGGTCATGCGTGAACAGGCGTGGCACAACGATATGGCTGCCTTTGACCAGTCGCACGCGGTGTCGCGACGCCTGCCGGAGGGTCTGATCGAGCAATTGTGCCACCCAGGGCCCGGCGGCATTGACGAGCGCACGCGCGCGCCGCACGTGCGTTGCCAGTGTCGTGCCGTCCTGTAAACAGACCTGCCACAGTCCATCGCGGCGCTCGGCGTTGATGCAGCGCGTGCGCGTCTCGATGCGCGCGCCATGCTCGCGGGCATCGACGGCATTCAACACCACGAACCGGGCGTCATCGACCCAGGCATCGGAATAAGCAAAGGCGCGCGTCCAGCGTTCCTGCAGGGCCAGACCGGCCGGGTGATCGCGCAGGCTGATCATGTTCGAGCCCGGCAACAATGCGCGCCGCGCCAGGTGGTCATAGAGGAACAGTCCGGCGCGCAGCATCCAGGCCGGCCGGGTTGCCGGGTCATGCGGCACAATGAAACGCATCGGCCGGACGATGTGCGGCGCGCAGCGCAGCAGGCGCTCGCGTTCCTGCAAGGCCTTGCGTACCAGGCGGAATTCGTAATATTCGAGATAGCGCAAACCGCCATGAATGAGCTTGCTGCTCGCGCCCGAGGTATGGCTGGCCAGATCGTCCTGCTCCACCAGCAGCACCGACAGGCCGCGGCCGGCGGCGTCACGCGCGATCGCCGTGCCATTGATGCCGCCACCGATGACCAGCAGGTCAACGATGGGGTCTGTGGGTGTGTCGGTGTCCGTGCCTGCGCCTGGCCCCTGCCCCGGGACCATGCTGGCATCAAGGGGATTCGCAGGGGCCGTGTGCATTTGCGCTAGACTAAGGTTCCTTCTCCAACAATGCAAGACCCATGGCCATCTCTCAGGAAGACATTCAGACCGCCCTTAGCACGGTGGTGGATCCCAATACCGGCCGCGATCTGGTCGCCACCAAGTCGGTGCGCAATCTGAAACTCGACGCTGGCAACGTCAGCCTTGACGTGGAACTCGGCTACCCCGCGAGGAGTCAGTTTGGCCTGATCCGTGACATGGTGACGGCGGCCCTGCAGGGCCTGCCGGGTATCGGCCGCATCAGCGTCAATGTCAGCAGCAAGATTGTTGCGCATGCCGTGCAGCGCGGCTCCAAGCCGCTGCCGCGGGTAAAAAACATCATCGCCGTGGCTTCGGGCAAGGGTGGCGTGGGCAAGAGCACCACCGCCGTCAATCTGGCGCTGGCCCTGGCCGCCGAAGGCGCCACGGTGGGCATTCTGGATGCCGACATCTATGGCCCGTCGCAGCCGATGATGCTGGGTATCAGCGGCCGGCCGCGGTCCGACGATGGCAAAACCATGGAACCCATGGAAAACCATGGTATTCAGGCCAGTTCGATCGGCTTCATGATCAAACCCGACGAACCCATGGTCTGGCGCGGCCCGATGGTCACGCAGGCCTTGCAGCAATTGCTCGAACAAACCAACTGGCGCGACCTCGATTATCTGGTGGTCGACATGCCGCCCGGCACGGGCGATATCCAGCTGACGCTGTCGCAGAAAGTGCCCGTGACGGGTGCACTGATCGTCACCACGCCTCAGGACATTGCCTTGCTGGACGCGCGCAAGGGTCTGAAGATGTTCGAGAAAGTCGGCATTCCGATTTTGGGCATCGTGGAAAACATGAGTGTGCATGTGTGCACCCACTGTGGCCATGCCGAACACATCTTTGGCGAGGGCGGTGGCCAGAAGATGTGCGCCGAATATGGCGTCGAATATCTCGGCGGCCTGCCACTGGACATCCGCATCCGCCAGCAGACCGACTCTGGCACGCCCACCGTCGTGGCCGAACCGGACGGCCCGCTCGCCAAGCTTTACATGGAAATTGCCCGCAAGCTGGCTGTGGCCGTGGCGGGCAAGGCACGTGACATGTCGCTCAAATTTCCGACCATCGTGGTGCAAAATACCTGAGTGAATGGCGCTGGAACGCTCTGGAACGCTCCAGCGCACAGCGCGCGCCGACCGCGTCTTGCCGTTTACCGGTTGTGCGCGTTTTCGGCCGGACTGGCTGGCGAGGCACGATACTTCCAGTTAGAAATCCACACTGAAAGCGTGGTCTGGACGCATCGCCGTGTCCGCAGGGCTTGCCTAAGCTTGGCGTCGCCTTATAAGATGCCAGTCTGTGGGCCGGCCTGCACGGGCGGCAAGTGTGCCTGTTGTCCTGTGAATGGGTGTGGATGAGTACGATCGGGTTTATCGGATTAGGCAACATGGGACAGCCCATGGCCAGGCATCTACTCAATGCCGGCCATCGCCTGCGGGTGTTCGCGCGCAAACCGGCCAGCGCAGCCGGTCTGGTCTCGCGCGGCGCAGTCGCGCTGCCATCCCCGGCCGATGCCGCGGCCGGCGCCGACTTTACCTGCATCAACGTCACTTCCACGGCCGATGTTCAGGCCGTGCTGTTTGGTGAACGCGGTGTCGAGCAGGGCGCCAAGACCGGCTCGGTCATACTCGACTTCAGCACCATCTCGCCGACGGCGGCGCGCGTGTTTGCTACCCGCCTGGCGCGCAATAACATTCATTATCTTGATTGCCCGGTGTCGGGTGGTGTGCAGGGGGCCACGGCCGCCACCCTGACCATGATGGTCGGCGGCAAGCTCGAGGCGCTCGAGACAGCGCGTCCCATCCTGCAGCGTCTGGCCAAGAACATTGTTCATATCGGCGACTCGGGTGCGGGCCAGGTTGCCAAGGCCTGTAACCAGATTGTTCAGGTGGTCAGCATCCAGGCCATTGCTGAGGCCATGCATTTTGCCCAGGCTCAGGGCGTCAATCTGGAGCGCACCCTGAGTGCCCTGCAAAGCGGGTTCGCGGGCAGCAAGATGCTCGACCTGATGGGCCCGAAGATGATCAGCCGCGATTTCACCGCCGGCATTGAATTGCGCCTGCATGAAAAGGATTTCGGGCTGGTGGTGGATCAGCTCGAAACCCTCGGGCTTGATCTGCCCGCTGTGCTGCTGGTGGCAGGCCAGTTGCACGACATGGTGCAGCGCGGCTGGGGTCAGGAAGATACCTCGGCGCTGCTCAAGCTGCTCGAAGCTCAGGCCGAGTAGGCGCGATCAGGCACCGATCAGCCGCCGATCAGCCGCCGATCAGCCGCCGATCAGGCGCAAGAAGGCCAGGCGCTTCAGCCCAGACAGAGCGCGACCGTGCTGGTGAACAGTTCATGCTCCGGGTCGACCAGACGCTCGCACAGGCTCAGGTGATGGTCGAGTGGTGCCGCGATGCTGGCGCGCAGCTGCGCTTGCCAGACGGTGTTGAACTCGCTGGTCTGGCGTTTGAATTCGTCCGACTCCAGTCCGCCGACGGCGGTCAGCACCGGCACGGCGGCGCTTGCTGGCATGAACAGCGGTGACAGGCGGGCAACACGTTCGGGCGTCAGCTGCAGATCGGTGTTCAGGTAGGCCGCGCGGCGGATCGGCTCCAGGTCATAGACACCCGACAGCAGCATTGCTCCCTGATAAATGTGGCCGGGCAGGTCCGAGGCCCATTCCTGCCAGCGGGCGCACAACATCATCGCCCCCAGATGGCCGCCAGCCGAATGGCCTGAAACAAACATCCGTTCGCGGTCAAAACCCAGAGTGCGGGCGTTGCGCCACAACCAGTCGGAAGCGCGCAGGTTTTGCCGCACGATGTCTTCCAGTGAGATGGCCGGGGCCAGGCCGTAATTGAGGATGGCCACGGCGATGCCCTGGGCGTTGAAGGGCGCGGCCAGCCAGGAAAAATCCGACTTGTCGAGCGAGCGCCAAAAACCGCCGTGGATGAACACCAGCAGCGGCGCCTGTGCGTCGGTCACGCCAAACAGATCCAGCCGTTCGGCCGCGCTTGGCCCATAAGCCAGATCGCAGCGCGCATGGCTGGCGCGTCGAGCTGTTTCACCCTGACGCGCCCAGCGGGCAAAAATCGCCGGGTGGTCGACCACGGCGGCGCGCACGTTGTACTGCGCGTTAAACCACGCATCCTCAAACGGGGGCAAGCCCCCGACCGGGTCCAGGTTCATGCAGGTGTGCTGTCGGGCACCGTTTCGGCAGCGGCGCCGGCCACCGGCGCGGGCGTGCTGGCCAGCAGCGCCAGGCCTTTCAGGTCGGTCAGGCGATTGAAGTTGGTGAGCGAACCGAGGTGCTGATAGATGCGCCCGAGGATGCCCTTCTTGATCAGGTTTTTCAGCTCGCCGGCAGAAAGTAGCTCAATGCGTTTTTCGTCGACGCGGAACATGCCATCAAGGGAAAACGAACCACCGACCTTGAAGTTGGCCTGCATGGTGAAGGGCTCAAGCAGCTTGTAATCGGCGAGGATCGAACACATTTCGGCCGTGCGGTCGAGGTCGGCTTCGAATTCCTGCAGCAATTGGTCGGTTTCGGTCCAGACCGGCAGGGGCTGGCCGGTCATGTCAAACAGCGCCTCGCCGTCTTCCCGCAGCTGGTCGGCTTCGACGCAGACGATGCGCTGCTCTTGGCTGACGTCATCCATGGTGACGCGCGTCATGCAAAAAGGGTAGCGGCGCACATAGGCCGGCACGTAGGCACCCGCTGCCCAGTTGCCGTCCTTGACGAACAGGTTTTCCGCGCCGCTCATGCCCAGAATCGCCACCGGGTTGAACAGATTGGGCGCGCTGCCGGCGGAAAAAACGATGGGGTAATAGTGGCCCGCCACCGGAATTTCGGCCATGGTCACCGGCAAGGCGTTGGTCGCCAAGGCAAACGCGGGCAAGGTGCGATTGGCCGCTGGCACAACGCGGTGGGTTTTGAGCAGGGGGGTCAGGTCACGGTAACCGTAGGGGGGTGTAATGCGCATGGTATTTTCTGGTGAGTGCTGGCCGATGGAGTAGCAAGTGTACAGTCGCGCGGCGCCAAACCCAAGCCCCAGCCTCTTCCAACGGCATATGCGTCTGAAGGCGGCACTGTGTTTCCAACGGCATATGCGTCTGAGTTGGTGATTTTGGGTCGATTATTCAGAAATGGTGATCGACATGAACGATGCGAAGCTCGAGACGATCGAGCAAATGCGGGAATT
>CANJOT010000183.1 GCA_947475815.1 Burkholderiales bacterium | reverse complement strand
CAGCGGCCCGGCGTCACGCACAGCCTGCTCGGCCTCATCAAACATGCCCATGACCTTGTAGGAACGCACCAGCATGGCCCAACCCTTGACGTCACCCGGGTTGGCCTTCATGCGCGCGGCCAGGCCCTCGACCATTTTCTTCACCTCAGTCGAACCCATACTCTGTGCGGCCACAGGATCAATGGCATCAGGTCCGCCACCGAGCTGGTAATAGCCACCGGCCGCGCCGACGACCAGCACGACCGTCATGAGCGCGGCGGTGCGCCGTGCGCTCAGGAAGCCCGCCACAGGCGAAGCGCTCACCGGGGCCGTGGCGCCGGGTGCGTCCGCGCGGGTATCGTCGAGCAGACGCAACTGCAATTCATCGCGTATGGTCTCGTAATCAGCAGGCGTCATGCCACCGCTGGCAAGATCACGCTCAAGCGCGGCGAGCTGATCACGGTAAATGGCCGCGTTGAGGCGTTCGGCGGTCACGTCGGAATCCGGCGCATGGCGCAGCAGGGGACGCACCAGCCAGCCCACCACCAACAGGGTGAGCACAGTGGCGATGGCATAAAACACGAGAGTCGACGACATTACGAATCCTGAAGTAAAGACTGCGCCCGGGCGCGCTGTTCAGCATCGAGCACGGGAGGCATGGCGGCACGCTGGCCGCGGCGCACGAAACGCACCAGCACCACGAGGGCCACCAGCAGCAACAGGAAGGGACCAAACCAGAGCAGCCAGGTGCTCGGTTTCAGAGGCGGCCGATAGAGCACAAAATCGCCATACCGGTCGACCAGAAAATCCATCACTTGCTGGTCGCTCTTGCCGGCGCGGATCAGATTGCGAATTTCGCGGCGCAAATCGATGGCCAGATCGGCGCGCGAAGCAGCCAGAGATTCGTTCTGGCACACCAGGCAGCGCAGATCCTCGGCGATGAGCACCAGCCGTTGCTCGACCACGGGGTCTTCGGCCAGCGGCGCGGCCTCGCCGGCGCGCGCCACAGCCATGCCCAGCATCAGATGCAGCGACAACAACACAAGCAGCCCGGTTTTCATTTCTGCAACTCCGCGATCATGGGCAGCAGCGTTTCCCGAAGCACCTGTGCGGTGATCGGGCCGATCTGCTTGTAGCGGATCACGCCGGCCTTGTCGATGAGGAAGGTTTCAGGCACGCCGTAGACACCAAAATTGATGCCAATCCGGCCATCGGGATCGACCACCGAGAAGTCGTAGGGGTCCCCGAAGCTGGCGAGAAAGGCCCGGCCCTCGGCCAAGCCATCCTTGTAGTCGAGGCCAATCACGGGCAGCGTGCGCGTCTTGGCATATTCCTTCAGGATCGGATGTTCTTCACGGCAGGCGACGCACCACGATGCCCAGACATTGAGCATCCAGACCTTGCCCAGCATGTCCTTGCCGGAGAACGGCGCCGCGGTATCGAGGCGCTGTGCGACAAAGTCAGGCGCTGCCTTGTTGATCAAAGGCGATGGAATTTCTTTCGGGTCGCGCTTGAGGCCGACGGCTAGAAAAATCACCAGGACAATGAAGACGGCCAGGGGAATGAGTGTTTTTTTCATGCGGCAGCTCCCACCGTGGCGGCGCTGCTCTGGGTCGCGCGCTTTTTGCGGTAGCGCTTGTCGAGCGCGGCGATCAGGCCGCCAATGGCCATGAACAAGGCCCCGCCCCAGATCCAGTCAACAAACGGCTTGTGGTACACCCGCACCGCCCACGCCGGCTTGCCATTGGTGGGTTCGAGCTGCTCGCCGAGCGACACATAGACGTCCCGCAGCAGGCCGCTGTCGATGGCCGCCTGGGTCATCGGCATGCTCGAGGAAAAATAGGTGCGTTTTTCGGGATTCATCATCCGCAGAACCTGGCCGTTGCGGCTCAACTCCACATCACCGACATCAGCCATGTAGTTCGGACCGGGCGCCTTGCGCATGCCCAGCAGCCGGAAGGTATAACCGCCCACCTCGACGGTGTCGCCAATTTCCATGCGCACGTCTTTTTCGGTTTCGTAGGTCTTGACCATGGTGATCCCCACCACACAAACGGCAATGCCGAGGTGCGCCAGATGCATGCCCCAGAACGAAGCCGGCGTCGAGTTCCAGACCAGCGTGCCGCGAATCTGGCGCACGATCTGCTGGATCGAGCCGAGCATGATCCAGAACGACAGCGTCAGGCCCATCGCCGCCAGCGCCGACCACGGTCCGGCCAGAAAGGGCGCGAGGCAACCGAGCAGCAGCGCAAGGGCAGCGATCGGCCCGAGTTTTTTGGTCAGGGTACGCACATCATCGCGCTTCCAGCGGGCATAGGTGCCAATCACCATGAAGAACAATACCGGCACCATGATGGGCACAAACACCGCGTTGAAATACGGCGGGCCGACGGACAGCTTGCCCAGATTGAGGGCATCAACGATCAGAGGATAGATGGTGCCCAGCAGCACCGCCGCCGTCGCCGTCGCCAGCAGGACATTGTTGACCAGCAGAAAGAATTCACGCGAGGCAAACCCCATGTCGCCTTCGGAACGCACCTTGCCGGCGCGAAAGGCAAACAGGGTCAGCGAGCCCCCCACCACCACAGCAAGAAACAACAGGATGAAAACGCCGCGCTTCGGGTCGCTGGCAAAGGCGTGCACCGAGGTCAGCACGCCCGAACGGACCAGAAAGGTCCCCAGCAGGCTGAGCGAAAAACCGGTGATGGCGAGAATGATGGTCCAGTTGCGGAACAGGCCGCGCTTTTCGGTCACCACCAGCGAATGGATCAGCGCCGTACAGATCAGCCAGGGCAGGAAGGAGGCGTTTTCAACCGGATCCCAGAACCACCAGCCGCCCCAGCCGAGCACGTAATAGGCCCACTCCGAACCCATGGCAATGCCGATGGTCAGGCAGACCCAGGCTGCGGTCGCCCAGGGGCGTGACCAGCGTGCCCAGGCGGCGTCGAGCCGGCCATAGAGCAACGCTGCGATCGCGAAGGCGAAGGGCACGGCCATGCCGACATAGCCCATGTACAACATCGGCGGGTGGAAGACCAGTCCGGGATCCTGCAGCATCGGGTTGAGGTCAGAACCGTCCGCGGGAATTTGGGCGAGGCGCTCGAACGGGCTGGAGGTGAGCAGAATGAACAGCAGAAAGCCCACGGCCACCAGCCCGAGCACGCCCAGCACGCGTGCCATCATGGCGTCAGGCAACTGGCGCGAGAACACGGCCACGGCCAGCATCCAGGAACTGAGCATGAGCAGCCACAGCAGCAGCGAGCCTTCATGCCCCCCCCAGACTGCGGCAAAGCGGTAGATCGCCGGCAGTTTGGTGTTCGAATGCTGCGCCACGTAAGACACCGAAAAATCGTTGCTCCAGAATGACCAGGCCAGACTGGCAAAAGCGATCGCGGTCAGGACCCACAGAGCCTGGGTCCCGGGACGGACGGCGGCGATCCAGTCGCGCCGGCCACTCTGGCCACCGGCGATGCCGAGCACCCCCACCGCGAGCGACACAAACAGGGCGAGAATCAGGGCGAAATGACCGATTTCAGGAATCATGGCGCTTCCTACTTGAGAGTCTTGATGGTTTGTTTGGCCTTGGCCTGGTCCATGGCGGCCTGGGCTTCAGGCGGCATGTAGTTTTCATCGTGTTTGGCGAGCACCTCAGAGGCCACGAACTGGCCTTGCTCACCAAGCTTGCCCTGGGCGACAACGCCTTTACCCTCGCGAAACAGGTCGGGCAGGATACCGGTGTAGGACACGGGCACGTCGCGGGCATTGTCGGTCACCACGAAACTGACGGTCAGGTTGTCCCGCTTGACCGTGCCCGTCTTGACCATGCCGCCCACACGGAACACCCGATCCTTGGGTGCCGCGCCGGTGGCAACGTCGGTCGGGGTAAAGAAAAACACCAGATTGCTCTGGAAGGCATTGAGTACGAAGTAGGCAGCAAGGCTCAGGGCGGCGAGGCCACCGGCAATCAGGGCAGCACGTTTGTGACGAGGTTTCATGAAGAGGATTTATCCGCGAGAAATTCAGAACGAAGCTGGTCGACCACTTCCTTGCGTCGACTGCGCACCAGCAGCATCTCGACGATCACCACGAGCGCGGTGATGCCAAAGCTGCCCCAGACATAAAAGGCGTATCCGCCCATGGCGAAAAAATCGCCGACGCTATTCCATTGCATGTTTCACCCATTCGGTATGACGCTCGCGATCGAGAATGATGCTGCGTACCCGGGCCATGGCAATCGCAACAGTGTACATCCAGCAGGCCAGCACCATGATCAGCATGCCCCACAGCATCGGCGCGGCCATCGAGGGCGCCTTGGACAGCGACACCGAAGCGCCCTGGTGCAGCGTGTTCCACCATTTAACGGAGAAGTAGATGATGGGCACGTTGACCGAGCCCACCAGCGCCAGCACGGCGCAGGCCTTGTCGGCACGGCGCGGGTCATCGATGGACGATTGCAGCGCCAGAAAACCCATGTACAGGAAAAGCAGGATCAGTTCGGAGGTCAGGCGCGCATCCCAGACCCACCACGTGCCCCACATCGGTTTGCCCCAGAGCGAACCGGTGACCAGCGACAGGAACGCGAACAAGGCGCCGGTTGGCGCCAACGCCGAAGCCATCATGCTCGACAGGCGGGTATTGAACACCAGGCCAACGCCCGCCCAGGCCGCCATGACCATGTAGATGAACATCGACATCTGCGATGCCGGTACGTGCACGAAGATGATGCGGTAGCCCTCGCCCTGCTGCGCATCGGTCGGCGCGACAAAGAAGGCGATCCACAGACCGACCAGAGTCAGCACGGCCGCCAGCGCGGCAAACACCGGCCACAGTCGACCTGCCAGACGGTAGAAGTTCTGGGGCGAGGAAAATCTGAACCAGTGAATCGCGTTTGAGCTCATTCGAGTGAAATTTTCAGGGCGGCAGAAGTAGCGAACGGGGCGAAAGCGAGGGAGAGCACCAGCATGGCGGCCAGCAGGGACAGATGTGAACCATAGCCCAGACCGGCGGCATCGGCTTCAACCGCGCCGGCGCCAAACACCAATACGGGAATATACAGCGGCAGGACCAGCAGCGACAACAGCACGCCGGCACCGCGCACCCCCAGCGTGAGCGCCGCACCGATGCTGCCAATCAGACTGAGCGTCGGTGTGCCCAGCAGGAAGGACAACATGAGAATCCCGAGCGCGTGCGGTTCCATGCCGAACTGCAGGCCCAGCACGGGTGCCATCAGCACCAGCGGCACACCGGAGAGCAGGAAGTGGGCAAACGCCTTGGCCAGCACCAGCGCCACCAGCGGCACGGGCGAGAGCAGCATCAGCTCGAGTGAGCCATCCGTGTAATCGGCCAGGAACAGACGCTGCAGCGACAGCATGGCCGCCAGCAGGGCGCACACCCACAGCACCCCCGACGCCATGCGCAGCAGCAGCGCCGCCTCCGGCCCCACGGCCAGCGGAAACAGACTCACGGCGACGACAAAAAAGAACAGCGGCGTGAGCATCTCGCCCTTCTGGCGCATCGACAGGCGCACTTCGCGGCGCACCACGGCCAGACCGATCTTGAGAAAGCTGGATGCGCTCACACGAGTTCCAGTTCCTGAACGGCAAAGCTGCCAATTTCCACCGGCTGGTGGCTGGTGAGGATGGCCAGCCCCCCGCGCTCCAGATGCTCGGCAATGATGCCCGAAAGCAGGTTGACGGCGGCCACATCGAGCGCCACAAAGGGCTCGTCAAGGATCCACAGAGGCGCCTTGCTGAGCAACAGCCGCGCCAGCGCGACGCGTCGTTTTTGGCCCTGCGACAACTGCCGTACAAGGCGGCTATGCAGGCCCTTCAGGCCAAAACGCAGCAAAGCCGCGGCGATCTCAACCAGACCCGCAGGCTCACCGGCCAGCGTGGACGTAAACGCCAGATTCTCGGCCACCGTCAGCGATTCCTGCAGGGCGCTGCTGTGACCGAGATAAAACAGGTCACGGCGCCAATCACCGCCCAGCTCGCCCACCGCCACGCCATTCCAGGTGATCAGGCCCGCCTCGGGCGGCGAAAAGCCACACAGGATGCGCAACAGACTGGTCTTGCCCGCCCCGTTGGCGCCACGCAGGTGCAGCACGGCGCCACGATCCAGCCTGAATCCGACTTGATCAAACAGGGGCCGCTCACCACGAACGCATTTCAGGTTGGAGACTTCGAGCATGGAGGCTGAACAGAGGGAGTCAACAAAAGCTGCAACATCGCAGAAAGGAAGCACACGCGCAAGGAATTATGCCACTGTCGGCGTGCCGCCCCAGCTTATGATGCGAACCCACAAAAAAAACCACAACCTGACGATCGTGGTTCGAGTTGCCCCGGACCACAACCGGCATGCGGTTACAGTCCGGGCTGCTACACAGTCACATCATTCGTCAGGATCTTTGTATTCCTTGGGCAGGCGGTGAGCAATACCCTTGTGGCAGTCGATACAGGTCTTGCCTTCTTCCTTGGCCTTCATGTGCTTCTTGTACGGCGTCTGCTTTTGCAACTCGGCGCTCATGGCATCGAAGTTGTGGCAGTTGCGGCATTCGCGCGAGTTCGACTCCGCCATGCGCGCCCATTCGTGGCCAGCCAGTTCCATGCGCTTGGCCTCGAACTTTTCCTTGGTGTCGATCGAACCGGTCAGCTTGCCCCAGATCTCGAGACTCGCCTTGGCCTTGCGGATCAGCTTGTGGGTCCAGTCCTTGGGCACGTGACAATCGGAGCAGATTGCGCGCACGCCACTGCGGTTGCTGTAATGGATGGTTTCCTTGTATTCGCTGTACACCGTGTCGCGCATCTCATGACAGGTGGTGCAAAACTCAAGGGTATTGGTGGCCTCCATGCCCGTGTTGAAACCGCCCCAGAACAGAATGCCAAACACGAAGGCCACTGAAGTAATGGTCAGGATCGAGTACTTCGCGCTCGGTTTTCTGATGGTGTTCCAGAAGTGCCGCAAAAGACCGGGCCTTTTGTTCTCGTCCATGATGTCGCCTTCCTGTCTGGTCAAAGCTGCGTGACCGGGTTACTGAAACTTGTAGCTGTAGGTTGCGATGACTGCATTCACCCGGTAATTCGGCGACTGCTGATTGGTCGGCAACAGGGTGCCCGGGGTGTAACCAGTCTGGTAGGCGTTGTAGAAGTAGTCCGTGCTGCCCAGACGCTGGAACATGTAACCTAGCGTGATCTTGCTCTTCTTGTCGACCGTGTAGTTGCCGGTCAGCTTGAACTGGATCAGGCGGCTGTTGAACTCCGGCGCATCACCGCAAGCCAGCAGGATCGCGGCACCGCAAGTCTGAGCAGCGAAGGCGTTGGCCACCTGGAAGTTGTTGATGTCGGTACGATACAACGACCGGCCATAGGTCCAGGAGAAGTCGCCCACCACTTCCAGCTTGCCCGCCATCAGGTTCTTCTGGCGCACCGTCAGGCCGATGGTGTCGTCATGTTCCAGAAGCTTGTTGGCGAACGTGACCGTCGGCGCCACCAGCGCTGCATAGCTGGTCGCGTTGTTGTTCGCGCCCAAACCGCTGGCACCGGAGATCATGTTGCGCTCGCGCCGCTGCGTCGAGTAGTACGCCGAGAACGAGCCGTTTTCCGTGTAGCTGTAGGCGGCATCAAGGTTCAGGCCGATGGTCTG
>CANJOT010000182.1 GCA_947475815.1 Burkholderiales bacterium | reverse complement strand
AGCTTGGGATTGACCGCGACCACGTTGGCCGAGGTGCAGGCACGGCCAATGGCGGTGAAGTCGGTCAGGATGTTATAGGGCAAGGTGGTCGGGCGCATCGCCGCGAGCACGCTGTGCGAGGAGGCGGCGTCCATCAGGATGGTGTAGCCGTCGGGCGCCGCACGCTTACCGAGATCGGCGCCGATGGCGCCGGAAGCGCCCGGGCGATTGTCGATGATGAGGCTCTGTCCGAGTACCCGGCTCATCACCGTCTCAAGCAGGCGCATGCTGATATCGGTGGCCGATCCGGCCGGAAAGGGCACGATCACGCGGATCGGCTTGTTCGGGTAATCGCTGGCCTGGCCGTGGGCCGCGCCGAGCAGGCCGGCGCCGGTGGACAGCGCGGCGCCGGTACTCAGGCTCTTGATCAGAAAATCACGACGGCTATCGGATGTGTGCTTCATGAGCGTCTCCCGTTATTGTGCCGCGCGCTGTCACACCAGAGGCATGGGCGCACGGTCGACCTTGTGGTCTCGACAGATCAAGTGAGCTGCTGTGATGCGGCTGGCGTGGATGGATGTCCTGCCCGCCGTGATGGTTGTACTGGTGCGACGCACTCGTGAAAGTGAGCCGCATAGCCTTTTTTTCACTGTCTGTTTTTCTGTCGATGTGGCAAATATAGGCGTCTATCGCGCACCGGTCAAGTTGCAGGGACGGGTGCAGGGACGGGTGACTCATGACCGCATAATCAGAGCGCTCGCATGGATACTCTTGCTTCATGGCATCACGGCAACTGGCTACACTGTTCAAGCGGTGCGGTGTGTTTCAGATGGGCTGTCCAAAGCTGCAATCAGCTTGGACTTCAATCCCGGCGCAGCTCCGCGAGCGATGCCGCAACGCGCCCGTCGGCCCGCCGCAAGACCCGCGTCACCGCACGCGTGATGGCAAACGTCGGGATGAAGGCCGAATGTTTGCCGGCGCCGCCCAGCACGATCACCATGAAGTCTTCGGCGCGCGCGGCCAGGGGCACCCGGCGCTCGTGCAAAGGCAGATCGAGCTGACCGTCGAAGCGGCCGCTGTTGCGCAGGCGGTTCTCGATGATGGCGTCGGGGTAGTTGCGTACCGGCACGCGGGCGTTTTCAAACAGGTGTTGTTTGAGATCGCGCTTGCTATAACCGGCCGTTGCGATCAGGGCGGCGTGCTCGGGGCACAGCACCAGCATCGGCTCACCGGCAAAGCGCACGTCGCCGACGGCGGCGTTGTTGGCGCCGGGGATCGCCATGGAATTGCAGATTCCCTTGAGTAGCCCGGCAGCATCAGTGCTTTCATGGTCAGTGATGTTGTGCGGGCCTTCACCGCCGACCACCGTCACGGTGCTCGCCTCGAAGGCGAAGCCGCGCTCGACGTGCAGCGGTTCCCACGGACTGTCGATTTCGTTTTCCGCCACACACCAGGTGTATTTGGCGGGCGAGCCGAGCGTTGCCATGTCCCCCACGCCGGGAATCGCGCCGCCGATATTGAGCAGGGCGAGGCGAATGGCGCGACCGATGGCGGCATTGGCCTGACGCCCCGGGCCAAAGGCGTTGTGGCCGGCATTGATGTCGAGTTCGCGCGCGATCGGCCCGTTGACGATAATCAGCGGCGCCACCGGATGGGTGGTGGTCTGGATGCCGTGCAGGTTAAAGGCTTCGTCACACAGTGCCTCGATGGCCAGCATGACCAGCGGGAAGTATTCCGGCCGGCAGCCTGCCATGACGGCATTGGCGGCCAGGCGCCGTGGCGTGGCTGCGCCGCGGCGCGGCGCAATGTGGGCGATGGGCGCATCGTGCGGACGGTCGCACCAGGCGAGCATTTGCGCGACGCGTGTAGTGGTGGGCGGCACGATGGGCAGGCCATCGGACCAGCCGCGTTCGATGCACAGGCGGTTGATGGCGTCGAGGTCGTCGGCCATGTCGAAGGTGGCATCGACGGTGGCGTCGACGGTGGCATCGACGCTGGCATCCAATTCGCTGGTGCGGCCGATGGCGGGAGCGGGAAAATCAGGCATGCTGGCGTGTTTGTAACAGAGTGATGAGTTGCGGCAAGGCCTGGTCGGCACGCGCGCGCACCGCCGCGCGCTCAATGCCGCCGAGCGGGTGTTGGATGATGATCAGCGGCAAACGGTTTGCCCCGCTCAGCTTTTGCAGTGAATGGGCCAGTGGCACAAAGGCATCGGAGCAGAGCAGGGCAACCTGCACGCCACGTCCCTGCAATTCAAGCATGTCATGGACACTCCACGACGTGCACGAGCCTCAGTCGGCCATGGCGCTGACGACGAAGTCAGCGTCGCGGGCAAGCTCGGCGAGCTGTTCGCGCGCCGCGGCGATCGACGGATGCGGCTTGCGCCCTTGCACGGCCAGTGTGGTGCCCAGATCCCGCTGGAGGTCGGCGCTCAGCATCTGGAGCAGGTGGTCCGCATTGGCTTTGCCGTTGTCGAGCAGGCCAAGGCGCAAGCCCTGCAGGCGGGTGATGGCCGGACGCTGGCGGACGCGGTCATCCGTGGGGGCGGGCGCCACGGGATTGACCAGGGTGATGGTGCGGGTCGCCTGGAGGGTCATGGCCGGTCTCGTTTTTCGCTATGGACAGAGTGCCTGACGGTAGCACCAAGCCACGAAGACCGTCAACAATCGGCTCAGGGCGTGGCTCAGGGCGCCTCGATCACCTTGATCTCATCGCCCAGCCATGGCACCAGGGCGTTGAGTTGCGGAATGATGCGCTCGCGGATGGCACGTATCGACGCCGCGTGCATGTTTTCGGCGATATCGGTCCGGCCGCTGCGCAGCATGGCCACACTCATCCGGCGGCTTGGTGCCCGCTTGGTGAGCCGAATCAGCCGCACCTTGGTGACGTCGCAATTCGACTTCAGAATCACCAGGGGGGTCACCATGGTCCAGCCCAGACCGGCGGCGACCATGCTCAGGATCGCGTCCATGGTATTGAACTGGTAGCGCTGGGTCGGGCGGATTTTCTCCTGCTCGAAATAGCGATCGAGGATCGAACCCATATAGGCCTCGCGGCCAAAGCGGATGTAGTCGCGTGTGCTGGCCACGTCCTCCAGGTTGTCGGCGATATCCCAACTGGTTGGTACCGCCAGCACGAAGGATTCACGCAGGATCTCGCGGTGATATAACTCGGCCGAATCAGGAACCTCATCGAGGGTCACCACGACGTCGATGGTGCGATCAAACAGTGCCTGCAGATGTGTGGGCGCAAAGCCGGATACGACCGTCCATTCGGTTGCCATGTCGCGCAGTTCCTGAATCAGGAATGCACCGAGGGTGGCGGTGAAACTGTCGATCATTCCCACCCGCAACACCGGAACCGGCTCCGACGCATGGGAGCGCGTTGCCGCTTCCAGCCTTCTCACGCCGGCCACGACCTCAATGGCGTGCTGGAGCGCGGCCTTGCCGGCCCACGTCAGGGTCGCAGGCCGGACGGACCGGTCAAACAGCTTCGACCCCAGCGTTTGCTCGAGCGACGTGATCGCCAGCGAAATTGCCGGCTGGCTGGCGTTGAGCAGTTCGGCAGCCGCATTCATCGAGCCGGCGTTGGCCACCGTCACGAAGATTTCCAGCGACCGCAAGGACACCGCTGACAGGGCTGGCATGGAAGCCTGAGTTGGAGAAAAGGACGGGGAAAAAGACGGGGCCATGGAGTCGGGCGTCACTGTAAGGTGACTGGACGCTCGCTGGAAAAATGGAGATTGACCATGCTCCCGACATTCTACGGACTTCTTTCAGGGCGCGCCTGCGCCGTCAAGGGACTCCGGGCCCAAGCTTGATCACCCGGCTGACCGCACGGGTTGACGACCATGCCGGCAGGTAGGCCGTCTTGACGCCAACCCCGCCGGCCACCACAACCAGAATGTCCTCGGGCCGTTGTGCGATGCGCAGCAAGGCGTCGACGTCACTACGATTTTCGCGTCGTCTTGCCACGCGAATGCGTTCGGCGACCACCGGCGCGAGCTCGGTCAGCGCCATCGTCGCGCGCTCAAAAATGGCCTGCTGGAGGTGGTCCTTGCCACGTCCTTCGTTTTGGAAGATGTTGGCGATCTCAGGTGGAATCAGCAACAGCGGCTCGCCGCCGCCGATCGTATCGCCGTGGCCGCAACTGCCGGCGTTGCGCATCGAGTGCGCGTAGGTGATGGCGATGCCCTCGGCCGTATTACTGCTGGAATCAACCATTTCGAGAATGCCGCTGGCGCCGAACACGGTCACCACGCTCTGGCTCCTGTCGAAGCCGCGATCGACATGAAACGGTGTCCACGGACTGTCGGCCTCGTTCTCGGCGAAACAGCAGGTATATTTGGCGGGCTGCCCCAGGGTTGCCATGTCGCCCTCGCCCGGCGTCGCACCACCGACGTTGCGCAGGATCAGGCTGATGGCGCGGCCGATGGTCGCATTGGCATGGTTGCCAGGACCGAGCGCGTTGGCGCCGCCGTTGAGATTCAGCTCGGCAACGATCGGGCCGTTGACGATGAACACGGGTGCCGCCGAACCGGTGGTCGTACCGATGCCCAGAAGATTGAACTCGTCGGCAACCAGCGCTTCGAGGGCGGCGCCAATGACCGGCAGGTATTGCGGCCGGCAACCGGCCATGACGGCATTGATGGCGACATCGCGCCAGTTGACCTCGCCAAACAGCAAAGCTTTGCTCGTGACGGCCTGGTTGGGGTTATACCCATTGGTATCGAGCATGCGCATGACCCGCTCGGCGGTAGGCGGCACCAGCGGCAAGCCATCGCTCAGTCCGGCGGCGCTCAGTTGTTCCTGGGCGGCATCCCAGTCTTGTGGCCCGCGATAGATTTCCATTGTCACTCCCCCGTGTTTGATGCGCGATAAGTGGAATGATAGCGCTGCTTCAAAGGTGGCATTGGCATGGGCATCGGAACCTCATCAGGCCTCGTGCTGGCCATCCTTATATTTTTACAATAGTCAGCCATACCCTGCTGGCGCTGGCTGAGAAAACTTTGTTAAAGTGGCAAACGAATTAAGGAAACTGACATGGCCCGCAAATTTGTTGATCTGTCCATTTATCTCGAAAACGACGTGCTGAGCGATCCCCCCGCGTTTGCACCCAAGATCGAGTATTTCAATCATGAAAACACTTTTGCGCAAATTGCGCCGTTTTTTCCCGGACTCACGAAAGAAGACCTGCCCGATGGAGAGGGCTGGGCCGTGGAGGTGGTGCAACTGTCTACCCACAACGGCACGCATTTGGATGCGCCCTACCACTTCCATTCCACCATGGACAATGCGTTGGGAGAAAAAAAGCCCGCCATCTCCATTGATGAGGTGCCGCTGGAGTGGTGTTTCCAGCCTGGCGTAAAACTGGACTTTCGCCATTTTGGTGATGGCCATGTTGTCAGTGCCGCCGAGGTCGAGCAGGAATTGCAGCGCATCGGCCACATCCTGTCGCCGCTGGAGATCGTGATCATCAATACCAGAGCCGGCCTGCGTTACGGCAGTCCGGACTATGTGGCCGCCGGTTGTGGCATGGGCTACGAGGCCACCATGTATTTGCTCGAGCGCGGTGTGCGCCTGACCGGGACCGATGCCTGGAGCTGGGACGCCCCTTTTGTGCATACTGCCAAAAAATATGGCGCGAGCCACGATTCTTCCTTGATCTGGGAAGGGCACAAGGCCGGGCGCGACATCGGCTACTGCCACATCGAGAAGTTGCACAACCTTGAGGTTTTACCTCCCACAGGCTTTTACATTTCGTGTTTCCCGCACAAGATCCGTGGTGCCTCGGCCGGGTGGACGCGTGCTGTCGCGATATTCGATGATGCGCTGATGCCAGGCAAAGGTCCGCTCTAGCAATCTGGGCGTACCCGGGCAGGGCGAATGCCAGTGACGGCAATCGCAGTTCGAGGCCACCCGCTAGCCCGGCGCACAAGAAAAACTGGCACATGAGCACCGCATTGCCAAACCAACGCGAAATTTCACTCGATCAGTACGAGCATCCCGTGGTTCAGCCGACCTCGAAGCTGGTTATGCCGTAGTGGCGCGCCAGCGCCAAATCGGGTACTGCGCTGGTGTACATGCGGGCAGTCTCGAACACCCGGTGCATGCCGCGTCCATCGGCCAGTGCAACGGCGTCTTGATTGCACTCGGGCACGTCGAGGAAAACCGGTGCCTCAACTTCGGTGCCTGCACAGAGCGCGTCGAGTAGCGTTGCGGCGAGTTCGGGGCTGTCGGCAAACAGAGGGCCGATCTTGTATCCACTGCGGCAGCTTCGCCGCACACCGTAAGCGAGCAAACTCTCCACGCCCATCACACCGAGTGCGATCGTTTGAGGCTGGCTGATCCAGGACTGCATGAAATCGCGCCGATTGGCAGGAAAGAAAGCTTGCTCGTAGCCTGCCAGCGTATCGAAGGGCAAGTCCTGCAGCGACACCAGTCGGTGGCCATCGCCCAGGCTTTCTGCCCTAGCGGCCGGTCCGCCGCAACCCTGATAGCGGATGTTGCGGTGGGCCAGTTCGAAGCCGCTGCGTTGGTAATTTTCCTGTTGTGCCAGCACACCGTCGAGCCCGATGGTGCGCGCACCGAGGCGTGCCATGCCTGCCTGCCAGATACGGCTACCGTAGCCTTGTCCGCGGCGATCAGGGCGGACGATATAAAAGCCGATGAAGCCAAATGCGTCGTCGTACCGGAGGGCAGAGATCGCCGCGATGGGTTCATTGTTCAGAAGGCCAACCAGCAGCCCATCGGGATCGACGTTGCAGTAGGGCACTGCATCGAACAGACCGGGGTTCCAGCCTTCGGCTGCCGCCCAGTCAAGGATCAAGTCAAATTCGCGCCGATTCATGGCGCGAATGGTGAAGTCATTCATCCGTGGCGCGTGAAGCATCGGTTAAGGTGGAGCAACGCGCAGCATCAGAAAAAGCTGCTGGCACAAGGCCTGCCTGCTGGCAGACAAAAAATGGACGGAACCTCAGTGGCAATGTGCCTGAATGCATGGCCACACGAACCAAGGATGGCCTTGAAGTTCCGTCCACAGTGTCAAAGCAAGGGTCTTAAGCCTCTTTGACAAACCAGATTTTCGGAGAACCTTTTACCCCTGCATCCTTCATGACTTCCTTGAGCCTCGGTGAACCGGCGAAGGCCTTGGCTTTGGTGAGGGTCGCGAAGTCGTGATAGGCGGTGATTTCATTGGGATCGGTCGCAGACCGATACACCGCCGCTGCGGTGACGCCCATCCCCGTTCGTTCTGCGTCGAAGTTGTTGTAGCACTTTCTCCACACGCGATATTCTTTTACCTGATGCCGCACGAACATTCGTACCATTTTCAGTCTCCATTGAAGGTTGGCATTGCACGATCGCGCTTGCGCCAAGGCTGGATCGTCCGACGAACTATATCGCTAAAACGGGATGGATGGCAGGCATAGCGTTTCTGCCGGTTTCACGTACAGGTCGTTCTTCAAACCATCCCAATGCGGCTCTTTAGGGGGTGCCGTGGCGGTGAAATACAACACCGGCATCGCCATCACGCATCATGCTACGAAACTTGAGGCACGAAAATTCCTTGCCATCCTCGCCCATGCGCTTCTGGCTGAAAACAACCGGGCCACCATCTTCAAGCCAGATGCGCCAGCCAACGT
>CANJOT010000181.1 GCA_947475815.1 Burkholderiales bacterium | reverse complement strand
GCCAGACTGGCCATGCGCTGCTTGCGTTCGTGCATGTCGCGCACCACCAGCAGTTCGGTCACGCCGCCATGGCCCAGTTCGCGCTCGAGCAGGGCACGCGGAATGACGCCCGTCACCCTGCCACCGGCCGCCAGTGCGCTATCGGCGACGGCGCCCATCAGGCCGACCCGACCGCCACCGTAGATCAGCTCGATGCCGCGTGCGGCGATGGCCGCACCGAGGGCGCTGGCGGCTTCGCGATAGACGGGCAGGGCCCCGGGCGAAGAGCCGCAATAGACACAAATGCTGGTGGGAGAATGGCTCATAACGGCAAAATTAAGGTTGTGATGGGGTCATTGTGCCCCAGCCCTGAACTTGTGCCGAGAGGTCGATGCTAAAATAGCCGGTTTTCCGCCGCGCCCGCTTGCGTTTACCCAATTCCACCGCCGTACCGTCACTGAGAGTCCGCCCGTGTTGTCCACCGCCAATATCACCATGCAGTTCGGCCCCAAGCCGCTTTTTGAAAACATCTCGGTCAAATTCGGCGATGGCAACCGCTACGGCCTGATCGGTGCGAACGGCTGCGGCAAGTCGACCTTCATGAAAATTTTGGGCGGCGACCTCGATCCGAGTGGCGGCAACGTCATGCTCGACCAGCACGAACGTCTGGGCAAACTGCGCCAGGACCAGTTTGGTTTTGAAGAGATGCGCGTGCTCGACGTGGTGCTCATGGGCCACACTGATATGTGGCAGGCCATGATCGACCGCGATGCCATCTATGCCGACCCCGACGCCAGCGAAGAAGATTACATGCGCGCCGCCGATCTCGAAGCGCGCTTCGCCGAATTTGACGGTTACACCGCCGAGGCGCGTGCCGGCGAACTGCTGCTCGGCGCGGGCATTCCGACTGAACAGCACAGCGGCCCGATGAGTTCCATCGCCCCCGGTTGGAAACTGCGCGTGCTGCTCGCCCAGGCGCTGTTTTCCAATCCCGACATCCTGCTGCTCGACGAACCGACCAACAACCTCGACATCAACACCATCCGCTGGCTCGAGGAAGTGCTCAACGCGCGCAACAGCACCATGATCATCATCTCGCATGATCGACATTTCCTGAACCAGGTGTGCACGCACATGGCCGACATGGACTACGGTACGCTCAAGGTTTACCCCGGCAATTACGACGACTACATGATGGCCTCGACCCAGGCGCGCGACCGTCTGCAGTCCGCCAACGCCAAAGCCAAGGAACGCATATCCGACCTGCAGGACTTCGTGCGGCGCTTTTCGGCCAACAAGTCCAAAGCACGTCAGGCCACCAGCCGCCTGAAAATGATCGACAAGATCAAGGTCGAGGACTTCAAGCCCTCATCGCGCCAGAATCCCTACATCCGCTTCGAGGGTGAAAAGAAACTGCACCGCCTCGCCGTAACGGTGGAAAACATCACCAAGTCGTACGATCACGTGCTGTTCAAGAACTTCAACATCATGGTGGAGGCCGGTGAAAAAATCGCCATCATCGGCTCGAACGGTGTTGGCAAGACCAGCCTGCTGCGCTGTGTCGCCGGCGAGGTCGCGCCCGACCGTGGCACCATCAAGTGGGCCGAGAACGCCAACCCCGGCATGATGCCGCAGGACCCGACCGAGCAGTTTGCCACCGACCTCGACCTGACCGACTGGATTGGCCGCTGGACCCAGGAAGGGGACGACGATCAGGCCATCCGCAGCATCCTCGGGCGACTGTTGTTCTCCGGCGACGACGTGCGCAAATCGGTGCGTGTGCTGTCGGGCGGCGAGAAGGGCCGCATGCTGTTTGGCAAGCTCATGCTCGGCCGGCACAATGTGCTGCTCATGGACGAACCGACCAACCACATGGACATGGAATCGATCGAGTCGCTCAACATTGCCCTCGACCGCTATCAAGGCACGCTGATCTTCGTGAGCCACGACCGCGAGTTCGTCAACTCGCTGGCCACGCGCATCCTGGAAATCAAGCCAGACGGCATCACCGATTTCCGCGGCGGCTACGACGAGTACCTGACGGCGCAGGGCCTGGAATAAAACCTGGCTGACAGTCCGGATCATCCACGTAAATTTTCTTGATTTGTAATTTCTTCCGAAAATAAAAAGCAAGAATTATAAACATTTAGCAATCTTTTCGGAGACACTTCCAGACCTCGGCCACAGAACAATTGGCGCTTGAGTCCAGCAGTCCGGACCACGCCGATCTCTGTCTTGTGCGCATGCGCTTATTCATAGCGAGGTCATCATGGTTCCATCGTCCAGCAGCGCGTCAGTGACGCCCGTCAAGAGACCGCGGACCCCGTCAGGGGGGGGGCGGTGACGGCATCAGTGGCCTCGACCGGAAACATACCGGCACCCCCGAAGCCCCCAAGAAAGAGCCAACGCTCTACGTCGGATGGAACCTCGCCACCGTCAATGCGTTGGCCATCGAGTTCATTCACCAGGCCGTGCTCACGGGCGCAACATTTGGTGCACTTCGTGAGTTCCCTTACCAGTATCTTGCCGAAGCCCTCAGCGGCGAAGACGAGTATCACCTTGCGACGCTGGCGGCAAGCCTATGTACCGCGCCGGTGCTGGGTTTGGCAAGTGGCGTGTTCAATCATGGCCTGAAATACGTCGAGCAGAGTCTGAACGAAAAGGTCAAACTTAGCATCCGGGGCATCGATGCCGACAGCGAACACCAGTTCGCTTACCGTTCCGTGGTGCGCGCGAGTGTTTTTGTCTGCGCCGGTGTGCTGAAGGGTTACGAGATCGGTGACCGCTTTGACGGGACGCCGGGCTTGCGTACCCTTTTTGCAGCTTCGATCGGCGGCCTGACCGCCCTGACCGCACCTCTGGTTTGGACCGCCGGCAACCAGATTTTCCGTGGTCTGACTCGTAGCAAACCCGGCGGCAGGCTGCAGATCGTCAAACCGGTGTTTAAAGAGGACGACTTCGGGATTGAATCCTTGGCAAAAACACCAGCCGGTTACGCTGCATCCCTCACCGCCTGGTCCTGGAAAAGCTACGGTCCCAAACCTGAGCTGACGATCGCGCTCATGTTGACGGTCTGGTTTATCGTCAGCGAAGGATTGAAAGCCTGGATCAAGGGACAACTGCCTTGTCAGGAGGCCCGGCGAACGGCTCCGCGGTCCACGGTCACCATCGAAGTCATCGATGACAAGCACGATGGCAAATCAAACGCACGCACCGACCCGGCCGAAGATGCGTTGCTGTCGATCCGAAATCCCGAGGGCAGTGGTGGAAGTCCGTTCTCGGCGCTCAGCAGCGCCGCCGGCAGTGGTGGCAGCCCGTTTTCGCTGCTCAACAGCGCCAACGGCAGTCCTGCAAGTGTGCTGTCGACGACCGGCAACACCCCGGAAGCTGCCGGTCAAGAAGACCAGACCGGGGAATATCAGACCGATGACGAGTCGGAGGTGGTGACGTATCACCCACCCCCGACTCGTCATACGGGTCTGAAAACGCCGACCAAGCCGCCCGACCGTTCCACCTGATTTTTCACTTTCTCACTTCGTTTGATTCTTTTCAGGAGTTTTTTGCAACATGGACACCTTTTGCAACATGGACACCCTCAGGAATGTATGGAACAGAATGCCTGCGCGGGCCACGGTGTTTCGCGACTTGCGCGCGGGAGGGCGCCAGGCGGTGGTCAGCGGCTTGTCCTGGGGTGTTCGGGCGGCCATGGTGGAAAGTCTGACCAGTCATTTCATAGGAGTTTTGTCCAATGATGACCCCGCAGTCAACCACACGCAGGCACGCTTTCTGGCGAATGTGGGGGCAGGCCTTTCGGTGGCAGTCCTGAATCTTGCCTGCGACAAATTCACGCGTGTCGCGCTGAATTACGGCGGCTACACCGAAGACACCCCCGAGGCCGATGACAAAAATGTTCAGTTGAATACCAACGTCCGCGATGTCGTGTACGTCGGCGCCTTTACCGTCTCTTCCCTGGCGGTCGCAGCGCGCGGCCAAGGCATGACCATCGTTGTGAGCGGCGGCACCGGCGCGGCCGCGGCCTGCCTGACGCTGTGGGTCGGACGTGCTCGCGGCGTGCATTTCAAACCGGGCGTGGTGAACACGGCCAAGCCCGACTGGACCGACGCCAAGAGGAAACTGATCGCCGGCGCTGGCATGGGCGGCATTGCGTATGGCTTCGAAATTTTGGGGCCAGGAAAAGTCGACCCGAATACCGTGGCGATCTGGCTCCAGCGCGCTCTGGGACCAATCCTGCGCCTCGGTGCCTGGTTTGGCTGCCAGCGGATGGCCACACCAGCGCCGGGCGGGGCGGTGACGGCCGTGAGCATCAAGGAGGCAGATGGCCATAAAACACCGGCCAAGCAGAATCTGCCGGTCATCGACTTGCCCGGCACAGCGGGCCCGCGGAAAAAAGAAGGCACGGGACTCGCCGATACGCCGATCCGATTTAATCTCTTGGAAACGCCCATAGCCCCAGTGGAGGAACTGAACTCGGCTGAAAAAAATAAGCCTTCCCAGCGCCGTTCCCTGTCATCACTAGACTCTATCGTGCCGGCATCCAGAAGAACCTCGCTTTCAGTGCAATCACAAGGCTCCGACTCACCCGAATATCAAGCAAGTGAAAACGGAGATCGGAGCGACGAGGACGGCATCCGCGACGACTGCAAAATTTCCATTCCTGTGCAATCCTCGCCGATGCGTGGATCGAACAATGGCACTCCATCCGTTTTTGGCTGTAGTGGTGTTTTGACGCCGTCGCCAAGGCGACCTGAGCGTCGTGTTCCTATAAGCACCGTGCAGCAGATCCGGTTGGTGCGTCCCTTGGAGCAGGCCGACATATCGCCGTTGCCGGTGCAGAGCCGCCCCGAAACAGTGGTCCGTATCCACATCGGAGAAAGGGACCTCATCCAGAACGAGCACAAAAAGAACGATCACAAAAGTTTTGGCCTGCGGTACCGATCGCCACCGTTGGCAGCACGCGCCGGTTCTCCCTCATCGGACGCGCCGCGATTCACAGTGCAGTCCCTATCGCCTGGTGACAACGAACCAGGCGGGTTGGGCAGGTCGCCCTCCAGTGTGTTCGACCCGCACTCGGAAAAAAACGTGACGGTCAGGGACAAAAGGTCGAAAAACGGGCCGACGGGGCACGCAAGATCAGGCCCTGATTATGCCAAGCCGCGCCAGCCTGTGCAGGGCCAGATATCTTCTCGCTTATGAGAGGGGGCATCGCGCCCGCTTCTGAGTCCAGACAAACCCGAGCCACCAACCCGAGGACTGAACATGCTCCCGCACACCGACGCCCCACGCACCTGCTGGAACCGACCGACCGTTGTAAAATTGCGCGCCATCGCGCTAGGCTTTGCGCATCAGGCGGTCGTGAGCGGATTTTCATTCGGATTGCGGTCCTGGGTGGCCAAAGGCGTCACCACCTTGTGCCAGCAGGCTTTGCCCGGTACGCCGACCGACAATCACGCCGTGGCCAGCACGCTCGGGCACATCGCTTCCGGGCTGTGGATCCTGGTTGTCAATACCGGCAGTGACAAACTGTTGCGTGTGGGGGAACGACGCCTTGGCCTGCAGGAACTGGTACCGACCGCGGACGGCAAGGCGCTTTATACCAGCCTGCGCGACATCAATTTTGTCGCGGCATTCACCATTTCTGCGGTGGCCGCCGGACATCACCGCGGCTCCATGCAGAAAATCGTGCTGGTGGCAGGCTTGACCGGGGGCATGGCGAGTTTGGGTGCACAACTGTCCGGCCTGAGCGGCCGGCTTCCGACGCAATTGCAAACCGTCGATGCCCAACGGCCTGACTTGCCCTATGTGGCGCTCCGGCTGCCGGGTGCTGTGATGTTTGGGGTTTTCGCCGACCTTCTCGATAAAATCGGTGGCCTGCTGCATCTGGCCAACGGCAGCAGTGCCGATCATTTTTTCGTGGCCTGCGGACCGATGGTTCGGCTCGGGGTGGGCTGGATCGGCTGTCGCCGTATGCTTGAACTCACCAGCCGCGCAATGCACCGCCCCCAAACACGCAACGCGGAGCAACAGCATGAGGCAGGCGATGACACGGGTCCTGGCGATGGGGTCGGCCGTGATCGGGTCAGTGTGGCCGGCCTGGAACGCATCAACAACCGGCAGCACGTGGACGGTCTGTTGCTGGCTCCGATCGATGCCGGCGGGTTCACGACTACGCCAGTGGCGAGATCCGGTGTTGCCATCGGCCACTCCAATGTGCAACAGGTACGCTTTCACCTTCAGCTTGACGTGTTGCCAGAGAACAAGTCGGACAGCGAGGCGTCAAGCCAGAATTCAGTTCAGTCCGGCCATTTTCAGCACTTGCCGAACAGCCGATCTTCAATCCCAGTCTTTCCTGACGAGGCCAATTTTGGCGAGATCAATACACCGTTATCAAGGCGACGCCGCTCAACTGCGCTCTCGATCGACGTCGAGGAGCGCCCTCGCAAAGAATCCGCTCCCGACAGCCAGCCCGGTATTCCGGCCTCACACGGAAAAAGGACTCGAACCGCTCGCAAAAAAATTCCTTTCCCAGACGCATTGTCACGACCTTTGCCCGGTCAACCCGAGTCAGACGAAACTGCCCTCCGTTGATCTCATCAGACCGATCCGTGCCGAGCAGGGTTTTGGCATCGACTGCACTGAGATGCCGATGGAAATAATAACCATGAGCAAACGGACACTCTGGGCAGCTATCGTCGAGCGTCTCCGCCGTCGCCAAAATCAAGGCTGATTTCCTCTTCATCCAGAGCTGCTTCGCGGAAGAACACCAACAACAGGACGAGAAACACGGGGCCGGTAATCAGGCCAACGACACCCATGGTGACCACCCCACCGAAAATGCCAAACAGGATCGCCAGAAACGGCAGTTGTGTGCCGCCCTGAATCAGGGCGGGACGCACGAAATAATCGGCGCCGAGCACGATGATCAGACCGAGCACCACCACGGCAACAGCGGATATTACCGAGCCGCTGGCAAACAGTACGAAACCAATGATGGCCAGCAACAATGGCGCGACCATGGGCACAAAGGCGAGCACCGCGGTGGCCAGGCCAAGCAGCACTGCCGACGGCACTCCGGCGGCATAAAACAGCACACTGAGGAGAACCGCCTCGCCAAAGCCGACAATCACCAGGCCATTGACGGCGGCACGCAGGGCATCGGGCATCAAATGCACGTAAGCGGGCCAGCGGTTTTCCAGCCATTTGTAACCCATGCGGTTTAACCGGCCGATCAGGGAACGCCCATCCAGATAGAAAAAATACAGCACCCACAGAGCAAAAAACAGCGTTGCAATACGTCCGGAAAAATCAAGCAGCAAGACCTGCGCGGTGTTCTGGATGGCGCTCAGGCGCACGGCCAGCATTTCGTGCATGACTGTGGACAGCTGATCGGGCGTGGCGAGGTACTGGTTCCAGAGTTCAAGCAGCATCTGGCCCACCCACGGCAGCTTGGCCAGCCAGACCGGAGGCTGCACGCCCGTGGCATCGGCAAGGATCAGGTAGGACGACAGGCTGATGATGTCCTGCGTCAAAAACACGATGAGCATGACCATCGGGCCAACCAGCAACAGGCTGATGACCGCTGTGCTGATCATGGCAGCCAGGGCTGGCCGGCCATTCAGACGCGT
>CANJOT010000180.1 GCA_947475815.1 Burkholderiales bacterium | reverse complement strand
GCCGCCGCAACGATGGCCGGGTCGGTGATGTCCACGCCATGGTGCAATTCATACCGTTCCTGCAAACCGCGCAGGATGGCAATGGTCGACTCGACCGAAGGTTCGTCAACCATGACTTTCTGAAAGCGGCGCTCGAGCGCGGCGTCCTTCTCGACATACTTGCGGTATTCATCCAGCGTGGTCGCACCGACGCAATGCAGCTCACCGCGCGCCAGAGCAGGCTTCAACATATTGCCGGCGTCCATGGCACCTTCGGCCTTGCCAGCACCCACCATGGTGTGCAATTCATCAATGAACACGATGGTGCGGCCTTCGTCCTTGGCAATGTCGGACAGAACGGCCTTGAGGCGCTCCTCGAACTCACCCCGAAACTTGGCGCCGGCCAGAAGGGCGGCCATATCGAGCGACAGCACGCGTTTGTTTTTCAGCGACTCGGGCACCTCACCATTGACGATGCGCTGGGCCAGACCTTCGACGATGGCGGTCTTGCCGACGCCCGGCTCGCCGATGAGCACCGGGTTGTTCTTGGTACGGCGCTGCAGGATCTGGATGGTGCGGCGGATTTCGTCGTCGCGGCCAATGACCGGATCGAGCTTGCCCTGACGGGCACGTTCGGTCAGATCAAGGGTATATTTCTTGAGCGACTCGCGCTGGCTTTCAGCGTCGGCGCTGCCGACGTTCTGGCCACCACGCACGGCGTCAATGGCGGCTTCAAGAGCCTTGCGCGAGAGGCCGTTTTCACGCGCGATGCGGCCGGCCTCACCCTTGTCGTCGGTCAGCGCGAGCAGGAACATTTCACTGGCGATGTAGTCATCTCCACGCTGCTGGGCGTTCTTGTCGGCGATGTTGAGCAGGTTGGCGCTGTCCCGGCCAAGCTGGACCTGGCCACCGGCGCCCTGCACCTGCGGCAGACGCTCGATGGCACCGTTCAGGTCAGCGCCCAGGCGCTGGATGTTAACGCCGGCGCGCTGCAGCAGCGCGCGCGTCGAGCCGTCGCTTTGCGCCAGCAGGGCCGAGAGCACGTGCACCGGTTCGATGTATTGTTGATCGCGGCCGGCGGCGATGCTCTGCGCATCGGCGAGTGCCTCTTGCAATTTCGTCGTAAGCTTGTCGGTCCGCATGATAATTGCCTGCCAAAGATTGAATTAATGAGAAAATTGGGACGTTAAGATACGTTTCAAGCCTGCAGCACAAACATATACACCCACAATTCAGGAATTACGCTCCCGTCGATGAATATCCGGCAACTGCAGGTCACCTTTCTGTCCGACCACGATCGCCTGCTGGCGCGCATCAATACCCAGGACGGCGCACAACTGCGCTTCTGGCTGACGCGCCGTCTGGTGCAACGCCTCTGGCCCGGGCTCGTACAGGTCACCGAAACCATCACACTGGGCAACCCGTCCACGGGACGGCCATCGGCGGCAGTGGTCGGTGACGCACGCGGCATGATGACCGAGATGGCGCGCGAGTCGGCGCTTTCACAGGCCGATTTTTCAACACCATTTGAGGGGGAAGCCACCAGCCTGCCTTTGGGTGAGGAGCCCTTGTTGATCACGCGTGTCGATCTCATTCCGCAAGCAGGCGGCCAGTTGCGCCTGGCCTTGCGTCAGGACGAAACCCGCGGTCTGGAAATCAACATGAGCGATCAGCTCATGCATGCCTTTTGCACGCTGATTCAAAAGGAAGTGGAAAAAGCTGGCTGGGGCTTCAAGCTCGACTGGGCCGACGAGGCGCCGGCGGCCGGCGCTTCGCGATCCCTCAATTGAGCAGGATCTAGCTCAGGGTCAGGGCACGCGCCACGGCGTAACCGGCGATGCAGAACAGGATGGAGCCAAACAGATGCCCGCCGGTATGAAACAGCGCCCAGCCATACTCGCTGCGATGCAGCAGTGCCATCGATTCGGCCGAGAAGGTCGAGAAGGTCGTCAGGCCTCCGAGAAAACCGGTAACGGCGAACAGGCGCCACTCGGGCGAGATGTCGGTGTGGTGCTCAAATATCCAGACAGCAATGCCGATCAGCAAGCCGCCCACCAGATTGGCCACCAGCGTACCCATGGGCAGCATTGGCCAGAGCCGGTTGAGCGCCAGGGCAAGCAGCCAGCGCAACCAGGCGCCGAGAGCCGCACCCACTCCGATGGCGGCAAAATTGGCCGCCGTGAGCACGGTGCCGGAACTGGTCATCGCAAAACCCCCTGATCGATCAAAAAAGACGCCAAAAACCTCATACTACATACTACACTGCGCACACCCTGCGGCCAGTCAGCAAAAATGCCGCAGCCCGGGTAAGAGCACCTCAAGACTTCGAGACACCGTCAGGAATCCCGCTTGAACCACACTTACGACTACATCATCATCGGTGCCGGCAGTGCCGGCTGCCTGCTTGCCAACCGGCTCTCTGCCGACCCCGACACTTCGGTGCTGCTGGTCGAAGCCGGCGGCATGGACGACTACATGTGGATACACATTCCAGTGGGATATCTGTACTGCATCGACAACCCGCGCACCGACTGGCGCTACCGCACCGCCAGTGAAGCCGGCCTGAATGGCCGCAGTCTGCTCTACCCGCGCGGCAAGGTGCTGGGCGGCTGTTCGTCGATCAACGGCATGATCTACATGCGCGGCCAGCAGCGCGATTACGACGGCTGGGCCGCAGCCGGCAATCCCGGCTGGTCGTGGGACGAAGTCCTGCCGCTGTTCATCAAGACCGAAAATCATCATTCGCTCGACAACCCGGGCAGCGCCAATCCTATGCACGGCGGCAAGGGCGAGTGGCGCGTCGAGCGCCAGCGCGTGTCCTGGGAAATCCTCGATGCCTTTCACGCCGCAGCCGGCGAGACCGGCATTCCGCACACCGATGACTTCAACCGCGGCAACAACCACGGCTGCGCTTATTTCGAGGTGACACAAAAACGCGGCATCCGCCTGAACACCGCCAAGGCCTTCCTGCATCCCTACCTCAACACCAAAAAGATGCGCGACAACCTGACCCTGGTGACGGAAGCGCAGGTCGAGGCTCTGGAATTCGAGCAAGGCAGCTGCTCGGGCATCCGCTTTAAGCAGCGTGGTGTCGAACACCGCGTCAAGGCGCGCCTTGAAACAATTCTGTGCGCGGGCTCGATTGGCTCGCCGCAATTGCTCGAACTGGCCGGCATCGGCGATGGCAAACGCCTGAGTGCACTGGGCATCACGCCGCGCCATGAACTGCCCGGCGTGGGTGAAAACCTGCAAGACCATCTGCAGTTGCGCATGGCCTACAAGGTGCAGGGGGTGACCACGCTCAACCAGCAATATCACAGCCTGCTGGGCAAGCTGCGCATGGGCCTCGAATACCTGCTGTTCCAGCGCGGCCCGCTGTCGATGGCGCCCAGCCAGCTGGGCGCGTTTGCCATGTCCGGACCGCAGGAAAGTACGCCCGATCTGGAATATCACGTGCAACCGCTGTCGCTTGACGCCTTCGGCCAGCCCCTGCATCGTTTTGGCGCTTTCACCGCCTCGGTGTGCAACCTGCGGCCCAGCTCGCGTGGCAGCGTACATATCACCAGCACCGATCCGCGCGCGGCACCACACATTGCGCCCAACTACCTGTCGACCGAACACGACCGCAAGGTCGCGATCGAATCGATGCGCCTGACGCGCCGCATCGTCGCCGCGCCGGCACTGGGGCGCTACCAGCCGGAAGAATTCCTGCCTGGCCCGGCATTGCAGAGCGATGCAGAGCTGGCGCACGCCGCCGGCAATATCGGCACCACCATCTTTCATCCGGTGGGCACCTGCAAGATGGGCCCGGCGAGTGACCCGATGGCGGTGGTCGACGCGCAACTGCGTGTACACGGCATTGGCCGGCTGCGCGTGGTCGATGCCTCAGTGATGCCCACCATCACCTCGGGCAACACCAACGCACCGACCATGATGATTGCCGAAAAAGCGGCCCACTTGATCCTCGCCGAGCACGCCTGATATCCTGCTTCCCTTTTCCTGGAGAATCTCCCCATGCAACGTCGCGCCCTGCTTGCCCTGTTGTGCACCACCCTGCTGATCAACCTGCCCGCCATGGCCCAAACCGGCGCCGTCAGCGAACTGAAAAAAATCGACAACAAGGTCGGTACCGGTGCCATCGCCGAAGCCGGCAAGACGGTCAGCGTGCATTACACCGGCTGGCTGTACGACCCGGCCGCGGCCGACAAGAAGGGCAAGAAGTTTGATAGCTCGCGCGACCGCGGCCAGCCGTTCAGCTTTCCGCTCGGCGGTGGCCGCGTCATCAAGGGTTGGGACGTCGGCGTGGCCGGCATGAAGGTCGGCGGCAGCCGCACGCTGATCATCCCGTCGGACATGGCGTATGGCGAGCGTGCGGTGGGCAACGGCCTGATTCCGGCAAAATCAACGCTGTTGTTTGACGTTGAACTGCTCGGCATCAATTAAACCGCACAGCGTGGCCCTGGTCGGGCCACGCAAGATCGCGATGGCGCAGCGCTTGTTGCCGCGCGCCAGTGGACTCAACGCTCCCAGGGCGCCGCACAGGTCGCCTCACGCTGGTATTTGCGTAGCGCGGCCTGATGCACGCTGGCCTCCAGCGTGCCCTCGTCGACCAGTGCGCGCAAAGCCGCGATAACCACTGATTCACGATCCACTTCGAAAAACGCCCGCAGGGCACGACGCGAATCGCTGCGACCAAAACCGTCGGTACCGAGCGTCACGTAAGTGCCCGGCACGAAGGCGCGGATCAACTCGGGCACGGCACGCACATAATCGGTGGTGGCAATCACCGGCCCCTTGCAGCCGGACAGGCAACGACCCACATAACCCAATGCCTGGCTGGACGGATCGAGGCGCCGACTGCGCTCGGCCACCAGGCCATCACGCTGCAACTCTGAAAAGCTGGTCACGCTCCACACGGCCGCATCGATGTTCCAGTCGGTTTTGAGCAGGTCGCGCGCGGCCAGCACCTCGCCCATGATGGCACCCGCACCAAGCAGCTGTACCTGTCCATCGGCCACGCCAGGCAGACGATACAAGCCGGCGAGTATGCCCTCGCGCGCACCCTCGGGCAGCGAGGGCTGGGCCGCGTTTTCGTTCATCACCGTCACGTAATAAAACACATCACGTTGCTCTTCGAGCATCTCGCGCGCGCCATGATCAAAGATCACCGCCACCTCATACGCAAACGCCGGATCCCAGGCGCGGCAATTGGGAATGGTCGAAGCCACCAGATGGCTGCTACCGTCCTGATGCTGCAGACCCTCGCCACTGAGGGTAGTACGACCCGAGGTGGCGCCGATCAGGAAACCGCGGGCGCGCTGATCGGCCGCCGCCCAGATGATGTCGCCAATGCGCTGAAAACCGAACATCGAGTAGTAGATATAGAAGGGCAACATCGGCAGGTTGTGCACGCTGTAGGCCGTCGCCGCCGAGATCCATGAGGACACGGCGCCGGCCTCGGAGATGCCCTCTTCGAGAATCTGGCCGCCCTGTTCTTCTCGGTAGTACAGCATGGTGCCCATGTCTTCGGGCTCGTACATCTGGCCGAAGGGCGAATAGATGCCGACCTGACGAAACATGCTCGCCATGCCGAAGGTGCGCGCCTCATCAGCAACGATGGGCACGATGCGCGACCCGAGCGTGCTGTCCTTGAGCAGGTTGCCCATCATGCGCACAAAGGCCATGGTGGTCGACATGTCCTTGCCATCGGCCTCAAGGGCAAAACGCGCGTAACTGTCGAGCGCCGGCACGGCCAGGCCCTGGCTGGCAGCGCGCCGGCGGCGCGGCAGATAACCGCCGAGCGCGGCGCGGCGCGCGTGCAGGTATTTCATTTCAGGGCTGTTGTCGGCCGGCTTGTAGAACTGGCCGGCTTCGAGTTCGGCATCGTTCAGGGGCAGACGAAAGCGGTCACGGAATTCGCGCAGATCGTCGACGCTGAGTTTTTTCTGCTGGTGTGTGGTCATGCGTCCCTGGCCGCTGTCGCCCATGCCAAAGCCCTTCATGGTCTTGGCAAGAATGACCGTCGGCTGGTCCTTGTGCTGCATGGCGCTGGCATACGCAGCATGGAGCTTGCGCACATCGTGGCCACCACGGCGCAGGCGGTCGATGTCGGAATCACTCATGTTGGCGACCAGCGCGGCGAGCTCAGGGTCCTGGCCAAAAAAACGTTCGCGGTTGTACTGGCCATCGTTGGCCGAAAAGGTCTGGAACTGGCCATCAACGGTCTTGGCAAAGGCACGCAGCAAGGCACCGCTGGTGTCACGCGCAAACAAAACATCCCAGTCGGAACCCCACAAGACCTTGATGACATTCCAGCCGGCGCCCACATACAGGGCTTCCAGTTCATCGATGATGCGGCCGTTGCCGCGCACCGGACCGTCAAGGCGCTGCAGATTGCAGTTGATGACGAAGATGAGGTTGTCGAGCTGCTCGCGGCCGGCCAGCGACAGCGCGCCGATCGATTCGGGCTCGTCCATCTCGCCGTCACCAAAAAATCCCCAGACCTTGCGACCAGCGGTCACTGCCAGACCGCGGTGCTGCAGGTAACGCATGAAGCGCGCCTGATAAATCGAGTTGATCGGGCCGATGCCCATCGAACCGGTCGGAAATTGCCAGAAGTCCGGCATCAGCCAGGGATGTGGGTAGGAACACAAGCCAGGGCCGGACAGTTCGCGCCGGTAGAAGTTGAGCTGCTCGTCGGAAAGATGACCTTCGAGAAAAGCACGCGCATACACACCGGGCGAGGAATGGGGCTGGAAATACACCAGATCGCCACCCGATTCATCCGTCGGCGCGCGAAAAAAATGATTGAATCCGACCTCGAACAGATCGGCCGCCGAGGCATAGCTGGCGATATGTCCACCGAGCTCGCCATAGGCCTGATTGGCGCGCATGACCATCATCAGTGCGTTCCAGCGCAGCGCGGCGTTGAGCTTTTCCTCGAGATCCAGATCGCCCGGATAGGGCGACTGCTCGGACACGCTGAGGGTATTGCAATAGGGGGTGATGCGCACGCGTTGCGACTGCACACCGCGTGTGAGGCCAAACTCGGCGAGCCGGTCAAACAGGTATTGGGCGCGTTCCTTGCCCCCGCTGCGCACCACCGCATCGAGGGCTTCGAGCCACTCACAGGTTTCAGCAGGATCGTTGTCTTCGCGGCCCTCGGCGAGGGAAGGTACGGTAATGCTGGGTCGGATCGGTGTGGTCATGGTTCGCCTCTGGGCACATGCGTGAAACAACACAAGCAGAACGGCATGTGCGATGGCGCAAGTCTATCGCCCCCGGGGGAAAATGGGATTCCGTATTTCACCCTTAAAATTCAATATTGCAGGATAATTATTCTTTAAATTATCAATAAGAAGGTTATTTATTCATGATTCGCCTCGACAAGACCGACATCGCCATTCTTTCGGCCCTGCAGGAAAACGCCCGCATCACCAACGCGGAACTGGCACGGACGGTGCACCTGAGCCCGACGCCGTGTTTCAACCGCGTCAAGGCGCTGGAAAAACTCCAGTTGATCCAGCGCCACGTCACCTTGCTGGATCCCGAACCACTCGGTCTGCGCGTCACGGTATTCATCCACGTCAGTCTGGAAAAACAGGTTGAAGATGCGCTACAGCGCTTTGAAGCGGCGATTTCGGCGCGGCCCGAAGTGAT
>CANJOT010000179.1 GCA_947475815.1 Burkholderiales bacterium | reverse complement strand
GCGCTCCGGTGAAATTTTCAGTTCGCTTTATGGCGCGACGGACGCCGCCGGCATCCCGGATGCGGTGGCCAACCAGATTGCCGAGATTTTTTCGGGCGACATCGATTTTTATCGCGACCTGCGCCGCGGCGACCAGTTTCGGGTGATCTACGAAATGTTTTACCAGTCGGGCGAAGCGGCCCGTGCCGGGCGCGTGCTGGCCGTGGAGTTCGTCAACAATACCAAAGCGCACCAGGCCATCTGGTTCGAAGCTGCCGGCCAGACTGGTGGTTATTACGGATTTGACGGCCGCAGCCTGCGCCGCGCCTTCCTGCGCAGCCCGCTGGAGTTTTCACGCATCAGCTCGGGCTTTGGCGGTCGCATGCATCCCATCATGAACAGCTGGCGCGCCCATACCGGCGTTGATTACGCCGCACCCACCGGCACGGCCGTGCGTGCAACGGCCGATGGCACCATTGAATTCGTCGGCGGCCAGAGCGGCTATGGCAATACTGTCATCGTGCGCCACAACGCGGTCAATTCGACGCTGTACGGCCATCTCTCGCGTTTTGGCAGTGGCCTGCGCGCCGGCACCCGGGTCAGCCAGGGTCAACTCATTGGTTATGTCGGCATGACCGGCTGGGCCACCGGACCGCACCTGCACTACGAATTCCGCATCCACAACAAGCCCACTAATCCGCTCACGGTCAGCCTGCCGCAGACCGTGCCGCTGGCTCAGGAACACCTGCCCGACTTCCGGCTGCGTACCGCCGGCTTTGGTCGCCAGATCGAGTTGCTGCGCGCCTTTCAGGCCGGCGCACGGGCCGGCAACGAACGCGGCGCCTGATTCGGCGGCGGGTTCGGCCTCTGATTTGCGCCATCGGCCCATTGCCATGCCCGGCACCGGTTCACCAAGCACTTCCGCAGCGCTCTGCATCGGATTGATGTCAGGCACCAGCCTCGATGGCGTAGACGCCGTGCTGGCTCTGTTTGGTGCACAGACCTTCACACCACAAAGCGTACTCGGCCACCACCACGTGCCGTTTCCCGCCGAACTGCGTGCGGCCCTGCTTGCGCTGCAGCACAGTGGCCCGGATGAACTGCATCGCGCGGCGCTGGCCAGCACGGCGCTGGCCGAGGTCTACGCCAGCCTGATCGCCACCTTGCTCAGGCAGACCGGCAAAACAGCCGGCGAAGTGCTGGCGGTCGGCGCCCACGGCCAGACCGTGCGTCACCGTCCCGAACTTGGCTACACCCTGCAACTGAACGCACCGGCCCGCCTGGCCGAATTGTGCGGCATCACCGTAGTGGCCGATTTTCGCAGCCGGGACGTGGCCGCCGGCGGACAGGGCGCGCCGCTGGTACCCGCCTTTCATGCCGATCTGTTTGGCGACCCGACGCGCCACCGCGCGGTACTCAACATCGGTGGCATCGCCAACATCACTGACCTCCCCGCCGGGTCCGGGCAAGCCGTACGTGGCTGGGACACGGGACCGGGCAATTGCCTGCTGGACGGCTGGGTGCAAACCCACCGTCAGCAGGCCTACGACGCCAATGGCGCCTGGGCTGCGAGCGGGCGGGTACAGGCAGTGTTGCTTGGCAGCCTGCTGGCCGAGCCCTGGCTGCAGGGCCCGCCACCGAAAAGCACCGGTCGTGATCTGTTCAACATGGAATGGCTGGCGGCGCGCCTGAGAACCGGCGGCGTACTGCGGCCTGAAGACGTGCAGGCCACGCTGGTCGAATTTACGGCGCGATGCATCGCCCGCGACATCGGCCGGTTTTGTGCCGGTGTAGAAGAAGTGATTGTGTGTGGTGGTGGTATCTTGAACGGCCACCTCATGGACCGGCTCGCCACCACCCTCCTGAATGAAAGCAGCACGCCCGTAGCCCTGTGCAGCAGCGCCGACCACGGCCTGCCGCCCGATGAGGTCGAAGCCCTGGCCTTCGCCTGGCTGGCCTGGCGTCACATGAATGATCTTCCCGGCAACCTGCCGGCGGTCACCGGGGCACGCGGATTGCGGATTCTGGGCGCGCGCTATCCAGCCTGAGGTCCGGGATGACCCTCTGACATTCCATGCAAGACTTGCGGAATTTTTCAGACTTATGCTAGTTTATGACCATAGTGTGTGGCCATGGACATAACGATGGATACGATGATTGAAGCAGGAGAATTCAAAGGCAAATGCCTGAAACTTCTGGATGACGTTGCCCGGACCCGTGAAGCGCTGATCATTACCAAGCATGGCAAGGCGGTGGCAAAGCTCGTTCCCATGGCCACGGAGGTCAAGTTATTTGGCGCCATGGCCGGCAGCGTGCATCACGAGGGCGACATCCTCTCGCCGCTGGAAGATGCCTGAGAGGCGGACCGGATCATTGCGGCCACGGCGCGACGCGCAGGCATCACCCTTGTCACTGCTGACCGGCTGCTGCTTGATTATGGCGCGGCCGGACACGTTCATGTGCAATCGGCCGAAGATTGAAGCCGGGCGTTCAAGCCCAAGCGCGCGCTGACCATGTAATGAAAAACGGGGGCTGACCGCCCCCCGCTTCTGACCTGCCTCGCGGCGTTCAGTGAACGATGTTCACACCGAGAACGACGACCCGCAGCCGCAGGTCGAGGTGGCGTTCGGATTTTTGATGACGAACTGGGCGCCTTCGAGGTCGTCCTTGTAGTCGATCTCGGCGCCAATCAGGTACTGGTAACTCATCGAGTCGATCAGCAGGGTGACGCCGTTCTTGACCATCGAGGTGTCGTCTTCGTTGACGATTTCATCGAAGGTAAAACCATACTGGAAACCGGAACAGCCACCACCCTGCACGAACACCCGCAGCTTGAGGTCGTTGTTGCCTTCTTCTTCAATCAGTTCCTTGACCTTGGCCGCTGCGGTGTCACTGAAGACCAGCGGCACCGGCGGTGCAAAATTCGATTCCTGCGTCATTGCATTCATAAAGTACTCCTTGTTTGTTGCCACATGGGGGCGGCGGCACCGCTTTCAAGCAGACACCCGCCCCGACAAAATTTGATCAGCCGGCGCTCGCGGCCAGTTTCAGTCCGGGGCGCTGGCTTTCATCGACATGAATCAGCATGCCTTCGACGATGGCGCCCTGATGCATCTCGAGCGCCTTGTAATGCACATTGCCCTTGACGCGCGCCTTGGGCTGCAACTCCAGCATGTCGGCGGCCATCAGCGGACCGACCACGGTGCCGTTGACCACCAGATGCCCGCCATGGACCTCCCCTTCAACCCGCGCCTGCTCGCTGATCACCAGCATGCTCGGATGGTCGGGCGAAGCAAGGATGTTGCCCACCACCTGGCCGTCAATACGCAACCCCCCCTGAAACAGAATATTGCCCTCTATGCGCGTGTTCGCGCCGATGAGGCTGTCGATGGTGTTGTTGACACCGGATTTTTTTCCAAACATGGCCCGCCTCGGTTATCGATGCCGCTGGCACCGCGCCTGCCGTCGAACTGTAATTCGGTCTGCGCAAACTCTATTTGAACATCAGAGACTGCTGCTTGCGCACCTGACCATTCTCGAGGATACGCGCCTGCACCTGCTTGAGGACCGCCCCCTCAGGGATCACCAGATTGCCCTCAAGCCGCTGGTAACGCCGGAAGACCAACTTGAACGCCTTGGCGTCGGCCTTGGGGTCGTTATCGGGTAAATTGATGATAACAGCTTTGTTTCCCTGTTGCAGAGTGAGAATCAATTGCAGGCTGCCGGTGAAATCACGGGTTTGCTTGCCCCCTTGCGTGACCAGAATCTTGTAGCGCATATGGCCTGGCACTTCGTCGCGTTCAACCACCATGCGTTTGATGGCCAGTCCGGTGGCCTCGCCCTTGGTCGACAGACTCTCGAAAAACGCCAGATCTTCCTGTATCCGGGCGTTGTCGACCTCGAGCGAACGCACCTGATTGACCAGTTGCTGCTGGGTACTGCGCTCAATGCCAAGGCGGCTTTCCGTGGCATTGGCAGCCGCCTGCAGGCGATCACGGTCGGCGGTCACGGTGACCAGCTCCCCCCGCAGGCGTGTCAGCTCAGGCGAATCGGAACCGAGACCTGCAAACCGCCGGCCGGCATCGTAAATCCACAAACCCAAGGCGGCCGACAATGCCAGCAGCAACACCCATGCGCCCAGGCGCAAGGGCCAGGGCACGTGGGTGCGCACCGTCATGCGCGGTGCGCTGACCGACCAGCGGCGGCGCAGAGCCTTAAGCCTTTTCACCGCGCGCTCACCGCAGCCGGAGACTCATGGCGAAACAGGAATCTGTCCAAGGCCTAGATCCTCGGGCAAGCCAAACATGATGTTCATCACCTGAACCGCCTGTCCGGACGCGCCCTTGACCAGATTGTCCTCGACCACCAGCAGCACCAGCGTGTCACCGCCCCCCGGACGATGCACGGCAAGGCGCAGCGTGTTCGAGGCGCGCACCGAACGCGTTTCCGGTGTGCTGCCGGGTGGCATGACATCCACAAAGGGCTCATCGGCATAATGCCGCTCGTACAGCGCCTGAAAATCGGTGTCCATGGCGTCGGGCAGAATGCGCGCATACAGCGTCGAGTGAATACCACGGATCATCGGCAACAGATGCGGGATGAAGGTCAGGCCGATCGGACGACCGGCAATCGCCTGCAGGCCCTGCACGGTCTCCGGCAAATGCCGGTGGCCCTTGACGCCATACGCCTTGAAGTTGTCCGACGCTTCGGAGAGCAGCGAACCGACCTCCGCCTTGCGGCCAGCGCCGCTCACGCCCGACGCACTGTTGGCAATCAGGTGTGCTTCGTCGACCAGCGGCTTGCCCTGCGCCAGCAAGGGCGCAAAACCGAGTTGCATGGTGGTTGGATAACAGCCGGGCAGGCCAATGAGCCGCGCGCTGCGGATTTTTTCACGATTGACTTCGGGTAAGCCATACACGGCTTCGGCCAGCAAGGCCGTCTGGGTATGGGCCATGCCATACCATTTTTCAAACTCAGCCGCGTCCTTCAGACGAAAATCCGCGCCCAGATCAATCACTTTGACGCCCGCGGCGATCAGGGCGGGCGACTGCGCCATCGCCACGCCATGTGGCGTAGCAAAAAACACGACATCACAAGTCTCGAGCGAGGCCTTGGCCGGATCGGAAAAACGCAGGTTGACGCGCTTGCGCAGCGAAGGAAACAGGTCGGACACGGCCAGGCCATCCTCGGTGCGCGAGGTGATCGCGGTCAACTCCACCTGGGGATGCTGAGCCAGCAAACGCAGCAACTCGACACCGGTGTAGCCAGTGCCGCCAACAATACCTGCCTTGATCATCAGTTCGCTCCTTTTACCGCTGCAAACAGCGTTTCATTGTACCTGTGAACAATGCCCACAGACCGGGCCAGGCCGGCACACCTTCCAGCAAACAAAAAAAGCCGCAAAGCGGCTTTTTCTGAAGAACCACCCCGGGGAGGTACGGGGCGTTCGAACCACTTAACGCTTGGAGAACTGTTTCCGGCGGCGTGCCTTGTGGAAGCCGACCTTCTTGCGTTCTACTTCGCGCGCATCACGCGTCACCAGACCGGCGGCCGACAGCGTCGGCTTGAGGGTGGCGTCGTAATCGATCAGAGCGCGGGTAATGCCGTGGCGCACCGCACCGGCCTGGCCAGACTCCCCACCGCCGTGCACGTTGACCATAATGTCAAACGTGGCGGTGTGGTTAGTCAGCTCAAGCGGCTGACGCACGATCATGCGCCCGGTTTCGCGTGCGAAATATTGATCGACGGGCTTGCCGTTGACCACGATGTCGCCCTTGCCGGACTTGATGAACACGCGCGCGACCGCGCTTTTACGGCGGCCCGTACCATAGTTGTAATTGCCGATCATGCTTTCACCTCGAGTGCTTGGGGTTGCTGCGCGCTATGCGGATGCGTGGCTTCCGCGTACACCTTGAGCTTCTTGAGCATTGCGTAACCGAGCGGACCCTTGGGCAACATGCCCTTGACGGCCTTCTCGAGGGCCCGACCCGGGAAGCGCGACTGCATCTTCTCGAAGTTGGTTTCCTTGATGCCGCCGGGATAACCGGTGTGGCGATAGTATTTCTTGTCGTGCGCCTTGGCGCCGGTCACACGCAGACGGGCCGCGTTGACGACGATGATAAAGTCACCCGTATCGACGTGTGGTGTGAACTCAGGTTTATGCTTGCCACGCAGACGGCGTGCGACTTCACTGGCCACACGTCCGAGAACTTTGTCTGTCGCGTCAATCACGAACCAGTCACGCTGCACCGTTTCGGGCTTTGCGGAAAAGGTCTTCATGAAGCTTCCTTAAAATGAACACAAATTCGACCGCACTGTGGCTGGCCGGTTTGCACCCTGGGCTTACGCCCTGATTTTGAACCTGCGCCCGGTATGGACACACGCCCGATGATGCCATCCTGCATCCCGCTTATGCTTGCAGGCTCTCCCATGCGAGGACGACGAAAAGCCGGCTATTGTACTGTGTCTGGCGACGCAATATCAAGAATCTGCTGCACAAACGTGGTTTGTGCGCATTTAAGTTGGATTTTTTTGCCGATGGCCGCCTGGCTCAGAGTCTGCAGGGCCACACAAGGCGAACAGCCAAAAAAAAGCCCGAGCTTTTTGAGGGCTCGGGCTGAATCCACCAAAGGAGGAGGGTGGAGGAGACATCGGCGGAGGGGCTACGCGCACTACGTGAATCACCCCATCAACAAGAAGAAGCATATCAGGACATCTTGTGCAACGCAATAGAAAATTACGCGATTGTTGCAAAAAAATCACGACTCCTGACCACAATGCGAATCAAACTTATATACATCAACTAGTTAAATAGCAATCACTATTGACCAGCCAGTCATCAATCATGATGCGACGCACCAATTTCGACAATATATTCGGCGGCCGATGCCATACAACAGCACTTTTGTCAGCCAAGCTCCCATTCTGCCACCATCTTCGCACTAGGGCAAACCCTAGCATGCAAGCTTGATACAATTGCGGAAAAAGGAGCGAGTCATGGATGTCACAGTACGTTGGGGAGGCGCCTCCCTGAAGCCCGGCGACACGAGCGCCGGCAGCGAGATGAGTTTCATCGCCGAAACCGGTAGCGGTCACTTGCTAACCATGGATGGTGCGCCCGAGGGGGGTGGCAAGAATCTGGCGCCACGACCCATGGAAACACTGCTCGCCGGGGCCGGGGGCTGCAGTGCCTATGATGTCGTGCTGATCCTGCGGCGTGGCCGTCAGGATGTGCGCGGCTGCGAGGTCAGGTTATCGGCCGATCGGGCCGACGCCGACCCGCGCATCTTCACGGCGATCCGCTTTCATTATGTTGTGCGCGGACGCAAGCTCAAGCCGGAAGGCGTCGAGCGCGCCGTCAATCTGTCGCACGACAAATATTGTTCCGCGACCGCCATGCTGATCAAGACAGCGACCATCACCCACACCGTCGAAGTCATCGAGGACTGACCCGAACCGCCGTCAGATGCGGTAGGCGGTGGCGGTCATCACCCTGGCGGCAAGGCGCATGGCACCGCGCACGGGCGCGGGCAACGCCATGGCCCCAAGTGCCTGGGCTGCCTCGCCATGGCGCACCTCGTCCTCACGCATTTGCGCAACGATGGCGCGCGAACGCAGGTCGGCCTCGGGCAGGCGATCGAGATGGCTGGCCAGGTGTTGTTCAACCTGCCGCTCCGTTTCGACGACAAACCCGAG
>CANJOT010000178.1 GCA_947475815.1 Burkholderiales bacterium | reverse complement strand
GCCGGCATGACGCCCGAGGAGACCATGGCCTTTCTGGTTAAGGACATCCGCACCCGGACCGAACTGGTGCGGGCGGCGGGCATCAAGCCGGAATGAAACTGTTGATATGGGGTTGAATGTATGTATTTTTGTGCATATAATTTGACTCCATGCGCTACACGTATGATCGGAAAAAGAGAATCTCAAATCTGGAGAAGCATGGTTATGATTTTGATGATGCGCCCCTTGTCATCGAGAGTGAACATAACGTGACTTTCGAGGACAAACGATTCAACTATGACGAGCAGAGATTCATGACGCTCGGGATGTTGCGCGGGGATGTGGTGGCGATTGTCACCGCTGAGACGGATGATGAAATCCGGGTGATTTCAATGCGAAGAGCAGAACGCGATGAGGAAAAAATCTACACCCGCTACCTCTGACGAGGACGCCCCCCTGACGCAAGCGGATATTGATGCCGGTCGGGTTATTGTGCGCAAGCGTGTGGCCGGTCAGGCCATCATGCCGAAGAAGCGCGTGACTCTTTATCTGGACGCGACATTGGTCGAGCGCTTCAAGACCATGGCCGGTGAACGGGGCTACCAAACCCTGATCAATGAAACCTTGAAGAACTCCCTGCAACAGGACGATCTTGAAGGCACGCTGCGTAAATTGATCCGCGAAGAACTATCGGGCCGCAAAGCGGCTTGATCAACCCGCGTACGGGACGCGGGCCAAAATGGCTCTGTCCCCGGATCTGGGGACAGAGCTTTCAAGACGTTCAGCCTGCTGCGGCGATGACACTATCCGGCAAGGCATTCGCCCCATAATCCCGGCGGATTTTTTCCAGCGATACCCGGCCGTCGAGATAATCGTCGAGCAATTGCTGCTGGGTGCGCAACTTGGGGTCGCCAAAGCCGGCGCCGCCGGGGGTGGTGATGAGCAGGTGCTGGCCGCGCTTCAGATAGCCACCGAATTTGCTTGGCACCGACTGGAACTTGCCGTTTTCATCTTCCAGCATGAACTTGCTGAAGCTGCCGTTCAGGCCGCCGAAGCTCCCTACCGGCGGGAAAATGGCGCGGTCGCCGCGGATGTTGACCGTTGAGCTTTCGGCCAGCATCTCGTATTCGCGGCGCAGGCCCAGGCCGCCGCGGAAATGGCCACTGCCACCCGAGTCCTGCACCAGTTCATAGCGCAGCACGCGCACCGGATAATCGATTTCCACCGATTCAACCGGAATGTTCATCTGGTTGGATGTGCCGGTGCTGACCGCATCGGCGCCGTCGGCCATTTGCGTGCCGCCCATGCCGCCGTTGTAACTTTCATAAAACACAAAACCCAGACCACTGTTCGGATCGGTGCCGCCAAACGAAATGCCGGTTGGCACACCGCAGGACTGCGCACCAATGCGCTCGGGCACCGCCTGTGCCAGCGCGCCCAGTGCCGTGTCGGCAATGCGCGCCACGGTCACCGAACGCGCGTTGACCGGTGCCGGATGACGCGGGTTCAGCGCCGTACCCAAGGGTACATAAATGTCGATCAGGCGCGTCAGGCCCTCGTTGAAGGGCACATCCTCGGGCAGCACGCAGCGCACGCAATAAAACACCGTCGTCCAGACCTTCGAGAGCGGCGCATTAAGCGGGCCGCGTACCTGCGGATCGGTGCCGGTGAAGTCGAACTTCAAACGGCCGCCGGTCACATCCAGACGCACCTTGATCTTGACCGGCTTGTCCAGGTCAACACCGTCGTGGTCCATGTGGTCTTCGAATTCGAAGCTGCCTTCCTTGATTTTGGCAATGGCCTCACGCGTTTTGGTTTCGCTGTGCTCGATGAGCATTTCCATGGCTTCCACGAGGCCATCGACGCCAAACCGTTCACACAGGGCGAGAATGCGCTCCTCGCCGCGGAACAGGGCGGCCTTCTGCGCCTGCAGGTCGCCAAAGACGATGTCGGGCACACGCACGTTGGCGCGGATCAGACGCACCAGGGTTTCGTTGTCCTTGCCGGCCTCGACCAGTTTGGAGGGCGGCAGGATCAGGCCTTCCTGATACAGCTCGGTCGCCTTGACCGGGTTGCTGCCCGGCACCATGCCGCCCATGTCGGTGTGGTGAATGATCGAGCCGGCAAAGGCGATGCAGCGGCCGGTATGAAAGATCGGCCGGAACAGGGCGACGTCGGGCAGGTGGCTGCCGCCGCGGTAGGGGTCGTTGCTGATCATCACATCGCCCTGCTTGAGCGTGGCGACCGGGAAGTCCTTGAGCACTTCCTCGAGCATGAACTTCATCGATCCGAGGTGGCCGGGAATCGCCACCGGCTGGGCCACCAGCTCGCCCTTGCCGGAGAAAATCGCGCAGGATGCATCCTGCGCTTCCTTGACGACCTGCGAGTAGGCCGAGCGCAGCACGGTCATCTGGATTTCCTCGGTCGCCGCCGTCAGGGCGTTCGACAGGATCTCCAGACGCAGGGGATTGAAGTGGGGTTTTTCGGTCTGGTTCATTGTTTCGCCCTCTCATGGGTGACGATCAAACTGCCGTTGCTGTGGCAGCGCAGGGTCCATCGGGGTGGCACGACGGTGGTCGAGTCGGGGGAGATCACCAGGGCCGGTCCGGCGATGGTGTCGCCGGCGCGCAGGTGCTTGCGGTCGTAATGCGGCGTTTCGACGCGGCCGACTTCCCGGAAGTAGACCGTGGGCGCACCGGCCATGGCCGGCGGCAGGCTGCCGTCGCCTTCGGGCAGCGGACGGTACTGCGGCCGCGGCGCATTGCCGCGCGCGGTCAGACCGAGGGTGACAAATTCAACCACGGCGGTCGGGTCACGCCGGCCATAGGCCTTTTCGTGCTCGACGTGGAACATCTCGATGATCTCGTCGACCTTGTCGGCCGTCAGTTCGCCTGCCGGCATCGACACCTTGATTTCATAGGCCTGGCGACGGTAACGCATGTCGGCCGAGCGGCTGAACTTGACGGCGTCTTCGCTGAGGCCGTAATCGCGGAAAGCGGTGCGGCCTTTTTCACGCAGGGCATTGAACAGGTCTTCGATTTCCACGACGCTTTGCGCCGTCACCGGCGTGATGTGCGTCTGACGGAAGTCGTAACGGACGTCGGCCACCAGCAGGCCTTGCGCCGACAGGACGCCGGGAACGGGCGGAACGATGAATTCGTTGATGCCCAGATCGTCGGCCAGGTCAGCCGCATGCACCGGGCCATTGCCGCCGAATACAACCAGTGTGAATTCACGCGGGTCAAAACCTTTTTCCACGCTGACGATGCGCAGCATCTTGAGCATGTTGGCGTTGGCCACTTCGATCATGGCCGAGCAGGCTTCGTCGAGGCTGACGTTGAGGGGCCGCGACAGTTTCTCCTCGGCGACGCGGCGCGCAGCCTCGACATCCATCTTCATCTCGCCGCCGAGGAAGAAGGCGCCGGGCACGCGGCCCAGCACGAGGTTGGCATCGGTCACGGTGACGCGGTCGCCCCCCAGACCATAAGCGACCGGGCCGGGATCGGCACCCGCACTGTGTGGACCGACTTTAAGAATGCCCCCGGTATCAATCCAGGCCACCGAGCCGCCGCCCGCGCCGACTTCGGCGAGGTCAACGGTGGAGGCGCCGATGTAATACCCGCCGCCGCTGAGCAGGCGCGAGACGTTGATGCCACCGCCTACTTCCTGGCCTGAAGCCTGGCGCACTTCGCCATTTTCGATCAGGCCGGCCTTGGCAGTGGTGCCGCCCATGTCGAAGGAGATGATGTTGGAACTGCCGACCAGTTTGCCAAAATGGGCTGCGGCAATGGCACCGGCAGCCGGGCCAGATTCAACCACCTTGCAGGGTGCGCGGCTGGCTTCTTTCCACGAAATGATGCCGCCGTTCGACTGCATCATGTTGACCGATGGCGCCAGGCCGAGGCCCTGCAGGTCGGTGTTCATGTTCTGCAGATAACCCGACAGGCGCGGGCCGAGATAGGCGTTGACGACCGTGGTGCTGGTGCGCTCGTATTCGCGGAACTGCGGGAAGATGTCCGACGAGCAGGTCACGAAGACATGCGGCAGGACTTCCGCGGCAATTTCGGCGACACGCTTTTCGTGGGCCGCGTTCTGGAAGGAAAACAGGAAACACACGGCCAGTGACTGGATGTCGTGCTTCTCGAGTTCGCGCAGGGCGCGCACGACGGCGTCTTCATCGAGCGGCACGAGCACATTGCCACGGGCGTCCATGCGCTCCGGAATGCCATGAATCCAGCGCGCCGGCACCAGCGGCTTGATCTTCTGGTAGGCCATTTCGAACAGGCGGTAGCGCTTGTGACGCTGGATCGCCAGCACATCGCGAAAGCCCTCGGTGGTCAGCAGGCCGGTGCGCGCGCCGGTGGCTTCGAGGATGGTGTTCGATGCCACCGTCGACGCATGCGTGAACTGACTGACGCGCGACAGATCGACGCCCAGTTCATCGCGCGCGCGGCGCACGGCGGTGATGACGGCGCGCGACGGGTCACGCGGCGTCGATGACACCTTCAAACTCTGGATATCTCCCGTTGCCTCATCGAGCACAACCAGATCGGTAAACGTGCCGCCAATATCCACACTCAATCGTGTCGATGAACTCATGTGCTCTCCTTGCCTTCCAGATGGTCCTTGATTCGGAAATTATTTCCTGCGCTGATTCCCTGCGCTTATTTTTTGTAGGGCAACTTGAAATTGCGTGCTTCCTGACGGATCTTTTCGGCATCGAAGTTGTTGGCTTCGTTGATCAGATCGTTGGTATAGAGCAGCGTCGGATTGACCTTGCCCGTCAGCCCGGCAAACTTGACTTCCTCGACCCATTCGTTGGCATTGATGAAGCCGCGTTTGGTGACGCTCTTGTCCGGATTGGCATAGAGCGGGAAGCGCTTGTTGATCTGGAACTGCACCAGACGCACCTGTTCTTCAATCGGCTTGCCCTTGGCGCCGGCTTCGGGGAATACCTTGAGAAACAGAAAGGCCGCTGCTTCCGGATTGGTCTCGATGAAGATCGAGGCCTTGAACACCGCGCGCGCCATGCCGACGGCGGTCTTGCGGTCATTCTTCAGGGTTTCCTTGAGGGCCATGGTGTAGACGCCGCCGATCATGGGCACATTCTTGGGCATGGGCAGGTACTTGATCGGAATGCCGACCGCTTCGATGGCGCCGAAAGCGCTGTCGTAATAAAACAGGCCGTCGATTTCATTGCGGCGCATGGCTTCGCCGGCCGTGATGTTTTCACCCACAGCAATCCAGGTGACATCTTTCTCGGGGTCAATGCCGACCATCTTGACGATGGCTTTGCCGACCTCATACTCCGAGCCGCCGAAATTCGACACACCGATCTTCTTGCCCTTGAAGTCCTGAAAGCCGGTCAGGGTTGAATTCGGGTTGACCGCCAGGCCGTATTTGAACGGGTAGGTATGTTCAAAATAGTTGATCATCGGCTGTTCGCCGCCCTTGGCCAGCATGGGCAACTGGAACGAGGGCACGCCCGTGCCGAAGGTGATGCGTTTGCTCTGCAGGGCAGCGAGCACGGCAGCGTTCGAGCCAAGCGGCAGCAGTTCGACCTCGAGGCCTTCCTGTTTGTAATAATCGAGCACCATCGGCACGATGAAATTGATTTCCAGCGGCGAAATAATCTTGGTTGCCGACGCCCGCAGGACTTTCTTGAGGGGGGGCTCGGCGGCACCGGCGGGCGCCGCGCCGGACATCAGGGTGAGGCCGAGGGCCAGGGTGAGCAGCGAACGAAGCAGGCCTGATAGACGCATGATGGTTCCTCCTTGTGTGGACGAGCGGATTCAGTGCAACATTTTCAGTGCAGCAAATTCAGTGCAGCAGATTCAGTTTGATACGGGTTTGGTGACCTCGCCGGACCAGAACACGACGCGTCGGTGAATGGCGCTCATGATGGCGATGAGCACATATCCCGAGATGCCCAGCAGTACGAGTACGGCAAACACACCGGCGGTGTCGGATAGCGATTGCAACTGTGTAACGATGACACCAACACCGTTTTGCGCGCCAATGAACTCGGCCACGATGGCGCCGAGAAAGGCATAGACAATGCCCAAATTCAATCCGGCGAAGACGAAGGGCAGGGCGCCCGGTAGCTTGATGCGCCAGAAGGTCTGCCAGCGGCCGGCGTTGAGCGAGGTCATCAGTTCGAGACGTTCATTCTCAACGGTCAGAAAGCCCTGCAGCGAATTGAGCATCACGGGAAAGAAGCACAGGGTCGCCGCCATGGCGATTTTTGATTCGATGTTGAAGCCAAACCAGATGATGTAAAGCGGCGCGATGGCCACTTTGGGCAAACTCTGGAAACCGACGATGGCCGGGAAGATGGCGCGCCGCACCGCGTCGAACTCGGCCATGAGCATGGCCAGCAACACGCCCAAAATACTGCCCAAAGCAAAGCCAGACAGTGTCGCGGTGAGTGTGATGGAGAGATGAAACCAGAAGCTCGCGCGGCTCGTCGGCGGCGCCCAGACACCGGCCACCAGCGCGAACCAGACATCGGTGGGCGTGGGCAGAATGTAGGCCGGCATCTCGAAGACGCGCACGCAGAATTCCCAGATCGAAACGATCAGAATGATCGTGATCATGCCCCAGAAGATCGAGCTGTTGGTGATGCGCGTCTTCAGGCTGATGTGGTCGTCGTTGCTGTACTCATTCATTGCTGCTTGCTCCCAGCTCATGGCGCACTGCGCGCACGAAGTCGCCAAACTCCGCCGTGGTGGTCAGATCAAAATCACGCGGCCGCGCAAACGGAATGACAAACTCGCGCACGATGCGGCCGGGTCGGGCCGACATCACCAGCACGCGGTCCGACAGAAAGATCGCTTCGAGAATGCTGTGCGTGATGAAGAACACCGTTTTTTGATTGGCCATCCAGATGCGCTGCAATTCAAGACTCATGCGCTCACGCGTGAGCGCATCGAGCGCGCCGAAGGGCTCGTCCATCAGCAGGATGGGCGGGTTGTGGATCAGGCCGCGCGCAATGCTGGCGCGCTGCTGCATGCCCCCCGACAGTTCCGACGGGTATTTGGTCATGAAGTCGCCCAGACCGACGAGTTCGAGCAGGTCGCGCGCGCGCTCCATCGATTCGGCCACCGGTAGGTGCAGCACACGCGCCGGCAGCATGGTGTTTTCGAGGATGGTCAGCCAGGGCAGCAACACGGGGGACTGGAACACCACGCCCATATTGCCGGGAATACGCTTGACCTCCTTGCCGCGAAACTCAAGCGTGCCTTCGCTGGCAGGATGGATGCCGGCAAATATTTTCAGCAGGGTTGATTTGCCGCAGCCCGATGGTCCGACCACGCTGACAAACTCGCCGTCGCCCAGTGCCAGCGTGGCGTCGTCGATGGCGAGCACCCGTTCACCCTGTTTGGTGCGGTAGGTCTTGCGGATATGGCGCGCTATGAGGAGCGGCTGAAGCGGTGGCGAATGCGGCGTACCGGAATTCTCCCTGACTTCCGTCGTCAGAACTGGCTGTGTCAAATTCATGTTACCTGTCTGTGATGGGCGTGCGGCCTTCAGGGCTTCGCCCGCGTCCACAACGTCCTGCGTTCAGTACCATGCAGCGGAGCACACCCGCCGTCGGCAACAGCCGGACCGGATGTTTGCAGGCTTTGGGTCCCACATCTTTTATTTTTTCTTCGTGGAGGTATGTTCTGGCAATTCATTGCCGGTGTCAAGAGAT
>CANJOT010000177.1 GCA_947475815.1 Burkholderiales bacterium | reverse complement strand
GATCGCCTCAATCAGGAAATCGCAAAAATCGTCACCCGGCCGGAAGTGAAAGCGGCCTGGGACAAAATGGGCAGCATCTCGCTGGTGGCCTCGCCGGCAGAATTCGGCCAGATGTTTGATGCCGAGATCAGCAAGTGGGACCGGATCGTCAAAAGCGCGAAGATCACGATGGATTGATGCCGTCCCCGGCGACCCCTTCCCCAAGCCCGTTGGCACAAAATTCTGGACACTCCCCTCCATCAGGGAGCAGAATTCTGAACGACGGGTAGCTTAAAGACTGCCCTTCGGCCAGCGAACGCCATAAGAGAACCCAGGTTCCCACCATGCATTGCCCGGAAGTGGTCCAAGAAATGCCGCAAAAGATGGTTCCAGAAGCACCCCAGTCAAAGACCCCGGCGCTTGGCCCACGCGATGGCCCGCGCGATGGCCCGTGCGTCTGACTCAAACCCAAACCAATCCGCATCCATTCAGGAGACACCAGTGCGCTTTCCCCTTCATTTTGTCCGCCTTTCAGCCTTTGTTTCGAGCACATTGCTGATTGCGGCGGCACTCCTTCCCGGCGCGCAGGCACAAGACCGATTCCCGTCGCGTCCGCTGACGCTGATCGTGCCGAGCGGCGCGGGCAGCAGCTCGGACAACATTGCCCGCGTCTATACCGAACATATGAGCAAGCGGCTCGGCCAGCCGATCATTATCCTCAACAAGCCGGGGGCCAACGGCGCCGTGGCGGCAGCGGCCCTGGCCGCCGCCAAACCGGACGGCTATACCCTGATGCTGCCGCCGACTTCTACCATCGTGCTCGCTTCAATGACGATGAAAAATCCGCCCTTTGATGCGGAAAAGGACTTCGCTCTGGTCGCCCAGGCGGTATCGATTCCCTACGCCATCGTGGTCGGCGCCGACCAGCCGATCCGCACGGTGCAAGACATCATCAATCTGGGCAAGAAGACCGATCTGTTCTTCGCCTCCGCCTTTGGTGCCCTGTCGGTGCCCCGGCTGGTGGGCGAGTCGATCAAACAGCACGGCGCGACCAATTTCACGCCCGTGCCCTACCCGTCGCCGACCGCCGCCTACGTCGACATCATCAGCGGACGCGTGACCGTGATGATCGACGGCCTGGGTGGTGTGGCACAGCAGGTCAAGTCCGGCAAGATGCGCCTGATCGCGGTGACGACCAAAGACCGCGCTGCCGCCTTTGCCGATACGCCAACGCTGGCCGAAAGCATTCCCGGCCTGATCGTGCCGGGCCTGTTCGCCGTCGTCGCACCGGCCGGTACTCCGGTCGCCATCCTTGAATTCCTCAATCGCGAATCGCGCGCCGTGTCGGCCGATCCCAAGGCCAATGAGCAGTATGGCAACTTCGGCGCCGCTGCGGCATCGCCGACGCGCGATGAATTCGACAAGCTGCTCAAGGGTCAGCGCGTCATGTTCAAGGCGCTGATGGAACAGGCCAAACTGCAGCCCGAGTAAGGCCGCTTGGAGTGATGTTTCGCCTCTGCGGAGGCGGGCCGGGGCTTGCCATGGCAAGCCCGGTATCATTTGAAATGTTGACGGAGAAATCATGAAAGCAATCGTCGTGCGCCAGCCAGGCGGCGTGGAGGTGATGAACCTTGAGACCGTGCCCGATCCCCAGCCCAAGGCCAGGGACGTCGTCATTCAGGTTGAAGCCTGTGGGGTGTGCATGCACGATGTAGCGGTGCGCGACGGCACGCTACGGCGTGGTGTGCAGATGCCCAACATCCTCGGCCACGAAATCTCCGGCACCGTCGTTGCGGTGGGCAGCGATGTCAAACGGTTTCGCGCCGGTCAGCGGGTTACCACGGTGCAGCGCTATCACATCTGCGGTGCCTGCCGGTTCTGCCGCAGTGGCTACGAGCCGCTGTGCGCCGAGAAAAAATTCACCGGCGACTGGGGCATGGTCGGCGGGTACGCCGAATATGTCGCCATTGAAGACGACAACATTGCCGAAGTCCCCGACGGGGTTCCACTCGCTGAAGTGGCCATCGCGGCCTGCGCGATCGGCACGATCTTCAATGCGGTGCGTGACGTTGGCAAGGTGCAGGTCGGCGAAGCCGTGCTGGTGACGGGCGCGGGCGGCGGTCTGGGCGTGCATGCCCTGCAGGTCGCCAACGCTTTTGGTGCTTACGTCATTGCGCAGACATCGTCGCCGCAGAAGGTTGCGATCATGAAGGCCAATGGCGCGCACGAAGTCATCGTGCATGCGCGCGGCGAAGACTTTTCACCCCAGGTGATGGCGGCGACCAAGGGCCTCGGCGTCGATGTCATCATCGACAATGTCGGCACACCCCAGTTTACCCCGACCCGCAAGTCTCTGGCCAAGCTCGGCCGCTGGCTGATGATCGGCCAGCTCACGGGCGACTTCGTGCCGTTCAATCCGGCGCAGCTGTTTTTGCGCGGACAGTCGATGTTGTCGGTCACCAGCACCACGCGCGCGCAGCTTGAAGATGTGCTCAAGCTGGTTCAGCGCAACATTCTCAGGCCGGTGGTCGACAAGTCCTTCGCCCTGGACGACGCACGCACGGCACACCAGCTGGTGGAGTCCGGCCAGGTCACCGGCCGCGCCCTGATCCGTCCCTGGCAAAGCGCCGCATCCCTCGCCGCCTGAATTCTGACCGTTCCGACCCTACCCACGGCAATGCACCAATGAACAAGCGATACAATCAAACCCTGCCCGATCTGCTCAGCGAGATGGTGCAACGTTTCGGTGACCGCACCTTCGTCATCGATCACACCTCGCGCCGCACCTACCGCGAGTTTGCGGCCGACGTCATGCAGGCAGCCAAGGGTCTGCATGCCCTGGGCGTGCGGCGCGGTGACAAGGTGGCCCTGCTGATGGGCAATCAGATCGAGTGGCTGGTGATCCACTTTGCCGTGGCCTCGCTCGGTGCTGTGCTGGTGCCGATCAATACCTGGTGGAAGCGCCGCGAACTCGAACATGCGCTGCACGACAGCGCGTCGAGCGTGCTGTGCATGGTCGACAAATACCTCAACAACGACTACGTTGGCACCCTCAATGAATGCGGCGACCTGAAGGCGCTGTTTCCGCAGTTGCGACAGATCGTTTATCTGGGCCAGCAGGCCCCCGCGCATGGCATGCCCTACGCGCAGATGCTGGCCGGCGGCGCGGCCGTGCCCGACAGCCTGATCACTGAACTGGCCAGCGCTGTGTCGCCGCAGGATCACGCGATGTATATGTTTACCTCCGGGTCAACAGCGCGGCCCAAGCTGGCGCAATTGCATCATTTCGGTGTGATCGGCAATCCCTACAGCATCGGCGAGCGCATGCATCTGACCGAACACGACCGGGTGCTGATCCCGGTCTCGCTGTTCTGGGCCTACGCCTGTGTGAACGCGCTGTTTGCCGCGATGAGCCACGGTTCGTCGGTCGTGATTCAGTACAATTTTTCGGCGGACGAGGCGCTGCGACTGATTGAAGCCGAACGCTGCACTGCCGTCTACACCCTGCCCAACATCATGCTCAGCCTGTATGCCCAGCCCGACTGGAAACAGCGCGATCTGTCGAGCTGGCGCACCGGCATTTGCCGCACCCAAGTCCTGCCTCTGGCCGTCGAGATGGGCGCGCGGGACGCCATCACGTCCTATGGCCTGACCGAAGGGTATGGCAACTCGTGCACCTCAGATGCTTCATGGCCCCTCGAAGTACGTCTGCGCGGCAGCGGCAAGCCCCTGCCCGGCACTGAGATCGAAATCGTCGATCCCAAGACGCACGAGCCGCTGGCAGCGGGCGTTGCTGGCGAAATCCGCATGCGCGGCTTTGTGACCAGCGGTTATTTCAATGACCCGGTGCGCACCGCCGAAGCCATCGATCAGGACGGCTGGTTTTATACCGGCGATCTGGCCGTGTTTGACGAACTGGGCATCCTGCAGTTTCGCAGCCGCATCAAGGAGCTCATCAAGACCGGCGGCATCAATGTGACGCCAGCCGATGTGGAAGAAGCACTGGAAGAGCATCCGGATGTGCGCCAGGCCATCGTGGTCGGCGTGCCCGATGCACAGCGCGATGAGATTGTCGCTGCCATGGTGGTCTTGCAGCCCGGCTCCAGCTTGACGGCAGCGGAACTGCTCGACCACTGCAAACAATCGGTCGCCACCTACAAGATCCCACGGCACCTGCAGTTTGTCGCCAGTCATGAAGTGCCCCTGACGGACACGGGCAAGGTCTCGAAGCTGCTGGTACAAAAGCAGCTCACGGCCACCTACCAGGCGGGTAGCAAAGCGTGAGCGCCGCAAGCCGACACCCGCTGCAGGGCGGCACCGCCATCGTTGGTGTGGGGGCGAGCCGTCTTGGAAAATTCAAGGAAACGTCGATCCTCACCCTCATCGGCGAGGCTGTGGTCGCGGCGCTGGACGATGCCAGCCTCGAAAAAAGCGCCATCGACGGACTGATCGTGCAATGCGGCTCGCCGCGCGGCGCCGACTTTGATACCGTCGCGCAATTGCTCGGGCTGGACGTGAAGTTCTGCTCGCAAACCTGGTCGCACGGCCGGTTTACCGCGACCGTGCTGACCCAGGCGGCGCTGACAGTGAGCGCCGGGCTAGCCAGCAGTGTGCTGTGCATCATGGCCGGCAAGAGCTCGACCACGGGCCGGCTCGGCGAAGCCAATCATCCGCTGGCCCACGAACAGTTGCGCGAAGGGGGCGGCCCGCATGGTGAAGAGGCCTACATCGGCATGACCTCGCCGGTCGCCGGCGCCGCGCTGGGTTTTTCGATGTACTGCGAGCGTTACGGCGTCGAGCGCGAACTGCTCGCCACCATCCCGACCACCTTCCGGCGTCACGCGCAAAAAAATCCGCGCGCCATGGAGCGGGGGGCGATGACGGTGGACGATTATCTGCGCTCCCGGTTCATCATCGAGCCCCTGCGCCTGTTTGACTGCTCTCTGGTCGGTGATGGCGCGGTGGCGATGATCGTCACGCGCAGAAATCTGGTCACTAGCCCTAGGCGGGCCGCGTGGATTACCGGCGCGCAGGGCATTCAGGCCAGCCGTGACTCGTTTGTCTTTGCGCCCTTGGGTCTGGGCATGTCACAGCAATCGACACGGCGCAGAACGCTGGCCGAAGCGCGCGCCCAGCAGGTCTACCAGATGGCAGCCTGCCAGCCCGGCGACGTCGATGTGCTGGGCATTTACGACTCCTTTTCCACTTCGCCGATCTACGCCCTGGAAGACTTTGGTTTTTGTGGCGAAGGCGAGGCGCTGCACTGGATTCAGGACGGCCGCATCGAACTGGGGGGTGAGCTACCCACCAACACCAACGGCGGCCAGCTTTCCGAGGCGCAGATGAACGGTTGGGGACAGATCATCGAGCTGGTCAGCCAGCTGCGCGGCGAAGCCGGCGAGCGCCAGATTACGGACGCACAACGGGCCATGTGGCTCGGCGTCAGCGGCGATGCCATGATTTTTGAAAGGTCGTGAACCGGATGAACCTGATTCCATCCATCGAGCCCATCATCAATGACCAGAACGCGCCGTTCTGGGAAGGCGCCTTGAACGGCAAGCTGATCATGCCCTGGTGTCAGGCTACCGAACAGTTTTTCTGGCCACCGAGCCCGGTCTCGCCGTTCAGCATGAACGCAGCGCTCGCCTGGAAAGAGGCAGCACCACAAGGGACGCTAGTGGCGGCTGTCATCTACCGCCGCAGCTACCTCAAGGAACTCGAAGTCATCATGCCCTACGCGGTCGGCATCCTGGCCCTTGATTGCGGTCCGCGCCTTCAAGTCCACCTGCGTGATCTTGAGCTTGCAGTGCAAACCCGGCCCCGCGTCGAACTTTATTTTGACAGCCTCTTGCCGGACGGCAGGCCGGTACCGATGGCCAGAGCACTCCCACAGCCCACCTGAGCCGCCTCATCCAGACGCGCAGTGCCGGGCTTGCGTCATCATGTCTCGCACGATATAGTTCGAGCGGAATCGAGAATGTCATTCGTAATAGCGAATGTTGGTCAGTCAGAAGCCTGTCCAGGGTGTCAATCCGGGGCAATACAAGGAGGTATATTCCATGCCCATCGTGACATCCCATGACGGCGTCCCACTGTTCTACCAGATCCACGACTACACCGACCCGTGGAAGAATGCACCGACCCTGATCCTGCAGCATGGATTCGGCCGCTCGGGCAACTTCTGGAACAACATGATTCCCTACCTGGCGCGCTTCTACAAAGTGCTGTGCCCCACACTGCGCGGCCTCGGGGAACATTACGACATGCCCGATCCAGACGACAAGATCAGCGCGGAAAATTACATCCGCGATCTGGTCACGCTGGTCGACCATCTTGGCCTCAAAGACGTGCACTTTGCCGGTGAGTCGCTGGGCGGCATCATCGGCATGTATTTCGCCGGCATGCACCCGACGCGCGTGCGCACGCTGTCCCTGTTCGCCGCACCGCTCATCATCAGCACCGGCACGCAGAACACCTTCACGGTCGGGCATGCAACCTGGCAGGACGCGCTCAAGACGCTCGGCGTCGGCGGATGGTCGGATGCGGTCAACAAACTCTACCGCTTTCCACAGGATGCCGATCCGGGCATGCTGAGCTGGTTTTCCAATGAGATGAACAAGTCGAAGCTCGAGGTCGTGCTGGCCATGTCGCGTCTGGCCGCCCAGGTGGACCCGGCGCCGGTGCTCGACAAGATCGAGGCGCCGGTGCTGGGCCTGTATCCCAGCCAGGGCGGGACCATCACCTCGAAGGAGCAATTCGACATCATCAAGAAGTCGATACGCAATCTGCGCATCATCAGCCTTGAGACCCGATTCCACATGGTCCAGACCATCCAGCCCGCAACGTGCGCAAAACACGTCCTTTATTTCTGCGCGGAACATGACGGCACGCCCTGCCGGGAACTCTAAGCGATCAGCGGGGCGACAGGCAGTCGCCCCTTTTCAAAAAATTTGAGGAGACGTTCATGAACACCACGCTGACAAGCGTCCACACAAGCGGTACCCCGTCGTTTCGCCGGGCATCACCATTGCGCTCGCTGGCCATCGCTGCACTCAGCGTGGCACTGGCATGCGCCGCAGCCCTGCCGGGAACGACACGTGCCCAGTCGGCCGACCTGATCGCCAAGGCGACCAAAGAAGGCCATGTCATGATCTACGGCGAAATGATCACGCCGACCATGCGCGCCATCAAGGAAGGCTTCGAGAAGAAGTACCCCGGTATCATCATGGAGTTCATCTATCTCTCAGGCGCGCCGCTGATGAACCGCTTTGTCTCGGAGCAGGACGCGGGGCGTAATCTTGCCGACGTGTTCGTCGTTGATACCGTGCGCATGCCAGGCTTGCTCGAGAAGGGTTATCTGTCGCCCTATGAATCGGTCAACCAGGTGAATTACGACAAGCAATGGTGGTCGACGCCCGCCAATTACTGGATACGCAACCACTTGTACCTGGGTGGCATCATGTACAACTCCAAGGCGGTCACGCTGGCTGAGTCGCCCAAGACCTATGAGGACCTGCTCAACCCGAAATGGAAAGGCAAGATCGCACTGGTCAGCCCGGTTGCCAACGAACTGATGTTCGCCTTGTTCGCAGCCTTCGTGCGCGACATGGGCGAACAGAAGGCCTACCAGTTCTTTGACAAGCTGGCCGATCAGAAGCCGCTGGTGTTCGGCCCCGGTGGTGCGCGGGTTTCACAGGGCGTCGGCACGGGCGAATTTCCGATCGGTATCGGCTTTGTGGGCCACGTCTACAG
>CANJOT010000176.1 GCA_947475815.1 Burkholderiales bacterium | reverse complement strand
GGCGCGCTCGACCGCCGCCTTGTCACCAGCGATGACGACCTGCGCGGGCGCATTGAAATTGACCGGCTCGACCACCTGACCGTTGGCCGCCTCGGCGCACGCTGCACGCACGGCATCATCATCCAGTCCCAGAATGGCAGCCATGCCGCCCACGCCCACCGGCACGGCCTGCTGCATGGCATCGGCGCGAAAGCGCACCATCGGCAAGGCATCGGCAAAACTGATCACCCCAGCGGCCACCAGCGCCGTGTATTCACCCAGGCTGTGACCCGCCACACGTGCCGGCGGCGTCGCACCGGTCGCCAGCCAGGCGCGGTAACAGGCGATGCCTGCGGCCAGCATGACCGGTTGCGTGTTGGTGGTGAGATTGAGTTCTTCGAGCGGGCCTTCGGCGATCAGCCGGCCGATGTCCTGATTGAGGGCCGAGGAAGCCTCGGCCAAGGTATCGCGCACCACGGCGAGGTCACCGAAGGCCGACAGCATGCCGACCGACTGTGAACCCTGACCCGGAAACACCAGAGCGTAATTCGTCATGAGTAGATTTCTTGCGTCGTTGAATGTTGCGTCATCAAATCGAGGGAATGATCCAGGCACGCCCCGCCTCACGTCTCACGTCTCACGCCTCACGTCTCATGCACTACATCTGCACCAGCACCGCACCCCAGGTGAAACCGCCACCGACCCCCTCCATCATGACCTTCTGGCCCGGCAGGATGCGGCCATCGCGCACGGCGACGTCGAGCGCCAGCGGAATCGAGGCGGCCGAGGTATTGCCATGCTGGTCAACCGTGACGATCATCTTTTCGAACGGCAGGCCCAGCTTCCGGCAGGTGCCTTGCATAATGCGGAGGTTGGCCTGATGCGGAATCAGCCAGTCGATTTCCCCGGCCTCAACCCCGGCAGCGTCGAGGACTTCGAGGGCGACTTTCTCGAGCACACCGACGGCCAGTTTGAAGACCGCCTGACCATCCATCTGCAGCAGCGCCTCGCCGGCGATCACACCGCCATTGACGTGGCCCGGCACACACAGGATGCCTACGTGACGGCCATCGGCATGCAGGCGCGCACCGAGCACGCCGGGCGTGTCCGAGGCGCTCAGCACGACCGCGCCGGCGCCATCGCCAAACAACACGCAGGTGGTGCGATCCTTGAAATCAAGGATGCGTGAAAATTCTTCGGCGCCGATCACCAGCACATGTCGGTGCATGCCACTGCGGATGAAATGATCCGCCGTCGACAACGCGTAGACGAATCCGCTGCACACGGCCTGCATGTCAAAAGCCGGCGCGCCATTGGTGATGCCGAGCTTGTGCTGAACGATGCAGGCGGTGCTCGGAAACACCATGTCGGGCGTGGACGTGGCGAGAATGATCAGGTCGATGTCGTTGGGCACGAGGCCAGCCGCCTCGATGGCGCGCTGGGCCGCGATCAGGGCCAGATCGCTGCACGGCACATCGGCGTCAGCGTAGTGACGCGCATGGATGCCGCTGCGCGACACGATCCACTCATCGCTGGTTTCGATGCCGTCGGCCGCCAGACGGGCGGTCAGTTGTGCGTTGGTCTGGCGATTGGGCGGCAGGTAACTGCCTGTCCCGGTGATACGGGAATAAATACGCGTCATAAGCTGGCAATCGGGGATGCTGTGGTTTCGGCCGGTAACGCCGGACTCGTATGGTAACTGCCCGTCGCGGCAGCCGGCTGAAAATTCGCCATGCTGGCCACAATGCGGGGCAGGACGCCATTTTTCGCTGCATCATAACCGCGCCGCACGGCACATTCAAATGCGAGGGCGTCGGCCGAGCCATGACTCTTGATCACCAGGCCGCGCAAACCGAGCAGGCAGGCGCCATTGTAACGACGGTGATCCACGCGCGCCTTGAACCGTTTGAGCACCGGCATCGAGAACACCGCCGCCAGTTTGGAGTACAGGCTGCGGGTGTATTCTTCTTTGAGGAAAACGCCCAGCATCTGCGCCAGGCCTTCGGCGGTCTTGAGCACGATGTTGCCGACAAAGCCGTCACACACGACGACGTCGGTGGTGCCACGGAAGATGTCATCACCCTCGACGTTGCCATAAAAATTGAGACCGCTGGCCTTGAGCAGTTCGCCGGCCTGGCGGATTTCATCGTGGCCCTTGCCGTCTTCCTCGCCCATGTTGAGCAGGCCGACGGTCGGCCGTTCGCACCCTTCGACGGCGGCCACGAGTGCACAACCCATGATGGCGAACTGCAGCAGATGCTGCGGTTCGCATTCAGAATTGGCACCCAGGTCGAGCACGGTGGTCACGCCGCCCTTCTGGTTGGGAAGCGCGCTGGCGATCGCCGGCCGCTCGATGCCCTCCAGCGTCGAGAGCACAAAATACGAGGTCATCATGAGCGCGCCGGTATTGCCGGCGCTCACGCAGGCATCCGCCTGGCCCGACTTGACCAGATTGATCGCCACACGCATAGACGAATCACGTTTACGGTAAGCGGCCTTGGGCTGCTCGGCCATGTCCACCAGTTGCGTGGCAGGCACCACACGCACCCGCGCGTGACCGGCGTGCGCGCCGAGCGCAGCACGCACCTCGGCCTCGGGGCCAACCATCAATAGTTCGACATCCTCGCAATGCGCAAGCATGGCGAGCGCACCGGGAATCGTGGCCGGCAGGCCACGGTCACCGCCCATGCAGTCAATGGCGATTCGGATGGGCATTCGAGGGGCAGACTGTGCCGGGGAGGTTGCGCCGCACCCGTTGGTGGTGAGATCCGTTGCGAAGGATCAGTCGTCGTTCTTGGTCTTGACGACTTTCTTGCCACGGTAAAAACCGTTCGGGCTGATGTGGTGGCGCAGATGCGTCTCACCGGTGGTGGGCTCAACCGCGAGCGCCGGCGTGGCGATGAAATCGTGGGCACGATGCATGCCGCGCTTGGAAGGCGACTTTTTGTTTTGCTGGACAGCCATGAACTACTCCTGAAATTCTACTTCTTCGATTTTAACATGCGGCCACGTGCTTGCGCACCTGCCGTGACCACTTCCTTCTTTTCGGACCGATTTTTTCGGACCGACTAATTCTTCGTATCCTTTGCGCCACTGCCAACCTTGAGTCCGGCCAGGGCCGAAAACGGCGATGGCGGCGCGGCGCTGGCATGCCGGGCGACCAGATCAACCGGACAGCTATCGTGCCGTGGCACGACCGGCAGCGAAAGCAGAACCTCATCTTCCACCAATTCCAGCAGATCAAACTGTTCACTGCCGACCACGGGATCAAATTCGTCATCGTCGAGCGGCATGTTTTCGGCTTCGAGCTCGCTGCGTACCACGCCAAAGCGGCGCTGCAGGTAGAGATCGATGTCCAGAGGCTCCAGGCAACGCTGACAACTCAGCTGTACCGGCCCCTTGACGCCCAGATGCAGCACCGGTGCGCCCTTGCTGTCCTGCCCGCCTTCCACATGCCAGTCGAGCTCGCCGGACCGATCTGCCAGCTCCAGCCGGCCCAGACCGCCGTGCGGCACCCGTCCCGACATGCTGCGTGCAAGCCGGCAAAATTCAAACAGATCAACGATTGCGCTCATGCACCATGTCCTGACGACCGATCCTGAAGTCCATGTGCCCTGCTTTCCCGAGCGAACCAAAGCCTGCCATAATATCGGACTTAGCCTTTTGCGTCAAAAACTTATTGTCAATTTCCATGACCGACACCGCATCCCCTAGCCGGCCGCCCCTGGTGCTGGCTTCCAGCTCGGTCTACCGGCGCGTATTGCTTGAGCGCCTGCGTCTGCCGTTCAGCATGCAGAGCCCGGACATCGACGAAACACCATGGCCACTTGAACTGCCACAGGACACGGCGGCTCGGCTGGCCGTTGCCAAAGCGCGCGCCATCAGCCAGCGGCAACCCGGCGCCCTGGTGATCGGCTCGGATCAGGTGGCCACCTTCGATGGCCGGCAAGTCGGCAAGCCGGGCGATCACCAGCACGCCCGCGCCCAGTTGCGCGCCATGCGCGGCCGCGAGGTCACCTATTACACGGCACTCTGCCTGATCGACGGCCGCAATGACAGCGTGCAAAGCGATACGGCGATCGTGCGCGTGACCTTCCGCGACCTCAGCGACGACGAAATCGAACAATATCTGCTCGCCGAACAACCCTATGACGTTGCCGGCAGCGCCAAGTGCGAGGGTCTGGGCATCAGCCTGCTCGAACGCATCGACAGCGACGACCCGACCGCACTGGTGGGGCTGCCGCTGATCCGTCTGGTCAGCATGTTGCGTCAGGCCGCCTATCCCATGTATGCCGCAGGCACGCCGTGAGCAGCGGCGTACTGCACCTGATCCCGACCACACTGGGTGAAGGCGCCCCGGTCAGCGCAGTGCTGACCCCGGAACTGCTTGCCCTGACGGCCGGTCTGGACTATTTCATCGCCGAAAACGCCAGGAGCGCGCGGGCTTTCCTCAAGAAGGTGGGCGAAGTCTGTCCCCTGCACAAGCCGATCCGTGACATCGAGATCTGCGAATTGCATGTCGACACGCCCGCGACCGCCCTGCCCGGCCTGCTCGCGCCGCTGCTCGCCGGACGCGATGCCGGGCTGGTGTCCGAAGCCGGCTGTCCGGCCATCGCCGACCCGGGCGCCAACCTCGTGCGACTGGCTCATGAACACGGCGTCATGGTGCGCCCGCACACCGGCCCCTCATCGCTGCTGCTCGCCGTCATGGCCAGCGGCCTCAATGGCCAGAGCTTTGCCTTCAACGGCTATCTGCCGACCGATCCGGTGGCGCGGGCGCGGCGCATCAGCGAGTTCGAACAGCGCTCGCGCGCCGAGCGTCAGACCCAGTTGTTCATCGAAACGCCCTACCGCAATGAGGCCCTGTTCGAGGCGCTGCTGAAAAGCTGCGCGCCAGACACCCGCCTGTGTCTGGCCATCGACATGAGTTTGCCCGGGGAGCAGGTGAGCACGCGCGCCATCGGCCAGTGGCGCAAGCTGGCCGCCAGCGCCCTGCCGGTCTTGCGCAAGCGCCCTGCGGTGTTCCTGATTTTGGCCTGACCCGGAGGGAGCCGGACCGACGGCCTAAGCCGCGCCCGAAGCCGGGATCAACGCAGACTGAAGCCCTTCATGAGCGCCTGGGCCGTCCCCGTGCCCAACGCCGCGCCGAGCCGCTTGGCAAAGCGTTCGGCGATGTTTTCCTTCTCGGTGTAATCAACCACCGCCTCGGCCTTGATGACGTCCCGTGCGACGCTGTCGACCGTGCCCAGACCGTCGGCCAGACCGAGTTCGATGCTGCGCGCACCGCTCCAGAACAGGCCGGAAAACAGGTCAGGCGTTTCCTTGAGGCGCTTGCCGCGGCCTTCACGCACCACCTTGATGAACTGCTGATGGATTTCGTCGAGCATGTCCTGGACGTGCGCCTTCTGTTCTGCCGTGACGGGCAGGAAAGGGTCGCCGATGGACTTGTATTTGCCGGCACTCTGCACACGCCGCTCGACGCCGACCTTGTCCATGATGCCGGTAAAGCCGAAGTTGTCCGTGATCACGCCGATCGAACCCACCAGGCTGGCCTTGTCGACAAACACCTGATCCGAGGCAGCAGCAATGTAGTAAGCCGCCGAGGCACACATTTCCTCAACCACGACGTACAGCGGCAGGTTGGGGAACTCGCGCCGCAGCCGGCGGATTTCGTCATTGATCATGCCAGCCTGCACCGGACTGCCCCCCGGGCTGTTGATGCGCAGGATGACGCCCGCTGTGGTGGAGTCGCGAAATGCGTTGTTCAGTGCACTGTTGATGCGCTCTGCCGAAGCCGCACCTTCGGCGTCAATCTGGCCTTCGAGTTTGACCAGCGCAGTATGACGCCCGAGGGATTGCGCTTCCGTGCCGCCCAGGCCGATATCGAGGACGTAGATGAAGAGGATGGCGACATAAATGAACGTCAGGCTCTTGAAAAAGATGCTCCAGCGGCGCGCATTGCGCTGCTCGCGCAGTGACGAAAATGCCAGCTTTTCGAGCACTGTACGCTCCCAGCCTTGCGCTGCAGGCGCTGCGCTGCTCTCGGACGGGGCGACAGCGGCCGCTGCTGGCGTCACCGGACTGGCAGAAGCGGGCGGTTCGGATTCTGTGGGCGCAACGGGCTGATCAGACATGATGGCGAGGGTTAATCCAAGAAATACAGTGATATAAAAACAACAAAAAACAACAATGAAGCACAAAAATCAGGAAGCGACCCGGCTCTGCAATCCGCCCGGCACCGCAGTCCGCACGGCACCCCGACATCACGCAAGGACACCGGGACGACCATGATGAACGCGACACATGGCGCTTCCGGAGCAGCGCCTGGGCGAAGCACGCGAAAAAACCCGCAACGCCGGTTCAGCCCGGCGCTGCGGGTTCGGATTCTGCCGGTGCAAGCAGCTTGTCGTCGGGCTGCCAGTAGATCGATCCCTGCTGCTCAATGACCGCGATCGGCCACAGGCGACCACCGCGGCAAGGACCACCTGCGCAACGCCCGCTGTCCGGCTCATACATTGCACCGTGGGTTGCGCAAATCAAGTATAACCCTGAATCATCAAAGAACACGCCCTCCTGCCAGTCGAGTTCCATCGGCACATGCGCGCACTGGTTCAGCCAGCCACGTACAACACCCTGATAACGCACGACAAAGCCACTCGCCTGACCGCTGCGTGTACGCAGCGCGAAGCGCGCACCCTTGCCGCCGTCGGTCAGGTCTGCGCTGGCGCAGACCTGGATGAGGACCGGCGGACTGCCGGGCGGATTCACAGGCGGATTCACAGGCGGATTGTTCGGCAGATTCATCCTCGGCCTCAGGCGCACGCGCGCAGCCAGGCGCGCAGGTCGTTAACATGATCGTGGCAGGCGAGCGGCGACAGGGCGCGCAACTCCTCACCAGGGTGTGCACCCCAGGTCACGCCGACCGCCGCGGTGCCTGCGCGCGCGGCCATGAGCAGATCGTGACTGGTATCGCCGATCATGACGGCGCGTTGTGGCGCGACCTCAAAATGATTCAGCAATTCAAACAGCATGGCCGGATCGGGCTTGGAGCGCGTTTCATCGGCGCAGCGCGTGGCATGAAAGGCATCGCTCAGGCCGCTGTCGCGCATCACCCGGTCCAGGCCGATCCGGTTCTTGCCGGTGGCCACGGCCAGATGATGGCCGGCAGCCCGCAACTCGGCCAGCATCTCGGCGATACCCTCGAACAACACCAGTTCATCCTGGCGCTGCAGATAATGATGGCGGTAACGTTCCAGCATGCGTGGCAACAGCGCCGGCGTCAGGCTGGGCACGGCGTAGGCCAGGGAATCGCTGAGTCCCAGACCGATGACATGACTCGCCTGACGGTCGCTCGGCACCGGCAGACCCAGATCCGCGCAGGCGCGCTGGATGCTGCCAGCAATCGCCGGCGTGGAATCCATCAGCGTGCCATCCCAGTCAAAAATCACCAGATCAAATTGTCGGGGCATGGCGCAAGGCTTCCATAAATTGACTGCAGACCGGTGGCAGCGGCGCCTCTACCACCAGCGGTTCGCCGGTGGCCGGGTGGGTCAGGGCCAGCCGCCAGGCATGCAGGAACATGCGCTTGAAGCCCAGGCTCTGGGCAATACGCGCCGCTGCGCGGGCATCGGGCCGGTCACCATATTTATCATCGCCGACGATCGGGAAACCCAGATGCGCGAGGTGCACGCGGATCTGGTGGGTGCGGCCGGTCTTGAGTTCAGCTTCGAGCAGGCTGAAGGCGCCAAAACGCTC
>CANJOT010000175.1 GCA_947475815.1 Burkholderiales bacterium | reverse complement strand
ATGGCCGCGCGCCGGCGCAGCATTGCTGGCGATCTCATCAAGGCACAAGCCGCATGACCCTGTTCAAGCAGCCGGATGCACCGGTGAACGAAAACAGTCAGAAATCCGGTCCGATGACTGGCATTCGCATCATCGACATGACCAGCATCGGCATGGGACCCTTTGCCACCCAGAATCTGGGCGACATGGGCGCCGACGTCATCAAGGTTGAATCGGCCGGTGGCGATATCTTTCGCCACGTCACGCCGCAGCGGCATGCCGGCATGAGCCACGCCTTTCTCAACATCAACCGCAACAAGCGCAGCATCGTGCTCGATGCGCGCACAGAACACGGCAAGGAAGCCATCCTGCGACTGGTGGCGACGGCCGATGTGTTCATCTCCAACATCCGCAGCGATTCTCTGGCGCGACTCGGCCTTGATTACGAAAGCCTGCGCGCCGTCAATGCGCGGCTGGTGTTCTGCAACTGTTACGGCTACTCCGAAGCCGGTCCATACGGCGGCCGCGCCAGCCTCGACGATGTCATCCAGGCCGCCTGCGGCATGGCGCATTTCGAAGGCATCGGACAGCCAGCTCCGCGTTTTGCCAACACGGCGGCGGTCGACAAAGTCTGCGGCCTGTACATCACCAATGCCATCAGCATGGCGCTGTTCGCGCGCGAACGCAGCGGCAAGGGCCAGGCCATCGAAGTGCCCATGTTTGAATGCATGGTGAGCTTCATGCTGCTTGAGCACCTGAGCGGCCTGACCTTCGAGCCGCCGGAGGGCCCGCCCGGTTACGCTCGCCTGCTCAACAAATTCCGCAAGCCCTACAAGAGCCTCGACGGCTACATCTCGGTTGTGCCCTATACCGACGAACAGTGGCGGCGTTTTTTTCTGCTGGCCGGCCGGCCCGATCTGGCCGAGTCGCCCCAATACAAAACCCAGTTCGAGCGCAGTTCACGCTTTGCCGAGGTCTACGGCATCGTCGAGCAACTGGTGGCACAGCGCAGCAACGCCGAATGGATCGCCCTGCTCGGCGACGCCGACGTACCCTACTCGCCGGTCAATTCAGTCGAAGACCTGCTGGCCGACCCGCACCTCAATGCCACCGGCTACTGGCATCACGTCGACCATCCGACCGAAGGCAAACTCACCATGACAGGCATTCCGGTTCATTTTTCAGACACACCCGGTACCATCCGGCGGCTCGCCCCCAACCTGGGCGAACACACTGCGGAAATCCTTGCGGAAATCGGCATGACACCGGCGGCAGCCTCGTAATTCAACCAAGGAGACCCCTCCCATGAAGCCCTTGAAATTCCTGATCAATTCCCTGATCGCTAGCCTCGCCCTGTCCGCGGCCGGCAGCGCCTTCGCCCAAGCCTACCCGAACAAACCCGTTAAGGTCGTCGTGTCGTTTGCCGCCGGCGCTTCGATCGACATTCTCGCGCGCGTGGTGCTAGACGACATCGCCAAGCGCACCGGCACCCTCTTCATCGTTGAACACAAGCCGGGCGCGCTGGGCGCCATCGGCATGGAAGCGGTCGCCAAGGCGGCGCCGGACGGTTACACCGTGATGCCGAGTTCAAGTGCGACCCACTCGTCCGGTCCGCAGCTGAGCAAGCTGCCGATGCCCGACGCCCTCAAGGCCTTTACCCATCTGGGTGCAATCGACCGCTTTGACCTGATGCTGGTGGTCAATGCACAAAGCGGCATTACGACCGTCGAACAGCTGGTGGCCGAGGCCAAAAAACGCCGCACCACCTACGGTTATGGTTCCGCTACCGGTCAGGTCGGCGCCTCCGCCTTCACCCGCGCGGTGGGTGTTGAAGCCGACGGCGTGCCCTACAAGAGCCAGCCCCTCGCCCTGACCGACGTGATGGGTGGCCATGTACTGTTTGCAACGTCCGACCTGCCGTCGGTGTCGCCACACATCAAGTCGGGCAAGCTCAAGGCCCTGGCGGTCTCTTCGGACAAACGCTCAAGCCTGTTCCCCGATGTGCCGACGCTGACCGAACGTGGCATCAAGGTCGAACTGGTCGGCTGGGTAGGATTCGCCGGCCCGGCCGGATTGTCAGAAGAAGTGCGTAGCTGGTGGGCACGCAACATCAGCATCGCACTCGCCAACCCCGCGGTTATTGAGCAATACAGGACCATGGGTATCGAACCCTTCAGCATGTCGGGCCCGGCCTACACCCAGTTCGTGCAGCAACAGTTTGACGTCTGGGGCCGGCATATCCGCGAGGCCGGCATCAAGCCCGAATGATTCTGAACCAGCCTGATTGAACACACCAACATGAACGCACCCGCGCACACACTCTGCGAGCAAAAAGGCCCGGTCCTGTGGATCACCATCAACCGGCCGGAAAAGAGCAACGCGATCAGCGAAGAGGCGATGCAGGGCATTTCGGCCGCGCTCGATCAGGCCAGCAACAACCGCGACATTCTCGCGGTCGTGCTGACCGGCGCCGGCGAACGCAGCTTTTGCGCCGGCGCCGACCTCAAGCCCGACTCCAGCTTCCTGAAGTTCGATTATTCGGAAACGCACAGCCCGCTGGCCAATCTGTTCCGTCAGGCCAACCGTTTCGAATTGCCGCTCATCGCGCGGGTCAACGGCCATGTCATGGCGGGTGGCGTCGGCCTGCTGTCGATGTGCGACATGGCGATTGCCGCCGATGATGTGCGCATCGGGCTGCCCGAGGTCAAGATCGGCGCCTTTCCGATGCAGGTGGCCAGCGTCATGCAACATCTCGTGACACGCCGCAAGTTTGTGGAGTTGTGCCTCACCGGCGAGCCGGCCAGCGCCGCGGAAGCGCTCGATTTTGGCCTGCTCAACTACGTTGTGCCGCGCGCCCAGCTTGACGCGAAAGTCGATTGGCTGCTGTCGCGGCTGATCGATAAATCACCGGCCGCGATTCGCCGCGGCAAGAATGCCCTGCGCGCCATCGCCGACATGCCCTTTGAACAGTCAATCACCTTCACCGAGCAACAGCTGACCACGGTGGTGCTGATGGAAGACGCCATTGAAGGCCGCGCCTCCTTTAACGAAAAACGCAAGCCAAAATTTACCGGGAAGTAAGCCAGCATGAGCGATCTGCCCAGCCGGGTTGAGATATTCGAGGAAGGCCCACGAGAGGGCTTTCAAAGCAGCGCCGTGGTGCCGACCGCGCAAAAGCTGCGCCTGATCGACGCGCTGGCCCAGACCGGCCTCAGCCAGATAGATTGCACCTCCTTCGTCAATACCAGACTCGTGCCGCAGATGGCCGATGCCGAACAGATTGCCGCAGGGCTGGTAAAACGGCCGGGCGTGCGTTACATCAGCCTGTGGTTGAGCGAGTCGGGATTTCGGCGCGCTTTGGCCACCTCCTTCGATCTGGCGCCCAGCGTGTTGTGCTGCGTCTCGAGCACTGCAGCAGAAAAAAACAGTGGCTGTTCAGGTGCCGAGCTGATCCGGCGTCAGGGCCGCATGATCGACCTGTACCGCGAGCACGCCCTGCCCCTCGAATATGCCCACCTGTCCAATGCCTTTGGCTGCAGCTACGAAGGCCACATCAGTACCGCACAGGCCATGGCCACACTGGAAGAGTTGCTTGCGGTCTGCGCCGCGCACGGCGCCCTGCCGCGCGTCGTTTATCTGTCCGACACAGTCGGTGCGGGCACGCCGCAAAGCGTCTCGTCCCTGATCGGTGCGGCGCGCAGTCGCTGGCCCGAACAGCAGTTCGCCCTCCATCTGCACGATACCCGCGGCATGGGTCTGGCCAATGCCTGGGCGGGTCTGACCATGGGTATTTCGCGCTTTGATGCCTCGATAGGCGGACTCGGTGGTTGCCCGTTTTCCGGCGCGCGCGGCACCACCGGCAATATCTGCACCGAAGACCTGGCCCTGATGTGCGAAGAGATGGGCATTGCCACCGGTCTGGACCTCGACCGTCTGGCCGATTGCGCCCGTCTGGCCGAAGAAATCATCGGCCAGGACCTGCCCGGCAAGTTCAAACGGGCAGGCCGACTGGGTGTGGCGCTCGGCGCGGCCGCCTGAGCACAAAAAAAGATCCTATTTCTGGATTTCGATGTGCGTGAGCACATAATCAGAGCCGACGGATTCCGCGGCAAACCTGATCTTGTCGCCCTTTTTGAGGACGGTCAGCAGTTTGGTCTCCTTGACGCCATATTCCATCGTCATGGGTGCCATGTTGATGCTCGGAATCGGGCCATGCTTGAGCAGGACCTTTTTTTCCTTCGGGTAGACAGTGATGATTTCACCGCTGGCAAGCGCCGTGCTGGCCTTGGCAGCAGGCGGCGTTTGTGCCTGCACCATTGCGCCTGAACTCAGAGCAAGGGCGAGAATCAATGGTGCAAATTTCATGACATTCTCCAGTTTGGAAAAACTTTAACACAAGCCAATTCCTTCAGGTCGGCGGCGCGTCTTTGATACGCCGGCGCATCAGCAGCAGCCAGACCGCCGGGATCACCAGCATCGACAGCAGCGGCGCGGTGACCATGCCACCGACCATCGGTGCGGCGATGCGCTGCATGACTTCCGAACCCGTACCGCTGCTCCACAGGATGGGCAAGAGCCCCGCCACAATGACAGCCACAGTCATCGCCTTGGGGCGTACGCGCAGCACCGCGCCTTCCGTGATCGCTTCCAGCAGCAGGGCCTCGGACGGTACTGCGCCAGTGGCCAGACGCCGCTCCCATGATCCTTTCAGGTAGACCAGCATGACCACGCCAAACTCGGCAGCCACGCCCGCCAGCGCTATGAAACCCACTGCCGTGGCCACGGAGACGGCATGGCCGAGCGACCAGATCAGCCAGAATCCTCCGGTCAGCGAGAACGGCACGGCCAGCAGAATCAGCAGCGCTTCATCAACGCGCCGGAAGGTCAGATAGAGCAGGAAAAAAATGATCATCAAGGTAAACGGTACCACCAGCTTGAGGCGCGCGCTGGCACGCTCGAGATATTCAAACTGGCCCGACCAGACCATCGAGTAGGCCGCCGGCAGCTTGACTTCGCGCGCGACCCGCTGCTGCATCTCGCTGACCGCCGAACGCAGGTCGCGGCCACGCAGATCGACATACACCCAGCCTGACAGACGCGCGTTTTCACTGCGCAGCATGGGCGGGCCATCCTCGATACTCAGGCTGGCAACATCGGCCAGGCGCAGTTGCGCGCCCTTCTCCGACACAAACGGCAGGTTGCGCAATTTCTCGAGCGAGTCGCGCAATTCCCGCGGGTAACGCACGTTGATCGGAAAACGCTGACGGCCTTCGATCATTTCGCCAACGTTGTCGCCACCTATGGCCGAGGTCACGAGCATCTGCACGTCAGCGATGCGCAGACCGTAACGCGCGGCCGCTACCCGGTCAATCACCACATCGATATAACGCCCGCCCACGAGTCGCTCGGCCAGCGCCGAGGTGACACCGGGCACGCCTTTCACGCTCGTCTCGACGGCACTGGCCAGACGATCAATCTCGTTGAGGTCGGGCCCGCTGATCTTGATGCCCACCGGACTCTTGATGCCGGTGGCGAGCATGTCGATGCGGTTGCGGATCGGCGGTACCCAGATGTTCGACAGACCCGGCACTTTGACGGCCTGATCAAGCGCCTCCACCAGTTTTTCCGGTGTCATGCCGGCACGCCATTGTTCGCGCGGCTTGAACTGGATGGTCGTCTCGAACATCTCGATCGGCGCCGGATCGGTAGCGGTCTCGGCGCGTCCGGCCTTGCCGAACACACGCGCCACTTCGGGCACGGCGCGGATCATGCGATCCGTCTGCTGCAACAACTCGGCGGCCTTGGCGGCCGACAGCCCTGGCAGCGCCGACGGCATGTAGAGCAGGTCTCCTTCATCCATCGGCGGCAGGAACTCGCCCCCTAGTTGTGAGAGCGGCAGCGCGATGCTGGCCAGCACGAGCAGCGAAGCGGCAATGGTGCTCCTGGGAAAGCGCAGCACCAGCGCCAATACCGGCTGGTACAGTGCGATCAGGAAGCGGTTCACCGGATTGCCCTGCTCGCGCGGAATGCGGCCGCGGATCAGGAAACCCATCAGCACCGGAACCAAAGTCACAGCGAGACCAGCCGAAGCGGCCATGGCATAAGTTTTGGTGAAGGCGAGCGGCGCGAACAGCCGGCCCTCCTGGGCTTCGAGGGTAAATACCGGCACGAACGACAGCGTGATGATGAGCAGGGAAAAAAACAGCGCCGGCCCGACCTCTACAGCCGCCTCGGTAACAATATTCCAGCGCTCCGATGCCTGCAGCCTTGCCCCGGGATGGGCGTGGTCCCAGGCTTCAAGATGTTTGTGCATGTTCTCGATCATGACCACGGCCGCATCGACCATGGCGCCAATGGCGATGGCGATGCCACCGAGCGACATGATGTTGGCATTGATACCCTGATGACGCATCACGATGAAGGCGCACAGAATACCGATCGGCAGGGATATGACCGCCACCAACGACGAGCGCAGATGCAGCAGAAACACCAGGCAGACCACGGCCACTACCAGAAATTCTTCAAGCAGCTTGTAGCTCAGGTTGTCGACCGCGCGTTCGATGATCTGTGAGCGATCATAAGTCGGCACGATCTCCACACCAGCTGGCAGGCTGGGCTTGATCTGCTCGAGCCTGGCCTGAACGGCGCGGATGGTTTCGAGCGCGTTCTTGCCCGAGCGCATGATGACGATACCGGCCGCGACCTCCCCCTCGCCATCGAGTTCGGCAATGCCGCGGCGCATCTCGGGGCCGACCTGAATGCGCGCCACGTCGCCCAGGCGCACCACCACGCCATCGGCCGAAGACGACAGCACAATGTTGCGGAAGTCATCCAGGCTGGCCAGATAACCGCGGGCGCGCACCATGTATTCGGTTTCGGCCAGTTCCAGCACGGCGCCGCCGGCCTCCTGATTGGAAGCGCGGATCGCCTCGATCACCCGCGCGTGGGCGATGCCGTACGCGCGCAGCCGGTCGGGATCTAAAACCACCTGATATTGACGCACCATGCCACCGAGGCTGGCCACTTCGGCCACGTTGGGCACGGACTTGAGTTCAAACTTGAGAAACCAGTCTTGCAGGGCACGCAACTGGGCAATGTCATGGCGGCCACTGCGGTCGACCAGAGCGTATTCATAAATCCAGCCGACCCCGGTGGCGTCCGGTCCGAGACTGGCCACCGCGCCGGCCGGCAGTTTGCCCTGCACCTGATTAAGGTATTCCAGCACGCGTGAACGCGCCCAGTACAGATCGGTGCCATCCTCGAACAGTACGTAAACAAAGGAGTCGCCAAAGAAGGAATACCCGCGCACCGTCTTTGCGCCCGGCACCGACATCATGGTCGTGGTGAGCGGATAGGTAATCTGGTTCTCCACCAGCTGCGGCGCCTGACCAGGATAACTGGTGCGGATGATGACCTGCACATCGGACAGATCGGGCAAGGCGTCCAGCGGCGTGTTGATCAGCGACCACAAGCCGATGGCCGCCAGCAGGCCCGTCACCATCAGCACCAGAAAGCGGTTGCCGATCGACCCGCGGATGATGGCGGCAATCACGGTTTTGCTCCAGCCGCTGCAACGGCGGCGCGCCCGGCATGTTGGATGACGTAATCATCGCCCTTCTGGACGAAATCAAAACGGATGCGCTCGCCGGCCTTGAGTCCGGCTGGCAGGCCTGCTGCCGGGGCCTTGAAGATCATGGTCATGGCACCCCACTTGAGCGCCGCGATCGGTCCGTGCGAGATCGTCACTCCGTCCGGTGTGATCTT
>CANJOT010000174.1 GCA_947475815.1 Burkholderiales bacterium | reverse complement strand
GGGAACTTGTCGCTGGGCGTCAGCCGCTCGGGTGCATCGTAGTCGGTGATCTCGGCCATGTGGGCATCCTGGGCCGAGAAATTGACCACGGTCTTCCAGCGGAAGTAGACTTGGAAATAGACCTGCCAGAACAGTTGGTTCAGGGCATTGCCGCGGCGCACGGCGATGAAATAAAAATTGTTGGTGCGCTGCGCATCGATCGGCACCTCAAAGCGCGTGAACATGATGCGTCGGTAGTCAACCCGCACAATGCAGGGCAGGTGCACCCCCGAGCCCCATTCGCTGGCTGGCGTCTGCATGGCCGGTGCGGGTTTGAACAATCCGCGGAAAAAACCGCATAACTGACTGAGCCGGTAGCGCAGATTGGTCGGTGGCCATTTTGCGCCACCCAAGGCCGGGTAGGTATCCTGGAATGCGCGCTTCAAGGCCTGCTGTCCGACCGCATCCTTGGGTTTTTCACCCGCCGCGCGATCGGTGTAGTTGAGCACCGTGCTGGTCTTGGGATCGTAGACCAGGGCGCGATCATTGATCCGTTTCATTTCCGGCCGCGTTGGTCCGGAGTGCGCCAGTGCGAGCAGACCGGCGGTTGGCTGGGTCAGCATTTCAAGCGAATTACGGTGCACGTAATAGACATGCGAGTCGGAAAAGTTTTCGATCGACGGGCGCCAGTTCGCCTGCCAGACGTTTTCACCGGTCATGACCATGAAACGGTCGCTGAACAATTCGGGTGGTACGTCTTCCTCGATGGGTGCGGGCTTGCCTTGGCCCATCCAGACAAACACCACGCCCATCAGGGTTTGCGTCGGGTAGCTGCGCGCCTGGGTACCGCGCGTGCCCGGCACTTCCGATTCGGGTCCTTCGCCGAGTGCCGCCAGACAGTTACCCTTGGCGTCGAAAGTCCAGCCGTGATACGGGCAGGTCAGGGTGCCTTTGAAGTGGGTGGTACCGTGCGACAGGTAAGCGCCGCGATGCGGACACAGATTGCTGAGGGCAACGACATGATCGTTTTCATCATGAAAAAAGACGATCGTCTGGCCGGCGATGGTGACCGGAGTCGGGCGCTTGCTGGCGAACCCGCGGCCGACCTTGCTGGCGCGCAGTGCCGGGTACCAGTATTCGGTCAGGCCGAGGGCTGGAATGCGTTCGCGGATGCCACCTGAGCGCGCGCGCGTCGCCTCATTGGCTGCGATAATTTCTCCATCCACATTGGAGCCCATGTCGTCCTCCTGTTGAATTGCCCGTCACAGTGTTACGCGGGCTTATTTGACGCAAAAGTATAACATCGGTGTTTTGGCGGTCTGTTCACTTTGGCTTCACACGTCGAGGTGGTAAAAGCGAACCGCGGTGCCACCGCGGATCGCGGCCAGTTCGCTCGCGGAGAGCCCGTCGAGCACGCTGTGGATGGCGTCCCAATGCTGCCGATAGCTGCCCGCCACCAGCGTCACCGGCCAGTTGCTGCCGAACATCAGGCGTTGCGGGCCGAACTGCTCCAGCGCGAAATTGACGTAAGGGCGGAAGTCCTCACCGGTCCATTCCGGCCGGTAGGGTGTGGTCAGGCCGGACAGCTTGGCGCAGACATTGGGGAAGGCCGCGGCCGCCGCCAGCGTGCCAGCCCAGGGTTCCCAGCCACGCGCGCCGATCGGTGGTTTGCCGATGTGATTGATGGCGATGCGCAGATCGGGAAAGGCGCGCGCCAGCGCCGGGACATGGCCGAGGTGTACCAGACGGTCGGTCGTGATGTCGAGCGTCAGTCCGCGCCGCTCCAGCTCGCCCAGACTGCGCTGCACCCCGGGGCGCAGGATCCAGTCGTCGTCGCTTTCAAAGGTGAGCACGTGGCGGATGCCGACGAATTTGGGGTCCTCAGCCAGTGCATCGAGCGCGGCGAGGGCGTGCAGCGTGGTTTCCAGCGGCACCCAGCCGACAAAGCCGGCGACACTGTCCTCGCGCGCTGCCACCGCCTGCATGGCCAGACAGTCGCTCACGCTGTTGTCGGCCTGCACCAGAACGGTTTTGTCGACGCCGCATTCACGCAGGGCGGGCCGCAGTTCGTCATAGCTGAAATTGCGGCGGATGGAATCCCAGATCGGCGCCTGCAGCCAGGCATAGTCGGAGTTCGACAGGTCCCAGACATGGTGATGAACGTCAATGACCGGCATGGTGCGTCTCTTTCTGGTTGATGTTTGCCGCACGGTAGCAGAAGTCGGGCACGAAGTGCGTGAAGCCTGACGGCTTTTGTGGCTGGACAGTCTGCCGGCCTGATCGTATCTGCCAGGTGCCGGGAGCACATTCATGAACGCTGCGCGTCTGATATGCGGGTGCGATCAAGCTGACGCAGTGAAGCCGCGCCGGCGGCATTGTCTAGGCGCCCTGTTCGCTGACCCAATTTTCAATTTGCAAAGCGGGTACTCTGGCGAACTCGCGCACATTGTTGGTGACCAGGATGAGGCCCTCGCTGCGCGCATGTGCCGCAAGGTGAATGTCGTTGATGCCGATGGTCTGGCCACTTTTTTCAAGCGTGCTGCGAATCGACCCATAGTGCTGGGCCGCCTTGATCGGGTAGGGCAATACTTCCAGCCGACAGCTCAGGTCTTCAATGGCGAGCAGGTTTTCGGCCACTCGGGAACTCTTCTCTGCCCCATGGTGTAGCTCTGCGAGCGTGATGGCCGAGATCGCCATGCGTGTGGCGTTTTGATTAAACGTGTCCAGAAGCGCATGCGGTCGTCGTTTCATGACGTAGATGATGATATTGGTGTCAAGCAGGTAGCGCAGCATTAAAGCGCTTCCCGATCATCCTGATCTTGGGTCGCGCGCTCGGTCATGAAGTCTGCCGAAACAGCCGGTCCATCGAGGAAAAAACTATCCCATGTATGGCCAATGGGAGAAATGATGCGCTCGTTGCCCTTGGCCCGAATATCGACTTTTCTGACGCCTTCAGGCAGACGTAACTCTGCGGGCAATCTGATCGCCTGCGTACGGTTATTCGTGAAAACGGTCGTGGTTGCCATGAGGTGATCTCCTTTGTATATGGCTAGAGTATATTGCAGGCGTTTTGATGTATGCAATGTCCTGGGGGCAGCGCCAGTTTAAGCGGCCGGCGACGGTTGAGCGGCGTCTGCAGTTGCGCATGAACGAGCACACTGCCCGACCAGAGGTGCCGCTGTCCTGTCGCAGTGGCTGGACAGTCAGCCTGTCTGATCGTATAGTCTTCGTGACTGGCCGCGACCGCCTTGAGGCGGAGCATGAACAGGCCCGCATGAGGATGACATGAGGAGCGCGACATGATCGCCGTATCGAGCATCGCTGCGGCCGGCACACGCCGTCGCCTGCATTCCCTGGGCAATGGCACCGGTTACTGGAAAACCTCGTATTTCGACGGTGAGGGTGGCGACACCCCGCCGGGCGAGAAACCGGTGATTGATCCCGAGCGCCTGCACCCGATGGCGCTGCTGGTCGAACAGGACCCGAGCTCGGAACTGCAGGCGCATTTCCATGAGGCCGATCAGTTTCAGGTGGTCGTTGCCGGAGACGGCACAATCGGCCGCGAGCAGGTTGGTCAGATTGCCCTGCATTACGCCAGTGCCTACACCACGTATGGTCCGATCCTCGCTGGGGCCGGGGGCCTGAGCTACTTCACACTGCGCAATGGCTTTGAATTTAAAGCCTGGCACATGCCGGAGTCGCGCGAACATTTGAGCCTGGCGCGGCGCCGGCCACCACGCTTTGGCATGGGCCGGTTCGATTTCGCTGAAGTCATGCAGGCCGCGCCGGCGGCCGGGAGTGTGCGCGAGAGAGCGGTCATGCCGATGGCACCAGACGGCCTGGCGGCGTGGCTGTACGTGGCTGGGGCCGGGGCAATGGTCGCTGGACACGATCCACTTCTTGGCCGCGGGCAGCACTGGCTGGTGTTGTCGGGCAGTTTTGCCGATGGCCCCCTGCAGGGCGGTCCGAAGCTGTCCTGCGGTTTTTTGCGGCCTGACGAAGCGGCCTTGCGGGCGCGTGCCGGGGCTGAGGGGGTGGTGGCACTGGTCATGCAATATCCTTTGCACGATGCCCTTGATTCCCAAGCGCCGGGAGCGCACTCATGAACGCTGCGCGTCTGATGAAATGTCGCCTAGCCGGGACTCTGGCACTGGCGTTTGGTCTGGGCTGGAGTCCGCTCGCGCAGGCTCAATGGAAGCCCGATAATCCGGTGCGCCTGATCGTGCCCTTCGGTCCTGGTGGCGGCACGGATCTGCTGGCCCGTTCGGTCGCCGTGGAGTTGCGCAAATCGCTCGGTCAGCCGGTGCTGGTGGAAAACCGGCCCGGTGGCAATGGCTGGATTGGCGCCAATGCCGTGGCCAAGGCCAGCCCGGATGGCTTGATGTTGTGTGTCTGCAGCACCGGCCAGACCAGCACCGCCGGCCTGCTCGGTGAACAGCCACCCTATAACCCGCTCAAGGATCTCGTGCCGGTCTCCGGTGGCTGGAGCACCACCGTGCTGCTGGCCGTTCGCAATGGCTTACCGGTCAGTAGCATGGCCGAGTTGATCGCTTACGCCAAGTCGACGCCGCAGAAACTGAGTTTCGGCAATGTCGGCATCGGTTCGCCTAATCATCTCGGCGGTGAATTGCTGTCCTACCTCGCCAAAATCGAGCTGTTGCAGGTGCCGTACAAGGGGGAGTCGGACGCCATCACAGCGCTTGCCTCCGGCACCATCGACATTTATGCGCCGACCACCAGCAGCAATGCGCCAGCGCTGATTCGCGATGGCCGCATCAAGGCCATTGCCGTGTTTACGTCTGAACGGCTGCCCGCCTTCCCTGGTTTGCTGCCCGTGCGTGAGCAGGGATACAGCGAGTTCAGCATGGATCCCATCACCGGTTTTTACGTACCGGCAGGAACGCCGGCGGTGATCATCGACACCCTGTCCAAGGCCATTCAGGACGCGCTCAAATCGAGCGGCATCCGTGAATCAGTCGAAAAGGCCGGCGCGCGTCCCCTGATTTACGACGCCAGCACCTTCCGCCAACTGGTGATTGCCGACCGCGATAAATGGTTTCGGCTCAAGGATGCGGGGGCGATCAAACTGACGCAGTGAGGAAGCACCGCGCTAAAGCGTGTCCCGATCATCTTGATTCTGCGATGCGCGTTCCGCCGGGAAGTCCGTTGATAAAGTTGTTCGATCGAGAAAAAAACCATCCCAGGCGCGCTGGATGGGCGAAATGATCAGCGCATTGCCATTGGCCCGAATCTCCACTTTTCGGACGCCTTCTGGCAGGCGCACTTCTGCTGGCAAGCGGATGATCTGTGTGTGCTCAGTTGTGAGGACGGTGGTGATTGCCAAGTGCTGACTCCAGTGGACTTTGCGTGCGTGTATTGCAGCATCCGGGTGCTGACAATGTCCCGGGGGCAGCGTCAGTCTACGTGGCCGGCAAATGTTGAGCGGTGTCTTCAGTTGCGCATGAACGAGCACACTGCCCGACCAGGGGTGCCGCTGTCCTGTCGCTTGACAGCCCCGGCAACGCGCGCCTACCATCGAGCAGGAACGAGATCGCGGGCGCGCAGCAGGTGTCCGGGGTGCTCTGTTTTTTTCGGTTCATGTACTCATGCATGGCCGGCAGACAATTACGAACAGGAGCCAGGGATGACGCAGGACACCACGAGCCCGAACGCAAACAGCGACGGCCATTTCGAAGTCTACTGGCCGCGTGGTACGCGCCAGATGAAAACCAAAACCCTGGCGCGCCGCCTCGATACCCTGAACGGCAAAACCATTGCCCAGCTCTGGGACTTCATTTTTTCGGGCGACAAGATGTTCGCCGCCCTTGAAGAAGGCATACGCGCACGCTACCCGGACGTCAAGTTTGTCAGCTGGCGTGAGTTTGGCAATACCCATGGCGCCGACGAGCGTGCCATCGTGGCGGATCTGCCACGCCGACTGAAAGCGATGGGGGTCGACGCCATCATCTCAGGGGTCGGAGCCTGAGGCAGTTGCACACCCGCCGTGCTGCGGGTGAGTGCAACGTGTGAAGCAGCTGGTATTCCTGCTGCATCGCTGGTTTCAGAAGGATTTTTGCGTCAGGCCGCGGCCACATCGATTGGTCTGGGCTTTCCGAACATGCCGGTTGCGCTGATCCCCGGGCATCCCGATTCAGTGACGCCTGAACAGTTGCGCATCAACATTCTCGAGGTGACGACCGAGCGCGTCATTCAGAACCTGACGCGCAGCGCCCAGCTGGATGTGCTGGCGCCCGAGCCGGGTGATCGCGAGATCGTCTTTGCCGGTGGTTTTGAAGAGGTCAACGATTACTTCCACGACAACGAGTGGAGTGATGGCCTGCCCTTCGTGCCGCCGACGCGTGAACGCATCGAACGTTTCCTGCAGTTCACCGATCGTTCACCCGATGAAAGAATCGGCGTGATGATGCCCGACAACCGTGCTGCGACCGTATGGAACGTCGCGGTCAATGGCGTCATGGCTGGCTGCAAGCCTGAGTACATGCCCATCCTGGTAGCCTTGGCCGAAGCCATGTGCGATCCCGAGTACGGGGTCGAACACAGTGGCAACACGCCGGGTGCCGAGAACCTGATCGTGCTCAACGGCCCGATCATCAAGGAACTTGGCTTCAACTACACCCAGGGTGTGCTGCGCGACGGCTTCCGGCCCAACACCACGGTCGGCCGTTTCTGGCGTCTGTATCTGCGCAACGTTGCGGGCTTCCTGCTGCACAAGACCGACAAGGGTTGTTTCGGCAATACCTTCCGGGTGGTCTGCGCGGAAAATGAGGACGCCATCGCTTCGATCGGCTGGCAGCCGAACAGCGTCGACATGGGCTTCAAGGCTGGCGACAACGTGGTGACGGTATCGCGCATGACCGGCGGCAACGTCATCGCCTCGATCTATGGTGCCACGCCCGAGGACATCCTCGACAACGTCGCCCATTCGCTGGTGCGGCAGATGACCTGGCACCTGACCTTCCTGATGGGTTCGGCCTACGGCACCCTGCGGCCGATGGTGCTGCTCACGCCGATTCTGGCTGAGACCATCGCCAAGGCCGGCTGGTCCAAGCGTGACGTGCAGCAATATCTGTTCGACCACGCCCGCACGCCCGCCTGGGAAATCGAGCGCAATCTGCGCGACTGGATGAACAAGCCGACCTGGAGTCTCGCCGTCGAGTCCGAAGCCGGGCGCATTCCGAAGGAAGTGTTCCACGTCTCCGACGACCCGAACCGTCTGGTCCCGCAGGTGTTCAAGCCTGAGGACTTCATGGTGATCGTCACCGGCGATCCGCTGCGCACCAATGCCTATGTGTTCTCGCAGAACGGGCGGCTTGGTTTCCCGGTAGCGAAGAAGGTTGAGTTGCCGAAGAACTGGAGTGCCTTGCGGGGTCAGTGATAAAGTTGTGTAAAATTGCTCTTTTCGATCCCGGGCAGATGCATTAGGTGGTTGACAATGCTTCTGCCCGGGACAGGCTGATGACCCGTCTGGACCGATGCGAGCAAGCTTTTACCACGACTCCCTGGAGGCGATCCACCGTCTTCTTCTTGATCACGACATCACGCGCGGCTGCTTGAGTTGTGCGGGGGTTCGTCTGGACGGCGAAGTCGTGCATCCTGATAGCAGAATCAAGTTCGCACTGCCAGACGGCAGTTGGTTGACAGGGCTTGAATTTGCCCATTTGTTCTCCGAACTTGATGGCATCATCGCCGTGGTCGATGTGCTTGGGGCGGCCGATCTGGGCACCCTCAGCTGCCGCATGCGTGTTGAACTCAACGACGGCGCAGTGCTTGCTGGCGAACTGCG
>CANJOT010000173.1 GCA_947475815.1 Burkholderiales bacterium | reverse complement strand
GGTGGCACACCGGCCGAGGCGCCGCCAACAATGCGCGCCAGCGGCTTCAATCCATGGGCACGCACATATGCGCCGGAGGCGACCAGCACGGCCGCTGCACCATCGACGATGGCTGAACTGTTGCCGCCGGTCTGCACGCCCTTGAACGCTGGCCGCAGCTTGGCCAGGGTGTCGTAGGACGTCGGACGGACATGCTCGTCCAGGCTGAAGCTGTCCTTGCGGTCGGCCAGCTTGAGGCCGCGCGGCTGATAACCGGCCTGCACGAATTCGCTGTTGCGCACCGTCACGACTTCATCGGTGTAATAGCCGTCAGCCCAGGCGGCGCTGGCGTGCGCAAAACTTTCGGCCGCGAAGCGGTCCACCTCTTCGCGGCTGATCCCGTAACGCTGCGCGACATTCTCGGCGGTATTGCCCATGCCGATCTTCGCGGCCGGGTCGAGCGTCGCTTCCCACAGGAAGTCGCGAAAATCAAGCTGTCCCATGCGAAAGCCGGCGCGGTGGGTATAGGCCGCCACCGGATTGCGCGACATCGATTCGCTGCCCACGCTCAACACCAGCTGGGCGCGGCCCAGGGTGATCAGGTCGGCTGCCTGCAGGATGGTTTCAAAGCCGGTACCGCAGATGCGGTTCACGCCGAGCGCCGGCACCCCTTCGGGCACGCCCGAATACAGGCCGATGTGGCGTGGCACATAAAAGGCGTCGAAGCCCGACTGCGCGACGTTGCCGGCCACCGTGGCCTGCACGTCGGTGGCCGGGATGCCAGTCTTTTCAAACAGCGCGCGCGCCGCGTAGATGCTCAGATCAATCGGGTTGACGTCGCGCAGCACGCTGATGTAATCGGCGAACGGCGTACGCGCGCCTGCCAGCAGGTAGACATCGTCATACGAGGCGGTCAGTGCTGCCTGAGTGGAGGATTCGTAAGCCATGGTCAGCCTTTCTTGCGATTGAGAAATTCCTGCATGCGATGCTTGGCTTCGTCGCTGCTCTGGGTCAAGGCGGCGGTGAGCGATTCGGTGAACAGGCCGTTGGCCATCGACATGTCGCCGATGTGGGCGACGGCATTGATGCAGGCCCAGTTGGACAGCGGCGCATTGGTGGCGATCTGGCGCGCCAGACGGAATGCTTCGTCGAGACTGGCGCCCTGCTCGACCACATAATGCGACAGGCCGATGCGCTGGCCTTCCTCGGCCTTGTAGCTGCGACCCGTGAGCATCATCTCGGTCATGCGGTCGGCGCCGATGATCTTGCCCACGCGCACCGAGGCACCACCGCCAACGAAGATACCGCGCTGGCCTTCGGGCAACTGATAGAAAGTGCTTGGTTCGGCCACCCGCACGTGGGTGCTGGTGGCCAGTTCCAGCCCGCCACCGACTACCGCGCCCTGCAAGGCGGCGACCACCGGTCGGCCGCCAAACTGGATCTTGTGAAACACGCGGTGCCACCACTGTGAATGCTGCAGCACCTCGAAGGGCGAGCGTGCCTTGTGTTCGGACAGGTCGAGGCCGGCGCAGAAATGTGTGCCTTCGCCTGACAGCACCACCACGGTGGTGGAGGCATCCAGTCCGTCAAAGCAGGCCTCGATTTCGCGGAGCAGGCCATCGTTGATGGCGTTGCGTTTGGCTGGTCGGTTCAGGCGGATGTGCAGGATGTTGTCTTCGCGGCTCAGGACCAGATGTTGAGGACTCATTGGGGATTCCGGGTGACGTAGTGATGTTCGGTTTGTGCTGGTGCCAGAAACGTGGCCCGGCTGGCCTTCTCGGTGCGATCTGACGCACCGGGAAGCATTGTAAAGCTTCCTGCCGCACCGACATGCTGGCCGGGATGCGCTTGCATGATAGAATTTACCGCATCATGAGACCGATCTCCCCGACCTCCCCGAGTTGTGGTTCGAGCCGCCGCTGTGCTTCGCCGCGATGGCGGGGATGAAATTCTGCGCTTCTTAGCGCGCGCACTCCGGTGCGCAGGCTCGCCTCCGGCAGACCAGCAGCGAGGCGAAACCATCATGGTGCGGGTTCAGCCCGTACCCTGAGTCCGGCAAACGGATTTCGGAACAAATTCTTCAGCAAGGCGGCCCCATGTTGCTCATGATCGACAATTACGATTCGTTTACCTACAACCTTGTGCAGTATTTTGGCGAACTCGGCGAAGACGTCCACGTTGCCCGCAATGATGAAATCACACTGGCGGACATCGAAGCCCTGAAGCCGCAGCGCATCTGCATTTCGCCAGGACCCTGCACGCCCAATGAAGCCGGTGTGTCCGTGCCGGTGTTGCAGCATTTTGCCGGCCGCGTGCCGATGCTCGGCGTGTGTCTGGGGCATCAGGCCATCGGTGCTGCCTTTGGCGGCAAGGTGATCCGCGCCCAGCGTCTCATGCATGGCAAGACGGATCAGGTGCGCCATGCCGGCCAGGGCGTGTTTGCCGGCCTGCCGTCGCCCTTTACCGTGACCCGTTACCACTCGCTGGCGATCGAGCGTGCCAGCCTGCCGGACTGCCTCGAAGTGACCGCGAGCACCGAGGATGGTGAGATCATGGGTGTGCGTCATCGTCACCATGCCATCGAAGGTGTGCAGTTTCACCCTGAGTCCATCCTGACCGAACACGGTCATGCGATGCTGGCCAATTTTCTCAAGCAGACGGCTTAAAGCACAGGGTTTGAAGCACGTGGCTGCGAACACCTCATCAAGGGAAAAATTCAATAATGATCACTCCGCAAGAAGCCCTGACGCGCTGCATTGAGCACCGCGAGATTTTCCATGACGAGATGCTCTCGCTGATGCGCGCCATCATGAACGGCGAAATTTCGCCCGTGATGCTGAGCGCCATTACCACCGCGCTGCGTGTCAAAAAAGAGACCATCGGTGAAATTACCGCCGCCGCCCAGGTGATGCGCGAATTCGCCACCAAGGTCGAGGTGGCTGACCGCAAACATCTGGTCGACATCGTCGGCACCGGCGGTGACGCCTCGCACACCTTCAATATCTCTACCTGCTCGATGTTTGTGGCTGCCGCCGCCGGCGCGCGCGTGGCCAAGCATGGCGGCCGCGCCGTGTCGTCGAGTTCGGGCAGCGCCGACATCCTCGAGGCCCTCGGCGCCAACATCATGCTGTCGCCCGCGCAGGTGGCCGATTGCGTCGCCGAAACCGGCATCGGTTTCATGTTTGCGCCCAACCACCACACGGCCATGAAAAATGTCGCGCCGGTGCGCCGTGAACTCGGCGTACGGACGATTTTCAATATCCTCGGCCCGCTCACCAATCCGGCCGACGCGCCCAATCAGGTGCTGGGTGTGTTCCATCCCGACCTGGTCGGCATTCAGGTGCGCGTGTTGCAGCGCCTGGGCAGCGACCATGTGCTAGTGGTGTATGGCAAGGATGGCATGGACGAGGCCTCGCTGGGCGCGGCCACCATGGTCGGCGAGTTGCGCAATGGCGTGGTGACCGAGTATGAAATCCACCCCGAGGATTTTGGCCTGCAGATGATTTCCAACCGCAGCCTGAAGGTCAACAGCGCGCAGGAGTCGCAGGCCGTCATCATGCAGGCGCTCGGCAATGTGGCTGGCGCACCGCGTGAGATTGTGGTGTTCAATGCCGGCCTGAGCCTGTACGCGGCTAACGTGGTTGGTTCGATCGATGAAGGCATTGTGCGCGCCCGCGAAGCCGTGGCCAGCGGTGCGGCGCTGGCCAAGCTGCATCAGTTCGTCAAAGTAACTCAGGCCCTTGGTGGCCGTGGAGCAGCGTGAGTGGCTGATATTCTCGAAAAAATTCTCGCCACCAAGGCCGACGAAGTCGCACGTGCCAAAAAACAGCGTGGTCTTGCCAGCTTGCGGCGTGATGCCGAAAGCCTCGGGGGAGTGCGGCCGTTTGCCGTCAACATGGCAAAGCGCGTTGCCGCGGCCGAGCCTGCGGTGATTGCCGAGATCAAAAAGGCCTCGCCCTCGCGCGGCGTAATCCGCGCCGACTTCCAGCCGGCGGCGATCGCCGAATCCTATGCCGAACATGGCGCCACCTGCCTGTCGGTATTGACCGATGCACTCTACTTCCAGGGTTCGGCTGACTACCTGCGGGCGGCGCGCGCTGCGTGCACGCTACCGGTGTTGCGCAAGGATTTTCTGATCGATCCGTATCAGGTTTACGAGGCGCGCGACATGGGTGGCGATTGCATCCTGCTGATCGTTGCCGCGCTTGATCCGGGGCTGATGCGCGAGCTCGAAGCCTGTGCTTTCGACCTGGCCATGAGCGTGCTGGTGGAAGTGCACGATGCCGCCGAACTCGAGGCCGCCCTGCGCCTGAAAACACCGCTGCTGGGCATCAACAACCGTAACCTGCGCAGTTTTGAAACCTCGCTCGACACGACCATCGGCCTGCTCGAACGTGTGCCCGCTGACCGGCTCGTCGTGACCGAGTCCGGCATCCACACCACCACTGACGTGCAGCGCATGCGCGACGTCAACGTGCATGCCTTCCTGGTGGGCGAGGCCTTTATGCGCGCGCCGGATCCGGGCGCCGAACTGGCGCGGCTGTTTACCCCTTCCTGAGGGTTTTCAGCCAGGCGCGGCTCAGGGCATGGGGTAGCGCCGCTGGTTTGAGCCTAAAGCCCGGCGCCGCGGCAGCACCCAGTTTGACCGTGGTGCTCATCAGTTCATCGCGCCGGAAAGCGTGCACCTCGACACGTGCGCCGACCGGGTAGCGTGCCAGCAGGCTGTCGAGATTGCCGGCCGTGACGCGCAAGCCCCCCAGGGCGATCAGCACATCCCCCGCCGACAGGCCAGCCTGATGTGCCGGACCGGGCTGGAACACCTGAGCCAGCCGGGGTTCACCGGCCGCCAGTTTGGCGCCGAGCACCGGTTGCGTGGTCGCCGCTGCGCGGCTCAGGTCCACGCCAACGCCAGCGAACAGCGATTCCAGCGGCAGATCGTCGTGGCCTGCGGCCCAGGCGCGTACCTCACGCTCAACATTGATGCCGGTAGCGGCCTCGACGATCGCCGGGAATTCATCTTCCGCCAGACCACTCTGCTTGCCCGTGTAGAAGGTCTGGCCGAAGCGCCGCCAGAGCAGCAGCATGACATCGTCGAGCGATTTTTTACCGCCGCTGGCCGCACGCAGGTGCAGATCGAGCGCCAGCGCCACCAAAGACCCCTTGGCGTAATAGCTGACAATCGCGTTGGGTGCGTTTTCGTCCTGACGGTAGTATTTGATCCAGGCGTCAAACGAGCTTTCGGCCACGCTCTGGCGCTTGCGGCCACTGCCGGCCAGCACGGAGCCGATGGTCTTGGCCACCAAACCGAGGTAACGCGCCGTATCGATCAGGCCGCAACGCAACAGGAACAGGTCGTCGTAATAACTTGTGAAGCCTTCGAAGATCCACAGCAGCGAGGTATAGGCCTCCGCGTCGAAGTCATAGGGCGCGAACACCGCCGGCTTGATGCGCTTGACGTTCCAGGAGTGAAAATACTCATGGCTCGCCAGGCCGAGGAAGCTCAGATAGGAGTCAGCAATGACGGCGGGATCGGCGCCGGTCACCGGCAGATCGTCGCGTTTGCAGATCAGTGCGGTCGAGGCACGATGTTCCAGTCCGCCGTAGCCATCGCCCACCGCCATGATCAGAAACACATAGCGCTCAAAGGGTGCGCGCGCGCTGCGCGGCTCAAAAAAGCGCATCTGCGCTTCACAGATGCGCGTCAGGTCAGCGCACAGGCGCCTCAGGTCGAGGTTGGGCACGCGGCCAGTGATCGCCACCTCGTGGGTGGTGCCGCAGGCCTCGAAGCTGGCCAGCTGGAACTCGCCCATTTCTACTGGATGGTCGACCAGTTCATCGTAATTGGCGGCCCGGTAGCTGCCAAAACCGTGTCGCCTGGCCTTTAATTCCGGCAGGGCCGTGGCCACCCGCCAGCGGCGATAGCCGGCGCCATCCGGACGCTCGATGTCGAGCACATGCGGCAGGTGCTCCTGACCGACAACACGCAAAAATACACCCGTGCCGTTAAAAAACGCGTGCGTCTGGTCGAGGTGGGCGCAACGCACCGACAGGTCCCAGGCGTACACCGTCCAGGTGAGCGTCAGCGTGCCCTTGCAGGGGGCCGCCTGCCAGCTGTGCTTGTCGCGCTTGCGCAGGCGCACCGCGCGCGTCTTGCCGCCGTCTTCACAACTCGCCCTGATATCGATGATGTGGCGCGCGAACTCCCGGATCATGTAGCTGCCCGGTATCCAGGCCGGCAGGGCGAACACTAGCCCCTCCTGAGCGGGGCTGGTGTCAACCTCGAGCTGGCAGCTGACTTCAAACAGGTGCGCGGCAGGGTCGCTCGGCTTGATGCGGTAGTGGATCTGATTCATGGTCATTGGTGCGGATGCTGGAAGGGGGCTGGCCAGTGGTGTATCGGTTGGCGTAACGGTTGGCGGGTCCGGTGCGCTTACGATACCGCAAGCGGCGTGGCTGTGTCGCCCGCAATAAAACCTGCACAACACGGCGCTTTCCCTTGCGGGCGGCCGATGTGGCAGAATTTCGGGGCGTGATTCCGCTCCCGAGCCCTGCTCCCGATCCCATTTCCCACCGTCAACACAATAGAGATCGTCATGACCTACGAAAACATTCTGGTAGAAACCCGCGGCAAAGTCGGTCTGGTGACCCTCAACCGTCCCAAGCAGCTCAATGCCCTCAATGACCAGCTGATCGACGAACTGGTCGCCGCGCTGACGGCCTTCGATCAGGACGATGCCATCGGCTGTATCGTACTCACCGGTAGTGAGAAGGCGTTTGCGGCCGGCGCCGATATCTCCGGCATGGCCAAGTGGGGCTACATGGAGGTCTACAAGGCGGACTACATCACGCGTAACTGGGACCAGTTAAAACGCATCCGCAAGCCCCTGATCGCCGCCGTAGCCGGTTATGCACTGGGTGGCGGCTGTGAACTCGCGATGGCTTGCGACTTCATCATCGCCGGTGACAACGCAAAATTCGGTCAGCCCGAAATCAAGCTGGCGGTCATCCCCGGCGCCGGTGGCACGCAGCGCCTGCCGCGCGCCATCGGCAAAGCCAAGGCCATGGACATGGTGCTCACGGGCCGCAACATGGATGCGGTCGAGGCAGAACGTGCCGGTCTGGTGTCGCGCATCGTGCCTGTGGCCACCCTGGTGGACGAGGCAGTCAGTGCTGCTGCTGCAATTTGTGAATACTCCCTGCCGATTGTCTTGATGGCCAAGGAAAGCGTCAATCGCGCCTTCGAGTCGTCCCTCTCCGAGGGCATGCTCTTCGAGCGGCGCGCTTTTCACAGCGCCTTCGGTACCGACGATCAGAAAGAGGGCATGGCGGCCTTTCTCGAGAAGCGCAAGGCGACATTTCGCCACAGCTAAAGCACTGTTTCAGGGCGGAGCGCGGGCGCCATTAAAAGAAGTTTTTCAAAGCGCTTTCTTTTCCTGAAATTCCTGTGCTATAGTTCGCCCCCTTGCAGCGGATTGCCCGCCGCAAGGGTGAAGGAAAGTTAGCAGTAACGGTTCGAAGAAGTTGTGGTTTCCAGGTTGCGGCGCTTCAAAATAAACGACGCAAAGCATTGACAGAAACCTTCGAAAAGTTCATAATCTTCCCTCTCTGCTGCAAACGACGCGAAACAGCGTCAACGTGGAAGCGGGCCGAAAGGCCTACCAAAACGAATTTGCAGCTTGTTCTTTAAAAACTAAACAACCGATAAGTGTGGGCGCTTGGTGAATAGTGCAACGTTTCTCACGAGACGTAAGACTAAAAGCATCAAGAGCTCACGAAAGAAAAATCAAGGTAGAAATACTGGCAATTTTTTTGAGTGAGGGACCGGATTCGAAAGAATCCAAAACAGTG
>CANJOT010000172.1 GCA_947475815.1 Burkholderiales bacterium | reverse complement strand
TTCAACTTTTCGCCGTCTTGTTGCCCTTGAGCGCGGGAGTCGCCACCTTGGTCTTCTCACTGCTCTGCTCCTCGTCGGGCGATTGCCTCGCCCAGTCTAAGCAGGTTCTTCACTTATAGGTTAGTCTTGTTTTGCTGAGCCACCTCTCTATTGACTTGCCCAGTAAAGATTGACCCACGTTTGGCACTCGGCTTAAAGTGCCGATTCACCGCCAATCGGAGGTATCCATGGTCACAATTAGAATCAATACACCACAGAGCGCGATGAAGCAGTTTTTGCACGGTCTCTGGACGTTTGCCGTGCTGTCGCTTGGGAGCATTGCCACAGCTCAGACCTGGCCTGATCGTCCGGTACGTGTCATCGTTGCTTCAGTGCCGGGCGGTACCATTGATGTTTCAGTGCGCACCTTGACCACCAAGCTTGCCGAGCGTTTCAAACAGCCCTTTGTGATTGACAACCGTGGTGGTGCCGGAGGAATCATTGCTGCTGAAGCGGTCGCTGCCAGTACCGGCGATGGTTATACGCTGCTCGGTGGCTCGATCGCGGACCAAGTGATCAACGTGTTCATTCGCCGCAATTCCAATCAGGCTTTGCGTTACGATCCGGATAGGGATTTCATTCCCGTGGCGCTGATCGAGCGCGGCGGCAATGTGTTGGTTGCACATCCATCATTGCCGGCCAATACGATTCCCGAACTGATCACGCTGGCCAAAGCCAAGCCGGGCACCATCAGCTTTGGCAGTGGTGGTGTTGGTCAAACCACCCATCTTTCCGGCGAATTGTTCAAGAAGGCCGCCGGTATTGATCTGCTGCATGTGCCGTACCGTGGCAACGCTCCCGCTGCTGCCGACCTGCTCGCAGGTACGGTCAAGCTGCTTTTCGAGAGCCCGGTCTCCGCAGAACAGAATGTGCGTGCAGGCAAAGTCAAAGCCCTCGCCGTGACAACCCAGACGCGCTTGCCAGGCTTGCCCGAAGTACCGACCTTTGTTGAGTTTGGTCTGCCTGACGTAGTTGTCACACCTTACATCCTCTTGCTCGCACCCACCGGCACACCTCCGGCTGTGGTGCAGGCCTTGAACAAGGCCACCATTGAGATCATGACGGGTCCCGACTCTCGGGCGGCGGCACGCGCTCTGCTGGGATGGTCGACCCCGGCCTGGAGTCCAGCGCAGGTCAAGGAGTTCATCGCCACCGATCGCAAGCGCTGGGAGTCGGTCATCATGGGTTCCAATATTCGGTCGGATTGAAGTGAATCAAGGCAGTCAAACGAAGGAGCTTTACCAATGGGTATGACAATTGCCGAGAAAATTCTTGCCCGGCAGTCGGGGCAGGCACGCGTCCGGCCAGGAGACCTGGTGGTGGCCCAGGTTGAGACCTGCGTGTTGCTGGATACGCATTTCAACCGGCACTCGGGCTGGCGCTGGCCGACCCGCCTGCACGATCCTGACAAGGTGGCGTTGATCGCTGACCACATTGTCATGGCGGCCACGCCCGAATCGGCCATTGGCCTGCGTGCCATGCGCAAGGTTGCCGCCTACTACGGCATCAAGCGAGTTGATGACGCCGGCGCGGAGCAGGGTATCAGTCATCAGATCATTGCCGACAAGGGTTACGCGCTGCCGGGCACTTTGCTGGCCAATCCCGATTCGCATACGCTGAGTGCCGGTGCCTTCAACTGTGCGGCGCGTGGTCTGGGCCGGCCTGAGCTGCTGCGCATTCTTTGCACCGGCGCGACCTGGTATCTGATGGCCCCGACCGTCCGTTATGAACTGGTAGGCGAGTTGCCCAAAGGGGTTTCGGCCAAAGATGCTTTTCTTTATCTTGCTGGCCGCTGGGGTTCGCACGATAATCTGAACATCGAATTTGGCGGCTCGGCGCAGGCCGGCCTGAGCATGAACGCGCGTCGCACCCTGTCGACCATGTGCGCTGAAGTGTCGGCAGAGTTTGCGATCTGGGAACCGGACGACCTGATGGTTGCGCACATGAAGGCGCGTACCGACCGGCCGTTCTTTCCTACCATGCCGGACGTTGATGCCGAGTATGTCGATGTGCGTACCATCGACCTTTCGAAACTCGAACCTTACGTTTCAGGCATCGATACCGTGATGCACAACACACAGACTCTGAGTAGTTTCAAAGAAAAAATCAGACTTGATCAGTGTGTTGTCGGCTCCTGTGCCAACGGCACGATGGATGATCTGGCCATCGTGGCTGACATCGTGCGTGGTCGTAAGGTTGCACCGTGGGTGCGGTTTTTTGTCACGCCAGGTTCGCAGGCCATCTACCGGGAAGCTGCACGGGCCGGCCTGCTTGCAACCATCGCCGAGTCGGGCGCACTGATTACGCCGGCTGCCTGCGGCGCCTGCGCGGCGCAGGATTTTGGCGCGCTGGCGCCTGGTGAAATCTGCCTGACCGCGACCACGCGCAACTACAAGGGCCGCATGGGCAACTCGGACGCGCAAATCCACATGGCTTCGCCCGCCACCGTGGCGGCATCGGCCATTACCGGTTACATCACCCATCCGCGCGATCTGCCTGTCTTGAGCGCCGCTGAGGTGGCGCCGGCATGAACCCATTCACCTCCAATCCGAGAGTAGCTCATGAGTGACATCTTTCGCGCGCGCGTGTGGTGCGTTGGCGACGACATCAACACCGATCTGATTGTGCCGATCGAAATCCTGCCGATAGCGCGGGAGGAGCGCCCACAGCACGTATTTCGCGCCAATCGTCCTGGGTGGGCCGCTCAGGTTCGGAAAGGCGATATCTTGATCGGTGGCAAGAATTTTGGCATGGGTTCGAGCCGTCCAGCCGCAATGACCATGAAGGATCTTGGTTTGGCCTGTGTGTTGGCCGAATCGGTCAACGGTCTGTTTTTTCGCAACTGTGTCAACTTCGCCCTGCCGATGCTCGCGATCGAGGGCATTCATGCGGCCTTCTTGGAGGGCGACGAGGCCGAGGTCGATTTTGGCCGTGCTACCGTGACCAACTTGCGCACCGGCGTGCGGCTTTCCGGGAAGCCCTGGCCTGAACTGATGCTTCAGTCGATGCGTGCCGGCGGACTGGTGGAGTTGCTTGAGGCGGAGGGCCGCTTGCACCCATTGGGCTGGAGCCCGCCCGCCTGAACGTTTGAATTGATCAGCCCGCATCCGCTGCATTTGTCTGGAGAATTACATGGCAGTTCGTGAAAAAATGACACGTCGTTTTCGCAGCATGCTGGAGAGCGGCGAAACCTTTGTTCAGCCAGGCGTGTTCAACGCCCAGTCGGCACAGATTGCACAGGCTGCAGGTTTCAAGACCGTGGTCGCGGCCGGCTATGGCGTGTCAACCACCTTGCTCGGCAAACCCGACGCTGGCTTGGTCACGCTCAGTGAAGCAGTGCAACTGACCGGCTACATTTGCGATGCAGTGCAGATTCCGGTGCTGGCCGATGGTGATACGGGTTACGGCAATGCCATCAACGTCATGCGCACGGTGGAGCAGTTCATCAAGGCGGGGGTCGGCGGGCTGTTCATTGAAGATCAGGTCAGCCCCAAGCGTTGCGGGCATGTTGCCGGCAAGGAGGTCGTGTCGATCGATGAGGCCGCCGGCAAATACCGTGCGGCGGTGCGGGCGCGCGATCAGCTTGATCCCGATCTGGTGCTTGTGGCGCGCTGCGATGCGCGCGGTGTGGCCGGTGGAACATTGAGCGATACGATCACGCGATGCAGGGCCTACCGCGACGCTGGCGCTGACGTTATTTTTCCTGAAGCATTGCTCACGCTCGACGAGCTCGAACAGGTCGTGCGTGCCGTCGATGCGCCGATACTCTACAATCGCACAGGCGTGTCGCCCAATCTGAGTCTGGCCGATATGCGTGAGCTGCGTATCTTTCTGGTGCTCAATGCCAATGGTGCCATGCGCGTGGCGGCGCGTGCGATGTGGGATTATCTGCATGCTTTCGCACGCGAAGACGCGGCACTGGATGCTCGGCTGAAGGGTGAAATCAGCGCCCATCCGCTGGCCGATTTTCATGCTTTTGTGGGTTTCCCCGAACTCCGTAAACTCGAAGATGAATTCCTGCCGAAGCTTGAACTGGCGCAAAAATATCAGGGCTCGATCGGCTTTACGCCCTGAGGCAGGTGTTGTCCCCATGACGCCTGACTGATGCCCGCCGAGACCGCTAGCCTGTATCTCAGCGCGGCCGAGGCGGCGGCCTTCCTTGGGGTCAGTCGCTCCACCCTGTATGTTTATGTCAGCCGCAAGCTGATTCGCTCCGAGGCGATGCCGGGGGATCGCTCGCATCGCTACTGGCGCGCTGACGTTGAACGCATCAAGCGGGGCCCCAAGAGCACAGTGGTGGCTTCTCTCGAGGATAGATTGGCGTCCGAGTCGCGCCTCACCCTGCTGACCCGTGGTGGTCAGTTCTACCGCGGTTTTGATGCCATTGAACTTTCGCGCCATGCCAGTTTCGAGGAGGTTGTGCTCTTGCTTTGGGAGGGTGAGCCCGGACTGTTCGACGAGGCTTTCGTCGCCGATCCGGTGTCTGCGCGATTCCTGAAGCAGATGACCGGCTGGTCAGCCGTGGACCAGGCACTGTCGCTGTTTCCCATCATCGAGCGGGCGGACCCGCGCTCGTATGATCTTTCTCCCGCCGGCACCATGCGCACTGGCGCAAGAGTCTTGCGCTGGTTCGCCCGTTTGGTGGGCGGCAATCATCACAACCCCCATTTGCCTCTGCACGAATATCTGGCCAAAGAGCGCCATGCACCCACGGGGTTTGAGCAGGTCATCCGTGCCCTGCTGGTGCTCAATGCCGACCATGAACTTGATTCCAGTACGTATGCGGTCCGAGCTGTCGCGAATTCTGGCGTTCCACCGTACAAGGCAGTGATGGCGGGGCTGATTTCCTCGGAAGGCCAACGTTTCATGCGTGAGCGCATCGGACCGGTTCGACGGCTGTTGCATGAAATTCTGAAGGCACGCGAACCGGAAAAAATCATCCACAATCGCCTGCGTGCGGGCGAGTACCTGCCTGGCTTCAGTGCTTCTGGCCATTATCACGCTGACCCGCGCGCCTTTGAAATCATGGATGCGCTTGAACGCTGGAATGGATCTGACCGTGAACTGCTGCGCCTCAAACGTGCAGCGCTGGTGGCCACCGACAGCGCTCAGTTGACCATGGACTTCGTGGTGGCTGCGAGCTTCATTGGTTACAAGCTGGGTATGCACGGCGAGGAACTGAATCTGATCAGGCTCTCGAAGATGGCCGGATGGATTGCCCACGCGATGGAACAGTACCGGTCAGGCAGCCCCGTGCATGGCCGCGCACGGTATGTCGGGCGTCTGCCTGGTTAGTGAATGGGACAGAATGCCCTGAGCTGATCGAACTCATCTCCCCCGCAGTCGGTGCCGCGCTTGACCAAGAATCTAAATTCGTTTAATCGGCAACACTGGCAACAGGTCGCTAATGCGGCACAGGGGAGGAAGGTTTGCTTCAGATGGCGATGCGCTTAGTGCTTGCGAAACGGATGGTGCGGCTGGATATGCCGAACGGATCGCTGAAGCTACGGAAGATGCCTGATTTCTGGCAAGAGTTTTTTTCATGATTTAACCTTAGCAAAAAGACATTAGACATAGGACAAGCTTGCCCAACAGTCTTGTTTTGTCTTGTTGCTTCGACTAAATCTGAACTACTCTTTGTCTTGTTGTTTCGACTAAACTTGAATCACTCAAGTATCGAAACTCGCCAACGTCAAGCTGGCGCTTTGCATCCAAACGGTATTAATCAATAAAAGCTTCCCACAGCACGAGTTAGTGTAGTGGCATTTGATAGTCCATGCAATCCTTCCCTCACTTCTTTAGTTCGATCGGCATGAGTTGAAGTTAGTGCATCCACGACTGGATGCACTACAGGATGCACTACGTAAAATATTTATTTAATAAATATCGTTAATTATCATATTGTTACAATTATTATTCGAGTCCCCTCCCTGCACCAACAAGCAGTCCAGGTTAATCCGGGCAAGTCATTTTGACCTGCCCGGCATTTTTCGGACCGGCCTGATCCAGAGATCGCACCCATATTGGAAATCACGGTTATGAAAAAATTAATGTACCTACTGGCCTTCGGACTCGCGAACGCCTTGTCGTTACAGGCATCAGCAACCGTTGACAATATTGGCGGTGCTGGAAACGTCCAAATGATGGATATGCAGGGATTGGACCTCGAGTCGCAGCTCATGGCAGTACAGTCAAATAGAGTGAACCTCCTCGACCAGCAGTTGCAGGTACAAATGAAGGACATTCAGGCCAAAAACGCCCGCACTGCGGAGTTGAATACCCAGCTGGAAGCGCTGAACTTGGCGAAGCTCAAAAGTACCGATCCGAAAACGATCGCCAAGCTTGATGTTCAGATAAAGCAACTCAGGGCGCAAATCGACGGCCTGAGCAATACCCAGAAAATGGATGAGTTGCGGCTGCAGAGCCTCTCGAAAAAGCGCAACGAGGCCTTTGAGATCATGAGCAATTTCATGAAGAAATTTGCCGACAAACGCGACGGGATTATTTCAAATATGCGCTGACAGAGTCGCGCCGTATTAGAGGTGGCTCGGTTGTTGAAGACAGAGTCTGCCGCTTCTTCAGTGAACCCACGCGAAAACCGCCGGCGATGTTGCACAGCACGTCAATGTGTTGGTGTTCGCGCTCAAAGCGACTGCAGACCCCTTAGACCGACGACAGCCTGTCGTTTGCAGCCCACAGAGGCCCCCAAAATGGGCCTTCCGGACTGGCCCCGAAATGAATGCCCCGAACTCATGTAAAATATTGGGTTCGCTCCCCTGCGCCGCGTTGGCGCGACCTTGTCCCTTGCGAGACCGGTCGCCGCGTGGTCCGTCGAACAACATCGTCTACAAGATTGTGGAATAAGCATGCAAGTTGAAAATCTCGGAAATCTGGAACGCCGCCTCGCCATCGTGCTGCCGGTTGCGGACATCGAAAAAGAAGTCGACGTGCGCCTCAAGCGCCTCTCGCGCACCGTCAAGATGGCGGGTTTCCGTCCGGGCAAGGTGCCGATGAAAATCGTCGCCCAGCAGTATGGTTACCAGACCCACAACGACGTGCTCAACGAGCAGGTCGGTGCCGCCTTCAGCAAGGCGATTGAGGAAAACAAGCTGCGCGTGGCCGGTGCGCCGCGCATCGAACCCAAACAGGGCGAGGGCAGTGAAGTCGAAGGCCAGATCGCCTTTGACGCCACCTTCGAGGTCTACCCGGACGTCACCATCGGCACGCTGGCCGGCGTGGCGCTCGACAAACCCGCCACCACGGTCGGCGAAGCCGAGATCGACAAGACCATCGACATCCTGCGCAAGCAGCGTGTGCATTACCATGGCAAGGGTGCGCACGGCGAACACGGCCACGAGCAGCCCGCCGAGGCCGGTGAAGCTGCCGCCACGGGCGACCGTGTCACCATCGACTTTGTCGGCACGCTCGACGGCGTGGCCTTTCAGGGCGGCACCGGCACCGACTTCGCCTTCGTGATCGGTGAAGGTCGCATGCTGGCCGAGTTCGAAGCCGCCGTCACTGGTCTTAATATTGGTGCAAGCAAGGTCTTCCCGCTGACCTTTCCTGAGGATTATCACGGCAAGGACGTGGCCGGCAAGACGGTTGAATTCACCGCCACGGTCAAGGGCATCGAATGGGCCCACGTGCCCGCGGTGGACGCCGAATTCGCGCAGTCGCTCGGTATCGCCGACGGCGACCTGACCAAGATGCGCGCCGACATCCGCGCCAACCTCGAGCGTGAAGTCAACAAGCGCCTGCAGGGCAAGCTCAAGGAAGCCGTCATGGACGCGCTGCTCAAGGCGTCCTCGTTCGACGTACCCAAGAC
>CANJOT010000171.1 GCA_947475815.1 Burkholderiales bacterium | reverse complement strand
GGCTTGATCCCGATGGGCGCGGCCAGCCCTGCGGACGAAATACGCAGCCCTGGCGACGCACCCAGCTTCTTGACCAACATCGCCTCGGCAACCGGACTGCGGCAGATGTTTCCCGTACAGACTACTAGGATTGTAAATTCCTTTGAGGGTTGCATGGGGAGAAATTCAATCAAAATTTGTGGAATGGCTGAGCAATAACAAAGCCATCCGGCAGAGTTTCCCATAGGGAAACAGTGCGTCATCACACACCAGATGCTGATCGTAATGAGAGTGATAGCGATATCGGATCGATACGCATGTACCGATTAGATAATGTTAAGACTAGAGAGTACCCCTAATGGCTGGGGCGAGCAAGAAACATCTCTTAAATCAGGCTGAATTGCACCAGATCAAAGTCCAGGCCGCGCCAGAGGAGCTCTTCACAGACCAGCTTCATGACGGCGCCGCCGGCCACCACGCGCAACGCGCGCTGGGGACGATAGCCGGCGAGCGGCAACACGATGCTGCAGCTGGCCGCATCGCGGACCACGCGGTCGCGCAGCTCGGACGTGGCCGAGCTGTACAGGTCTTCGTTGTCGCCCTCCACCAGCATGAAGGCACGATCAAACTCCACCTCTTCGGCAGCGGCGCTCACGCGCACGGGCAGGCCACGCAGCAGCTTGACCCGCACCACATGAGCCATGATTGGCCGGATACGGCCTGCGGCATCTTCGTTCACCGACTGTTGCAGGCCGTACACGTAACCCAGCATCAGGGGTGAACTGGCATCCTTGGGTCCGGGTTTGAGCAACACCAGCTGGTTGGTGCTGATGCGCGGCGTGGGTTGCCGGCGCACACACAGGTACTGGTCGGGTGCTGCGCCTTCCATGTGCCAGGTTTCGGCGTCGACCAGCAAATCGTCGATGCGGCCTTTTTGAAGGGCCAGGTGCAGGCTGGTCAGGCCGTCGCGCCGCTCTTTGCGGTAGCTGTAGGCGCCGTTGTTATACATCGAGCGCGACTTGTCGACCTTCTCGCGGGGCGGGGGCACGCTCAAGAGGGCAAAACTGTCTTTGTAGTCCGGCTTGTCCCAGACTTGATCGGGCGCATCGATATTGGTGACGGTGATGGCGCCCCACTGTTGCATCATGCGCTGCAACAGGGCCCGGCTGGAAGCAAGGGCAATGCGATCCCCAAAACCAATCTGCGCCGGCAAACTGCCCTGATCGAGCGCCTCGAGGCGTTTTTCCAGACTGCCGTACACGCGCTGGGAATCAAAGCGCACCTGATATTCGCCCAGCGTCAGGGTCGGCCCGGGATTGTTCACCGGCCGGGCGGCGGCGCGGACAACGGGGTGGGCCGACGAATCGATCCGGTAGCCGACACGATTGGAATATTTGCGCGCAAACGCACGCACGATCTGAAATTCAAGCCGGCTGAGCGAAGCCGGGTCGACCAGCGCCATAAACACGGGCGTGACAAAGGCCTCGCGGCAGGTATGGCTGAAGGCCACATGCAGGGGGTCGGGCCGGGGCACGTCCTGGGCGTTCAGATCACGTACCCGCTGGCCCAGCTGGCAGTGCAGTTCCCAGTCAATCAGGGGCACGGCCACGCGCAGCACCAGGCACAGGGTCATGAGCTGGGCGTGCAGATCGAGGGCGCGGTGCAAGGCGGTGAGGTGATGTTGGTCCTCGCTGGTGGCCGCTGATTTGAGGTCGGACAGCGGCACGATCAGGCGCAGGTAGGCCTCGCGCAGCAGGCCGGCTGCATCCATCAGGTTCCAGACCGGCGACACCTCGGCCGTGGACAGGGGCAGGGAACGAAACTCGTCCTGCTCGATATGCTCGCGCAAGGCCACGTGAAGGCTGACCCGCAGGGGATCGAGAATCTGCAGGCGCACCAAGGGAGAAAGACTGCTGCTCACGCCATCGCGCAGGTACTCGGAAATGCCAGCCACGCTTTCCTGGCTGCCGGTGCGGCCCAATGCGGTCAGCCACGCCTTGCACGCCGCGGCATCGCGAATGTCGGCGGAACCGCCTTTCGTGCGGAGGGGGCTGCGAAAATTCAGCAAGGCCATCGCATTTCTTAGGTGTAAAAAAATCAGCAGATAGGGGTCCTGGCAGCTTGGCGCTTGAGTCGCTGTTTGACCAATTCTGGCTGAATGCGGGAAACAAGCGCAAGGCGCGCTTGTATTATGGCGCTATTTGTAGCGGGTTTTCCAGTAGGTGGAGTTGCCCAGATGGCGTCAGGGAAATGACTGTCATCCTGCCAGCGCGGAATAATGTGCCAGTGCAGGTGGGGAACGACGTTGCCCAAGCTGGCCAAATTGATTTTGTCGGGCTGCAACACGGTGCGCAGCACCTGTTCGACATCGAGCACCAGATCCATCAGGTGGTAGCGCTCGCTTACGTTGAGATCGCTCATTTCCTGGGTGTGGTCGGTCCAGATGACCCGACAAAAACCAGGAAAGACGTGCTGCTCCCGGCTTTGGTCCACCAGAATCACCCGGGCCTGCGCATCGCTCCAGAGCACACGGTCTGGGGGCGATGGCAGGCACAGCGGGCAGTCGGCCATTACACCAGCACCCGTTCAATGCCACCCTGGTTGGCACGGGCGACGTACTCCGGTAGCCAGTTTGGGCCCAGCAGGTGGCGGGCGATTTCAACCACGATGTAATCGGCCGTGGTGCCGGAATCGTCGTTATAACGCGACAAGCCCTGCAGGCAGGATGGGCAGGAGGTGAGGATTTTCACGTCGCCGGTAAAGCTGTCGCCGGCGGCGCTGCGCGCCAGCTCGGCACCGCTGCGCATTTCTTCTTCTTTGCGAAAGCGCACTTGGGTCGATATATCGGGCCGGGCCACGGCCAGAGTGCCGGACTCGCCGCAGCAACGCTCGTTCTTTTCCACCTTGCCGTTGGCCTCGCTGTTCATCAGGGTGTTAACCACCTTGAGCGGGTCGTAGGTCTTCATGGGCGTGTGGCAGGGGTCGTGATACATATAGCGCGTGCCGGTGACGTTTTCGAGCCGCACATTCTTTTCCATGAGAAATTCGTGGATGTCGATGATGCGGCAGCCGGGAAATATCTTGTCGAATTGATAACCCTGCAACTGGTCGTAGCAGGTGCCGCAACTGACCACCACGGTCTTGATGTCGAGGTAGTTGAGGGTATTGGCAACCCGATGGAAGAGCACGCGGTTGTCGGTGATGGTCTTCTCGGCCTTGTCAAACTCGCCCGCGCCGCGCTGCGGATAGCCGCAGCACAGATAGCCCGGCGGCAGCACGGTTTGCACGCCCACATGCCAGAGCATGGCCTGGGTGGCCAGGCCGACCTGAGAAAACAGGCGCTCGGATCCGCAACCGGGGAAATAAAACACCGCCTCGGTATCGGCCGTGGTGGTGGCCGGGTCGCGAATGATGGGCACGATTTTGCTGTCTTCAATATCAAGCAGGGCGCGCGCGGTTTTTTTGGGCAGGTTGCCCGGCATCTTTTTGTTGATGAAGTGGATCACCTGCTCGCGCATGGGCGCGCGGCCGAGCGTGGCCGGCGGCGCCTTGGTCTGCTTGCGTGCGGCAACCTTCAACAGGTCGTGGGCCATGCGCTGCAGCTTGTAGCCCCAGCCGATCATGACCGTGCGCAGGGCATTGATGGTGGCCGGATCGGTGGCATTGAGAAAAAACATACTCGCGGCGCTGCCGGGGTTGAAGCGTTTCTGGCCCATCTTGCGCAGCAGATTGCGCATGTTCATCGACACCTCGCCGAAGTCGATGTCGACCGGGCAGGGGTTCAGGCATTTGTGGCAGACCGTGCAGTGGTCGGCCACATCGGCAAACTCGTCCCAATGTTTGATCGACACGCCACGGCGGGTTTGCTCTTCGTACAGAAAGGCTTCTACCAGCAGAGAGGTGGCCAGAATCTTGTTGCGCGGCGAATACAGCAGGTTGGCGCGCGGCACGTGGGTGGCACAGACCGGCTTGCACTTGCCGCAGCGCAGGCAGTCTTTGATTGAGGCCGAGATCGCGCCAATGTCGCTTTGCTGCATGATCAGCGACTCGGCCCCCATCAGGCCAAAGCTGGGTGTGTAGGCGTTGCGCAGATCCGATGGCAGCGACGGCAGGTTGAGCAGCTTGCCTTTGTTGAAGCGGCCTTCGGGGTCAATGCGCTGCTTGTAGGCGCGAAAATCGCCGATCTCGGCTTCGGTGAGGTATTCGAGCTTGGTGATGCCGATGCCGTGCTCACCGGAAATGACGCCATCGAGCTCGCGCGCCACGCGCATGATGCGCGCCACGGCGGCATTGGCCTCGCCGAGCATTTCATAATTGTCGGAGTTGACCGGGATGTTGGTGTGGACGTTGCCGTCGCCGGCGTGCATGTGCAGGGCGACAAACACGCGGCCCTTGAGCACTTTTTGATGGACGTCCTGGCAGCCCTGCAGGATGGGGGCGTAGGCGGCGCCGCTGAATATCTGCGCCAGCCGGGCCTTGACCTCGGTTTTCCAGGAGATGCGGATGCTGCGGTCTTGCAGCAGATCGAAGACGCGCTGTTCGGTCCAGCCGGCGCGGTCGCGCGTGAGCGTGGCCAGGTCGATGTCGACTTCGGCCAGGGCGGCGCCGGCCTCGGTGAGCGGCACATCCATATTGGCGAGCAGCCATGTCCAGCGGGCACGGATGGCGTCGATCAGCTCGCGCGCCTGCAGCGGCCGGTCGGCCAGGGCTTCGATGCGCGGCATGCGGTCGATGTCGGCGTCGCCGGTTTTACCCAAGGGTAGATCACCGAGAAAAAACCGGTCGAGCGCGTCGAGCAGCTTGAGCTTGTTGCCCATCGACAGTTCAATATTGATGCGTTCGATGGCGTCGGTGTATTCGCCCATGCGCGGCAGGGGAATGACGACGTCTTCATTAATCTTGAAGGCGTTGGTATGTTTGGCAATGGCGGCCGTGCGGGCGCGGTCCAGCCAAAAAGTTTTGCGGGCTTCGGCGCTGATGGCGACAAAGCCTTCGCCGTGCCGGCCGTTGGCCAGGCGCACCACTTCCGAGGTGGCGATGGCCACGGCGTTGTCGTCTTCGCCGACGATGTCGCCAAACAACACCATCTTGGGGAAGGCGCCGCGGCGTGACTTGGTGGCATAGCCGACGGCGCGCAGATAGCGCTCGTCCAGATGCTCCAGCCCGGCCAGGATGGCGCCGCCCTTGCGGGTTTCGGCATCGAGGTAGTCCTTGATCTCGACGATCGACGGCACGGCCTCGCGCGCCTGACCAAAAAACTCCAGGCAAACGGTGCGCGTAAATTTGGGCATCTTGTGCACAATCCAGCGCGCCGAGGTGATCAGGCCGTCACACCCCTCTTTTTGCACACCGGGCAGGCCGGCGAGAAATTTGTCGGTCACGTCTTTGCCGAGGCCTTCCTTGCGGAACTTGCGGCCTGGAATTTCAAGGATCTCGCTGCCGATCAGGGTTTTACCGTCGGGTTTGAAGCGCGTGAGCTCGAAGCGTGCGAGGGGCACGTCGTGAATTTTGCCGAGGTTGTGGTCGAGACGCACCACTTCCAGCCAGTTGCCATCGGGATCAACCATGCGCCAGCTGGCCAGGTTGTCCAGAGCGGTGCCCCACAACACGGCCTTTTTGCCGCCCGCGTTCATGGCGATGTTGCCGCCGACGCACGAGGCATCGGCCGAGGTGGGGTCGACGGCAAACACGTAGCCGGCTTTTTCGGCCATTTCGGCTACGCGTTTGGTCACCACGCCGGCGCCGCAATGAATGGTGGGCACGGGTTTGTCAACGCCGGGGAGCTGCACCAGTTCGACCGCGCTGATTTTCTCGAGCTTTTCGGTGTTGAGCACGGCCGACAGGGGCGTGAGCGGAATGGCGCCGCCGGTATAGCCGGTGCCGCCGCCGCGCGGAATGATGGTGAGCCCGAGTTCGATGCAGGTGGCGACGATGGCCGCCATCTCGGCTTCGGTGTCGGGCGTGAGCACCACAAAGGGGTATTCAATGCGCCAGTCGGTGGCATCGGTCACGTGGGACACGCGCGACAGGCCGTCAAACTTGATGTTGTCGCGGGCGGTGACGCGCGAGAGCTTTTTGAGCGTGAGGCGGCGCAGGTCGTAGGTGTGCTTGAACTCGGCCTCAAACTGCTGCACCGCGCCGCGTGCGGCGATGATCAGCTCGCCCACCTTGGCGTCGCGCTCACCATCGCCGGGTTCGCGGCGTTTTTCCACCTCGCCCAGGCGGTGATGCAGGGCGGTAATCAGCGCGGCACGGCGCTTCGGGTTGTCAAGCAGATCGTCTTGCAGATACGGATTGCGGCGCACCACCCAGATATCGCCCAGCACCTCGTAGAGCATGCGGGCCGAACGGCCGGTGCGGCGTTCTGAACGCAACTCGTCGAGCACCGACCAGGCCTCGGGGCCGAGCAGGCGGATAACGATTTCCCGGTCGGAAAACGAGGTGTAGTTGTAGGGAATTTCCCGCAGCCGTTGCGGGGCGGGAAGGTCGGCGTGAAAAGCCGGTTCGGTCATGGCTGGCGTGCTGGGCGCGTTCATCGTATTTCGGGTTGCCCTCAAAGCGGCATTTTAGCGCATGGACGGGGGCTTCGCTTGGGGGATGGGCGGCGCCGGGGAAGGTGCTCAATGGGTCTGCGCGTTGTTGTTGCGGATAGGGCACTGCCAAGCCAGGCCGTGTGTAATTTTTGTTAAAAATTTCACAGTTTGTGAATATCGGCTTACGATGAGGGATAGAAGGATTCGCGCTTTGCTGCAATGACGTCCTGAGGCACCATCCAGAGAAAGTCGCCGTGTTGGCGACCCAGCCCGGCCAGGCCGGGTTTCAACTTGGGGGCCATCCGCCTTCATTGATTGGGAGAACTTCATGAATTTCGCTCTTCGCAGCATCGTCTGTGCTTCGGCCTTGCTCTTGATCTCCGCTGCGGCGTTTGCCGTTGCCATTCCCGAAATTGATGGCGCGCTCATCGTTCAGGCGCTGGCGCTGGTGGTGGGTGTCGGCTTGATGGTTAAGCGTCGTCAATAATCTTTCACTTTCGGGGCGCCCCATGGTCTTGCTGGTGCATCGTCTGACGCTATTTTGACGCAACCGTCCTTTTCCCTTGCGGTGAAGGGGGGCGCTCGCGCGCTCTGGCTGACCTGGGCGGCCCTGATTCTGATTGAGGGTCTGGCGTTTTCGTTCCGTTTTTCGGGTGTCTTTGGGCCGCTCGTCCGACGACCCGACGCTTGGGCACTGATTGGCTACTTTGGCGCTTTCGAGCGCATTCTGCTCTGCCTTGCCTGCGGGCTGGCCGTGGTGCTGGGCCTGTTTTTGCGTGAACAAGCGCAAGCCTTTCAACTGATTGCCGGACACCGGCCCGGCTTGCGCGTGCTGTTTGCACACCTTGCCTGCGCCGCCCTTCTCTGGTTTGTGCTGAGCGCGGCCAAACGCTACGCCGGGCTGTCGGACCTGCCTAGCGTGGACGGCCTGGTCTATGGACTGATTGCGCTCTTTCCCCTGTCGTCGAGCGGCTTGCTGGTCACGGCGGCGCTGTTGTTTGCACCCCTGCGGTTCTGGGGGCAGATGTGGCAGGCGCGCAAGGGCCTGATCCTGTGCGTCGCGCTGATCTCGGTGGCCTATGCCTGCTGGCTGAGTTTTGCGCCGCGGTTGGACGCGCAAAACTGGCTGATGGAACAGCTGTTTGTGCACACGGTTCAACTGGCGGGGTGGATGGATGGCCTGCTGGGGTATTCAACCCATGTTGTTGCCAGCACGCGCGCGTTTGGCACCAGCGGTTTTGACGTCAACATCAGTGACGCCTGCCTCGGCTATCAGGGCGCATCGCTGGTGCTCCTGTTGCTGGGCGCTTATGTCTTGATGCAACGGCGTCAGTTGAAATTTCCACTGGCTCTGGTGGTACTGCCTTGCGCCGCCATGGCGGTCTGG
>CANJOT010000170.1 GCA_947475815.1 Burkholderiales bacterium | reverse complement strand
GCCAGAGGCTGCGCCAGCGCTGCGAGGTCGAAGCGCCAGGCTGGCCAGTCGTCTAATTGCCAGATGTAGGTGTAATCGCCGCTGTTCATGCGGAGATTATGAGAGGTATTCGCCGCACGTGCAAGTCATTCACCGCAGAATATGCGGAGAATACAAGGGCGATTCACCGCAAACTCGGCCGGTTCAACAGCGCTGCCGGTCCTGTGGGCCATGGCACGATGGTGATCACCAGGAGGACTATTTGCCGGCGGCCGCCTTCCAGTCGCGGAAGACGTCGATATCAACGCCATCGGGATAATGCAGCAGGCCGGGGGTATAGCCCTTCTTGCCCGTTTCACCGTACTGCCAGATGATCTCTTTGGTCTTGCGGTCGACCACGATCACGCGGTCGTTCAGATCGTCGACGATCAGGATGTCGCCGGTCTCGGGCAACTCGCGGGCGATGGACGAATGATCGAGCACGCCGGCGCCCTCGGTGGGTTTGTATTCCCACGTGGTCTTGCCGGTCATCGGATCAAAGATGACGACGCGGCCTGGCTTCCAGAAATCAGCAACGATGATCTGCTTGCCGTCTACCGTCGGGAAGGCATCGGACGGGTAGCGGATGTTGGGCGCCTTTACGCTCCACACCACTTTGCCCGCGCGCGTGATGCGGCTGATCCAGGCGTTTGAGATTTCCGTCACCAGAATGTCGCCATTGTCCATCGGCGTGGCACCGTTGGGGTGGGCCAGTTCCTGAGGCGGCTTGTGGTTGCACTTGCCCGGCGTGCCCCATTGGGTGACGAGTGAATTGTCCTTGGGGTCGATGATCAACACGCGACAGTTGCCATGGCGAGCAACTGTAGTGAAGTCACGGTGAAATTTGCACCTTGATGTTGGGATTGATATTACCCACCCGTCCAGTATGCGCCTTGCCTACCGCCCCGTGAATACCGGCTTGCGCTTTTCGGCAAAAGCGCGCTGTGCTTCTTTCGAATCGTCACTGCGCGAGAGCTGCACGGTGACCGACTGTTCGAAACGATAACCATCCCGCTGAGGCATGTTCTCGCAGACGTTGTAGGACTGCTTGGCATAGCGCATGGCAAGCGGGCTCTTGGCGGCAATGGTGGTGGCGATGCGCATGGCCTCGTCCATCAGCTGATCGCGCGGCACGCAGGCCACCAGCACACCGATGCGATACAACTCGGCGGCGGGAATGCGCGAACCGGTAAACAACAGATGACGGCCAAACGAGCGGCCCACCAGACGATTGAGCATGGCCGCACCACCGGCGATGCCAACATCAATCTCGGGCATGGCAAAGACTGAATCGTCAGATGCCAGCAGAATATCGCAGGCGGACATGAGGCCAAAACCGGCGCCGAGCGCATAACCATTGACGGCGGCAATCACCGGCTTTTCGCATTCGCGAATCGAGTTGGCGTATTCACGCGCGAGCCGGTTGAGGCGCCAGTAGTCACCGGGCTTTTGCACCGCACTAGCGCGCTGCTTGACGTCGGCCCCGGCAGAAAAATACTTGCCGGTACCGGTGAGGATAACCACCCGCACATCGTCGCGGTCATTGAAGGAGTCGAAGGCCTCGATCATCTGTTCGCGAAACACCGAGTTTTGCGCATTGACCGGCGGGCGGTCCATGACGACGGTGGCAATAAAATCCTTGACGGTAAGCTTGATGAAGATTTCGGTATTGTTCGCGGCGGTCATGCGGATTGTTCCTTCACGATTGTTGCTTCACGATTGTTGCTTCAATTTGAGCGCGCGTTCGCGCAACAGGTTTTTCTGGGGTTTGCCACTGCCGGTCATGACGTCGTCAAAACTCGCCACCAGCCAGACGTAACGCGGCACCTTGAAGCCGGCGATACGGGTGCGCGCCCAGGCGATCAATGCCGCTTCGTCCAAGGTGGCATCACGACGCAACAGCACAAAGGCAGCCGGCACTTCACCAAGGCGCTCATCGGGCACGGACACAACCTGCACGGCCGAAACGGCGGGATGACGCAACAGCAGATCCTCGAGCTCGGCCGGTGCGAGGTTTTCACCGCCAACACGGATAACATCCTTGAGCCGGCCAATGAAACGCAGTTGTCCGCTGGCTTCGAGCACACCCAGATCACCGGTGGCCAGCCAGCCCTGTTCATCGAGCACGGCGCGAGTCGCTTCGGGCAACTTGTAATAGCCCACCATCACGCTCGGGCCTTTGATGAAAATTTCAGCCGCTGTGCCGGGCGCCATCAACGCGCCGGATTGCGGATCGCGAATCTGCACCTGAACACCGGGCAGCGGCCACATCAGGCCAGCAATGCGGTCCTCAAGTGGATCGTTCCAGCGTGAAAAGGAAACACCCGGCGAGGCTTCGGACAGGCCGTACGAACAACACAGCCCGGGAACGCCGAGGCGATCGTAAATCTGGCGCTGCACTTCGGGGCCGGCTGCGGCCTGACCACCGCGCAGCATCAGGCCATGCACGCCGCCACCGGCATCGACCGACGCCAGCAGTTTGAGGAACATAGTGTCGTTGCCGGATACCAGCTGGCAGCGCTCGCGGCGCAGCACGTCGATGGCGGCGTTCTCGTCAAACGCGGGAATGCTGATCAGACAGGCGCCAGTCACCAGAGAACGCAAGATACCGCCGGTACTGCCAGCGACATGAAAAAACGGTCGCGGACTGAAATAACGGTCACTGGCACGCATGCCCAGCGCGCCAGAACTGCCGCGTGCGTTGGCGAGCATGCCGGCCTGTGTCAGCATGACGCCCTTGGGCCGGGCCGTGCTACCCGATGTGAACTGGATCAGGGTGATGCTGGCCGGCTGGGCCATGCAGGCCGGTAGCGCGGCGCTGCTGGTTTCGAGGCCATTGAAGTCTTCGGCCCAGGATGGACGTGTGCCGGCCTCCCCATCGACCAGGAGGAAATGCCGCAGCTTGGGCAGACTGGGGCGCACGCGTTCCACCATGGCAGCCAGTTGTGCCGTCTGCAAACGCTCGCAATACACCAGCACGCTGACGTCGGCGTAGTCGATGGCCCAGGCAAACTCCTCGTCCTTCCAGCGGGTATTGAGCGCGACGACGGCGGCGCCAAGATGGGCCGCGGCATACCAGGTGAGCACCCATTCGACCGAGTTGCCCATGCAGATGCCGATGTGGTCGCCGGCGCGCACGCCCCTCTGGTGCAGACCGGCGGCAACGCGGGCCGTGGCCTGCTCCAGTTCACGCCAGTTCAGGCGCCGCTCGAGGATCACCAGGGCTTCATCATCGGGCTGCAGTTTGGCGCGCGCGGCGAGCAGCGCGGGTAGAGTGAGCAGGTGATCGAGTTCCGTACCGGTCAGTTCAGGAGGCATGGCAGACTTCAGGTTATTTTTTGGGGCACTGACGAACTTTTATGGCGCCGGCATGTAGGGCTGGCCGCAGAACGCCGACTTGCCACCGTCCAGGATCAGTTCGGTGCCATTCACATGTCGCGACTCGTCACCGGCGAGAAACAGCACGGCGTTGGCAACATCAAGGGTGCTGGCGCTAAAGCCCTGCGGCGAGGCGCGCGAGCGCAGGGCCATCAGTTCATCGACACGGTCGGCGCCATAACGCTGCGCCAGCCGATGGGTAATCTCGGGGGTATCAACATGGCCGGGCAAGACGCAATTGGAGCGGATGCCACGCGCGGCAAACTCGACCGCCACGCCGCGACTGAGCGCGATCAGGCCGGCCTTGGCCGTCTGGTAGGCGAGCGCGGCCGTGCCGGAAAAACGGATACCGGCGATGCTACCAATATGCACGAACACCCCGCTGCCCTGCTCCAGCATGGCCGGCAAGGCGGCCTTGCAGGCGAAAAATGCCGCGTTCAGATTCAGGCTGATGGTGTCGTGCCATTGCTCGGGTGAAATGTCGAGCAGGCCGCCACCGCCGCCGCGGCCGATATTGTTTTGCACGATGTCGACCCGGCCGTAGGCCGACAGGCAGGCTGCGACGATCTGTTCATGGCCCGCAAGCGTCGATGCATCGGCCACCAGCGTGGCGCAGGGCGCCCCGCTGGACTGCAGCAGCACACGGGTTTCCTCGAGGGCTTTGGCGTCACGATCAACCAGCAGCAGGCGCGCGCCTTCCTGGGCAAACCGCAGGGCATTGGTGCGGCCGATGCCCATGCCGGGGGCCGACGAACCAGCCCCGAGAATGATGGCCGCCTTGTCCTGCAGGCGACCGCTCATTCGGGCTTCGCACCCGTGATTTCGATGATGCGCTTCCACTTGATACGCTCCACCCGCAGGGCCTCGGCCAGCACTTCGGGGCCACCGCCAACCGGTACGACATGATCTTCGGCAAAACGCGCAATCACGTCGGGCGTCTTGATGATCTGGTTCAGCGCGGCGTTGAGTTTTTCGATGATAGCGGGCGGCGTGCCGCCGGTGGTGGCGATGTAGGACATCGACGAGGCTTCAAAGCCGGGCACGGTTTCGGCAATCGCCGCAATACTCGGCTCGGTCGGAATGCGCTGCGTGGTCGACAGGCCGATGGCACGCAGGCGGCCGCTTTGATAGTAGGGATGGAAGGCCGCGATCGAATCGATGGTGATCTGCACCTCGCCGCCCATGAGCGCAATGGCTGCCGGCGCGCTGCCCTTGTAGGGCACGTGGGTCATGTTGACCCCGGTCATGGACTTGAGCAGTTCACCGGCGAGGTGGCTGGAGGAGCCGCTGCCGGTGCTGGCGAAGTTGATGGCATTCGGATTGGCGCGCGCGTAATCGATCAGTTCCTTGACGGTACGCACCGGCAGCTTGGGATTGACCACCAGTACATTGGGAATACGGAACAGAAAAATCACCGGCGCCAGATCTTTCTCGGCGTCGTAGGGCAAATCCTTGTAAAGGAAGGGATTGGTGATCTGCGGGCCGGGCGTACCGTAGAGAATGGAGTAGCCATCGGCGGGCGCTTTGGCCACGACCGCCGCGCCGAGCGAACCCGCCATGCCCGGACGGTTTTCGATGAAAAAGCGCTGACCCAGGATGCGCGACAGATGTTCGGCCAGCACGCGGGCCTTGATGTCGGAGCCGCCCCCCGGTGCAAAAGGCACGATGAAACGCACCGGCTTGGAAGGCCAGGCCTGCACCTGCGCCGGCGTCAATGTCTGCGCCTGGGCGGTGCCCAGCAGTGCCGGCGAGGCCAGCAACAGCGCCAGAGCCATGCGGCGCGTGCGCTTGAACGTGGTCATCATACGATCTTCCTTTTTGTTTTTTGTCATGGAGTTCGTGCATCGGGCTCATGCACTTCGGGCAAGTATAACGCGCCCCCGAAGACGAGTCAGGCGCGCCACCGGCGAGCGAATTGCCGCTGCGGCGCGCGGTTGTGGAATAATGGCTGCATCATCCCTGAAGACCAAAAACGGCCCGCCCCGGGCCAACAATCTGGAGACTACATGTTCAATCGTCGCTCGGCCACGCTGTCGGTCTTTGCTCTGGCTTGCAGTCTGTTCACCGTGGCCAGCCAGGCCCAGGAGTACCCGAACCGCGCCATCAAGATCATCGTCCCGTTCGCGCCGGGCGCCGCCTCCGACACCACCACACGCTTTCTGGCCGCGCGTCTGGCCGATCGTCTCAAGCAGCCGGTGGTGGTAGAAAACCGTCCCGGCGCCGGCGCAGCACTCGGCGGCACGGCCCTCAAGCAGGCCGCAGCGGATGGCTACACACTCGGCAATCTGGTGTCCGCCCAGGCAGTGCAGCCCTGGCTGGTGAAGGATGCACCGTTCGATATCCGCAAGGACTTTACACCGCTTACGCTGATGTATTCTGGCCCGATGGTGCTGACGGTGGCAAGTGACTTTCCGGCCAAAAACCTGACCGAACTGGTGGCCTACGCCAAGGCCAATCCGGGCAAGCTGTTCGCCGGCACCATCGGCATTGGCAGCGCCACCCATCTGGCGACGGAAATGCTCAAGCAGATGACCGGCACCAGCATTACCCCGGCGCCGTTCAAGGACGCGGTCGATCTGCACCGTTCGGTTGCGTCGGGTCAGGTCGGATTTTCGCTCGACAGTTATGCCTCACCCAAACCGCTGGTCGATGGCGGCCGCCTGCGCGTGCTTGCCGTGACCACCAAAGAGCGCATGTCGAGCCTGCCGAATGTGCCAGCGATTGCCGAAACCGTGCCCGGCTTTGACATTGCCTCCTGGGTAGGACTGGGCGCGCCGCAGGGCCTGCCGGTGGCCATTCAGGAGCGTCTGTCCACCGAACTGCGCGCCATCATGCAATCGCCCGAATGGAAGCAGCTGATGGTCAACAACGGTGTTGAATCGGGTGGCGGCACGCCGCAGGATTTTGGCCGGCGCATCAGCGGCGACTACGAAAAATTCGGCAAGATCATCCAGACCGCCGGTATCAAGATGGAGCCGTGAAGCAACACGAAGCAACACGAAGCACAAAACGAAGCGCAAAACGAAGCACAACACTTCTAATCAGGAGTAGAAATGTCATTAGCCCCGGCCGTCACGCGGTCCTTGCTGTTGTCGGTCTGCCTGCTTGCATCGGCCACGTCGCCGTCCCGCGCGGCTGATGCGTTTCCCTCGAAACCGATCCGCATCATTGTGCCGGTCGCGGCCGGCGGCAATCTGGATATCGTCACGCGCGCCATGGCCGAACGTCTGGGTGCCAGCATGGGGCAACCGGTGATCGTCGAGAACCGCGTCGGCGGTAGCAGCACGGTAGGCACCAAGTATGTCGCCAAGTCGGCACCGGACGGCTATACCCTGCTGGCCATCGGCAATACCTTCCTGTCGGTACCGGCCATCCTCCCCGACGCCGGTTACGATCCGGTGGGCGAATTTGTCGGCATCAGTCTGATCGGGCGCATTCCGAACATTCTCGTGGTGGGCGCAAACACCCCGTCACGCACGGTGCAGGATCTGATCGCGCGGGCCAAAGTACGCCCTGAGGCGATCAGTTATGGCAGTGCCGGCAGTGGTTCGGTCGGGCATTTTGCCGCTGAAAAATTCAGCCGCTTCACCGGTACAAAAATGCTGCACATCCCCTACAAGGGTGGCGGCCCGGCACTCATCGATGTAATCGGTGGCCGCGTCGACATGATGTTTGACCAGGTCAGCACCTCACGCAGCCACATGAAGGCCGGCACCCTGCGTTCGCTTGGCGTGTCGTCGCTGACACGCTCGCCCATCCTGCCCGATGTGCCGACGCTGGACGAACTGGGCCTGAAGGGCTTTGAGGACATCACCATCAACGGCCTGCTCGCCCCGGTAGGCACGCCGCGCGACGTGCTGCTGCGTCTGCACGCCGAAGTGGTCAAAGCCTTGCAAACGCCGGCTCTGCGCGACCGTTTTCTCGAGCAGGGCATCGAGCTTGCGCCGAGCCCGACGTATGAAGACTTCAACACTTACGTGAAAACGGAAGTGGCGCGCTACACCAAGCTTGCGCGCGACGCGAACATCAAGGCCGAATAATTTTACCCAGGCAGCGACCTGCCCTTCAAAGCACGTGGAGTTGACATGAACATCTATTCGAAGTTATTGGCCGCAAGCGCACTGAGCGTAATGATGGCGGGCGCGTGCGCCGCCGACTTTCCGGTCCGACCGGTGCGCCTGATCGTGCCCTTCGCACCCGGTGGCGCCTCCGATCTGGGCGCACGCATCATCGCCGCCGACGCCTCGGCGCGGCTGGGGCAAACCATCATTGTCGAGAACAAGCCCGGCGCGGACGGCAACATCGCCGCCGATCAGGTCGCGAAGGCAGCACCGGACGGTTATACGCTCCTGCTCGGTACCTCAACTCTGGCGATCGTGCGCACCCTGACGCCAAATCTGACCTACAACATGCAGAAAGATCTTGCACCGGTCATCAAGATAGGCAGCGGTGCATTTGTCATCGCAGTCAGCCCTGACGTGCCGGTGAAGTCGGTGGAAGAATTGATCGCCTACGTCAAAGCACGCCCGGGCCGCCTCAATTT
>CANJOT010000169.1 GCA_947475815.1 Burkholderiales bacterium | reverse complement strand
CAGATCTGTCACTACTCCACTCCTTGCTGCCCGGCGCACATCCGCCCGGACAATCATGCATTGTGCCCGCTTGCCCCGGCGCCCGCCAGCGCAGCGCGGGTATGATGGTTCCGTCCCAACTTCCGGTGCATCGCCATGATTGTTGTCCACCACCTCAACAACGCGCGCTCGCAGCGCATCCTCTGGCTGCTCGAAGAACTCGGCCTGCCCTATGACATCAAGTTCTACCAGCGCGACCCCGACACCATGCTGGCGCCGCCGGAACTGCGCGCCATCCATGCGCTGGGCAAGTCGCCGGTCATCACCGACGACGGCAACACGCTGGCCGAATCGGGCGCCATCATCGAATACCTGATCGAGCGCCACGGCCAGGGACGGCTGATCCCGCCGGCGGGTAGCGCGGAACGCCTGCGTTATACCTACTGGCTGCATTATGCCGAGGGCTCGGCCATGACACCCCTGCTGCTCAACCTGATTTTTGGCCGCATCGAACAGGCGCCGGTACCGTTTTTCATTCGCCCCATCGTCAAGGCGATCTGCGCCAAGGTGCGTCAGGCCTACATCACGCCACAATTGCGCCTGAACATTGATTTCATCGAATCGGAGCTCAACAAAAGCAGCTGGTTTGCCGGCGCCGAATTCAGCGCGGCCGACATCCAGATGAGTTTTCCGCTCGAAGCCTGTGAGGCGCGTGATGGCCTTGAGGATCAGCCACACATGCGCGACTGGCTGGCGCGCATCCGCGCGCGGCCGGCCTTCCAGCGTGCGCTGGAAAAAGGCGGCCCCTACGCGCTGATGCGTTAAGCGTCGCGCGCTACCACGGCGGCCAGTCCTTCGAGCATCTCGGCCATGTCTTCAAGGGCGTTGCTGCGCGGCGCGCCGGCGAGGTGCGGCGTCATGATGACGTTGTCGAGGCTGAACAACTCATCATCCTCCTTGAGCGGCTCCTCATGGAAGACATCAAAGCCGGCACCGCCCAGATGACCGGAACGCAGTGCCGCGATCACGGCGGCCTTGTTGACCGACTGCGCGCGCGCCGTGTTGATCAGATATGAATCCGGCTTCATTTTTGCCAGCGCCGCCGCATTGATCACGTCAACGGCTTCCTTAGGCAGATGCAGGCTGAGAAAATCCGAACCGGCGAGCAGTTCATCAAAGCTGGCGTAACTGACATTCAGGGCCTGCTCTTCGGCGGGCGATAAACGGGTACGCTGGTAATACGACACCCGCATCCCCGCACCATTGCCCAGACGCGCCATCTCACGGCCGATTTCGCCAAAGCCCAGCAAGCCCAGCCGACTGCCCGAGATCAGGCGTATCTTTTGCACCCGCCCCCAGTTGGCATTAGGCGTATGGCGCGTGTCGAAATGGCCGGCCTGATAACCCGCCGCGATCAGGCGTTCAAAACTCACCAGCCCATCAATGCGATGCAGCTGTTTGGCAAACGCCATCACCATGCTCATGGCAGTCTCGGCCACACCGATGTTCACACGCCGGCGCACCAACCGCACCGGCACACCACGCGCCGCACACGCGGCAGCATCAATACGACGCGCCATGGTGCCAAAGGTCTGCACGGCGCGCAGTTTGGGCGCGAGAGCCAGTTCGGTCGGACCGATGGGCAGGTCTTCGAGAATCACGGCATCGGCTTCGGGCAAGGCAGCATGCAGTTGCGCCAGATCGGACACCATGACAATACGCGCCGGTAGCATGGCGGCGCAGCGTTGCAGCGCTGCGCTGGCCCAGCCTTCAAAGTCCGGTTGATCGTGACGCATATAAGCCGCCCAGGCGGCGCGCCGCTCGGCCGACGTGGTCGGATCGAGCAGCACTGCGGCGAGGCGCAGGGTCGGGTCGTTTTCAACTACGATGACACGCATTACATTTCCTTAAATAACATCACGCGAAGGCCAGCGCTCAGGCGGCCTGACGTTTGCCACCGCGCGTGATGGCAGCATCCATCCAGCCGGCGATGTCGCCGAAGGACGGCGCATCAACGATGGTGCGGCAACGCTCCTGCAGGGCGGCAATGTCGGCGGGCGTAAGCAGCAGCTCGGCCTGAGCAGTATATTTTTCGACCAGTTCATCGTCGGTCATGGGCCGGCCGATGCTGCCACGGCAATCGGTCACCAGCTTGCTGCGCGTGCTGCCGTCGCGCAGGTGCAGCGTCAGTTCGCAGGCTTCGCGGGCAATGCTGTCATTGGGCACCAGACTGATGCGCGCGCGCAGCGCCAGGACGTCCGGGTTTTGCACAGCGGCTTCCGAGCCTTCCTGCAGACCGGCGCGGCGGTAGGTCAGGGCCGCGGCCACCCAGTGCTGCACACTCACCGAGGCCTGGCGGCGATTCGCGGCATGCGGGCGGTCACACAGGGCGATGGTGAGCGGATTGACGGCGATGACGATTTTTTCGATGGCGGCCGCGTCGTATCCGGCAGCACGCGTCAGGTCCAGCGCGGCATCTACGGCCGGATGAATGACAAAACCCGACGGATACGGCTTGTAGGCATTGGCAAGAATTTCCCAGTGTTTGCCCAGCTCGCGCACGGCCACTTCCGGTACCGGATTGCTGGCATAGGACACGGCAAAACCCTTGACGCCTTCGAGCATGGCCGGCGAGATGTTATAGCCGCCTTCGGCCAGCAAGGCCGCCATCATGCCCGCACGCGCGGCATTGCCCGGCGTAAAGGCGCTGCCCATGCTGGCGTGCGCCTCGCGCAGGCCGCACACCGAGTTGGCGGCGATACCGATGCAACGCACCATGGCTTCTTCATTGAGGCCGATCAGCTTGCCCACGGCGATGGCCGCACCGATGGTGCCGGCCAGACCCTGCATCGACAGGCCAACACCACATTCGGCCGGCGGTTCAACCAGCATCATGCCAATGCGGCATTGCAACTCGTCGCCGAGCACAATCGCCAGGATGGCGTCCTTGCCACTCACCGGCCGGTGTTCGGCGAAGGCCAGCACGGCGGCGGCCACCGGACTGGTCGGATGCGCTACCGTCTGGAAGTGCGTGTCGTTGAACGAATGTACCGCCGAACTGATGCTGTTGATAAACGAGGCCAGCATGATATCGGCGCGCCGGCCAAAGCCGATCACGGTCGCTTGGGCCGGTCCGGAAAACGGCGCCAGCGTGCTCAGGGCACAGGCGGCCGTGCCCTCGTCAAGACCACCGAGTACACAGCCTACCCAGTTGAGAAACGCGCGGCGTCCTTCAGCCTGCACGGCGGCAGGCAGGTCTTCATAACGGCAATCGACGGCAAAACGGGCCAGCGCCCGGGTAATCTGGGTCATGATTTTCGCTCCAGCGGGAAATTGTTATTGGTGTTGTAAGGTTCTGAATCAATGGCCCGCGGCACGTTCAAGCTTGACCCGGAAGACCAGGCGGGTGAGCAGCAGCAGACCGACCATGATGAGCGACTGCAGCAGGCCGACCGCGGCGGCAAACTGGAAGTTGCCCGACTCCATGTAACTCCAGGTCAGCACCGACAGTACCGGACCGCGCTCGGACGCCAGCAGCGCCGAGGCCGACAGTTCCTTGATACTCTGCAGCATGACAAAAAAGAAGATGGCGATCAGCGTTGGTTTGAGAATCGGCATGGTGACCTTGCGCAGCGACTGCAACGCCGTGGCGCCGCAGGTGCGCGCGCATTCCTCAAGCTCGCGGTTGATCTGCAGGATGCCGGTGCGGCTCACGACGATGGCGTACGGCGTGAACTTGGCCAGATAGGCCAGCAGCAGAATCCAGACCGTGCCGTAGATCGGTGTGCGCAGATAGGTCCAGAGCAGGCCAATGCCGTAAACGATGCCCGGTACCGCCACCGGCAACACACCGATGAAGGCGACGATGGCCGCCAGCCGCGTCTTGCGGCGCAGTTCCACATAGCTGATCAGGCCACCGATCACGACACACACGGCGCCGCTCATCAGGCCGAGCATGAGCGTGTTGCCAAGCGCCTCACGCGTGTTCGCCAGACTCCACAGGTCGAGATAATGTTTGGTCGTGAACAGGTCGATGGTAAAGGTGCTCGAACTGTACTTCATGAACGAGAACACCGCCAGCGCCGACAGCGGCAGACCAACTGCACACAGGATGTAGAGCGCCACCAGCCCAAAGGCCGGCCAGCGCCACCGGCCCAGGGCAATCGGCTTGTTGCGCCAGCCCTTGCCACCGATGGTGACAAACCGTTCGGCCACGCGTGTCACGCGGCGCTGCAAAATGATGCCTCCAATGGTCACCCAGAGCAGCATGGTGCCAGCCGCGGCGGCGTGCGCGCGGTGCAGCGGTGCGACCGTTGAGTCGGCATAAATCTGCCAAGGCAATGTAGTGAAGCCGGCGGTCGAGCCGACAATGCCGGGGATCGTATAGGTCTCGGCCGAGAGCACAAAAATCAGCAGGCCGGCAGCAAAGATGGCCGGCAGCATGATCGGCAGGGTGATCTTCATCACGGCCTGCAAGGTGGTGGCGCCATTCATGCGCGCCGCTTCTTCGAGCGAGCCGTCCATGGCGCGCAGATTGTTGACCGTGAACAGGTAGGCATAAGGCACATAAAACAGACTCATTACCCAGACCACACCCGAGTAGGTCCAGACGTTGATCCATGGCTCCGAGGTGATGCCCAGCTTGGCCAGCACGGCAATCAGCGCCACGTTGATGAAGCCGGTGCGTTCCGAACCGAGCACCATCCAGGCAATCAGCCCGGTAAACGGCGACAGGAACATCGGCATGATGACCACCACGTCAAGCGGACCGCGGGCCGGCAGGTCGGTGCGGCCGATCAGAAAGGCCATCAGCACGCCCATGGTCAGTGCAAAGGTGGTCACCAGCACCGCCAGCAGCAGGGCCGAGCCCAGCATCTGCAGATACCTGGAGGTGGCATACACATTCAACACCGCCTCAAGGCTGCGCTCCGTCGTCAGACCGAAGGCCGTCTCCTTGAAAAACGCAGTGTCGATCGTATACAGCAGCGGCACGACGGCGATGGCAAACACAAACAGGGCCAGCACCAGCCACAATACGGTTTCACCGGCCACGCGCAGCGGCGCCTTGACGGCCACCGCGGCGCTGCTGACCACGGGCGCCGCGGCGCCCGTACTACTCGAGATTACACTGCTCATGCCATTGCTCACCGGACCGCCGAATCCTCAATGCTCTGCCACAGATTCATGTCGAGCTCGTAGTTTTTGCCCCAGCGATCCCAGTCCATGTCGTAGCGTTGCTTGATGGGCTTGTACCAGGCCTCCTTGGTGAACTTGCGCGTATCCGGCACACCGCGCAGGGTGGTGGCGCTGCCGTAGACATCCTGCAGGGCAATCGCACCTTCATCACTGGTCAGCCAGATCTGCAGCAGACGGGCAGCGTTCGGATGCGGCGCGTATTTCGAGACGGCGTTCCAGCTGTTGCCCCACTCGGGCGTCGGCGATGGACGGACCCAGCGCACCGGTGCGCCCTGCTGCCACTTGGTGACGGCAATCGACTCCCAGAGCCAGAACACGAAGTCGCGTTCACCGGCGATGATGCGGTCCAGCGCGATCGGATTGTCGCTGTACACCAGCGGCTTTTGCGCGGCCACGTCACGCAGGAATTTCACGCCGTACTCATTGGCAAATTTCGGATCGGTGAACATGTGCACGCCGGCGTAGCAGGCGCCACACTTGCGCTTGACCAGCGCAAAACGGCCCTTGAAGCGCGGATCAAGCACACCCTTCCAGCTCGACTCGAGGATTTTCACTTCCTCGGGCGTCACCTTGTTGGTGTTGTAGACGATGGCGATGTCGGTGGTGTACGGCGAGTAGGCAAAACTGCCGGCGCGAAAAGCCTCGGGGATGCGATCGTGCGTCGGCACTTTCCACTCAGCCAGGTGATTGCGCTTGATCAGGTCCTGCAGTAGCGGCTGATCGCTCAGGAACAGCAGGTCGGCAATATTCTGCTTGGCTTCGGTTTCCTGCATGAAGCGCTGATATTGCTGCGGCCCGGTAATGCGCAGCAACTGGACGGCGATGCCCGGATAACGCGCATTAAAACGCTTGGTCAGCTCCTGCATGGGCTCGAGCGGCGCGGCTTCATACCAGACCACCTTGCCCTCTTTTTTTGCCGCCTCGTAGAGCTTGGCGATTTCCTTCGGATACTGCTGTGCCGCTGCGCCGCTCGTGGCCAGCGCCAATGCGCCCGCGGATGCGACCATGGCAAAGGCTCTGATGATTGATTTCAATTGCATTTCCTGGCTCCGTTTCTGTGTGCTGAATTCCGTCGACGAATGACTCACTGCTGTGTGTTGGTCAGCGCATGGATCGCGCAGTGTTGCGGGGTAACCATCACTGAAAATTCACTGACCGATAGTACGCCCCAAGACCCCGGGATTCAATTGTGTAACCCGGTATTCTACCGCTCGCTGTCTTGCGCAAATTTTACCAGCGTCACCGCATCGGTGGCGCGCTCAAACACGGCACGAACACGCATGCCGATCTTCAGTTCCTTATTGGAAATACCGACCAGGTTGCTGTAAAGACGCGGACCTTCGTCGAGCTTGACGATCACCACGTTGTACGGCATCTCGGTTTCAAAGCCCTTGAAGTAAGCGCGATGAAACACACACCACGACCAGACCTCGCCCTTGCCACTGGTCTCGATCCAGTCGCTTTTGACACTGTGACAGTGCGGACAAATTTTCGCAAAGGGATATCGCGGTGTGGCGCAGTCGCTGCACGCCTGGATCATCAGGCGGCCCTCTCGTGCGCCCTCCCAGTGGGCGCTGTTGCGCTCATCAATGTGGGGCAGGGGTTTGCTGTATTCGCCCAAAGACTCGTTCGCGGTCTGACTCATGACGCGTCCTTTCCATAAATGATCGATGACATCAGCGGCGCGGCGCACATGTACTGAATCAGGCTCGCATCCTTGACCTGACGCGGCCCGCATTCACCGCGCAACTGGCGCACCGCCTCGACGTTCAGGGCCCAGCCTTGCATGTAACTCTCGGACAGGTGCCCGCCGCTGGTGTTGGTCGGATATTGCCCGCCCAGCTCAAGCCGGCCGCCCTGTATCCAGGCGCCACCCTCGCCGCGCTTGCAGAATCCAAAGCCTTCCAGACTGAAGAGCACGGTCGGCGAAAAATTGTCATAGACCATCAGGGCATCGAGGTCTTCTCGTTTGACATCGGCCATCTCATAAACATCTTTGGCGGCGAGCTGCATGGCGTTGTACCACATGTCTTCCGGCGGGAAGGCCGAATCGAGCAGCTTGGTGGCCTGCGAATAACCGCGGATGTACGCCGGCGCCTTCTTGGCATCCCGGGCGCGCTCGCGCGAGGTGATGATCAGGGCGCAGCCGCCATCGTTGATCAGGCAGTAGTCGTAGATGTGCAGCGGCGCGGCAACGTACTTCGAATCCTGATGCTGTTCGACCGTGATCAGTTCACGCATCACAGCCGCCGGATTGAGGGCGGCATGCTTGCGGAACGCCACCGGAATGGCGGCAAGCTGCTCGCTGGTAGTGCCGTATTCGTGCATGTGACGGGCAAACATCATGGCGTGCTGCGCGCCCGGCGAGGTCATGCCATACGGGAAAAACTGGCCGGCGCCGCCACTGCCATACCGGTCCGTATCACCACCGTACTTGTCGCCAGCGGAACGGCCGTTGTTGCCGTACACCAGGGCGATGGTATTGGCCAGACCGGCATTGATGGCCGCCACCGCCAGCTGAATCGATATGCCCGACATGCGGCCCTGCCCCGGCGTGCTCAGCGCAAATCGTGGATTGAGACCGTAAACCTCGCAAAAACGCTGGTAATCGGGAATGCGGCTGACGATCACGCCATCGATGTCAGCGGCGGTCAGACCACAATCTTCCAGCGCCTCGGTCAGCGCCCAGGCACCGAGGTCGTAGGGGTCTTCTCCGGGCAGGCGGCCAAACTTGGTCGAGCCGACACCGATCACTGCCGTGCTGTTGCGAAAATTCCTGTTGCCCACGCTATTCCTCTTCTTTATGAAAACTGCTGATTCACTTGCGCT
>CANJOT010000168.1 GCA_947475815.1 Burkholderiales bacterium | reverse complement strand
CATCTGGGCAGCACCGGTGATCATGTTCTTGATGTAGTCGGCGTGTCCCGGGCAGTCAACGTGCGCATAGTGACGCGCTTTCGTTTCGTACTCGACGTGGGCCGTGTTGATCGTGATGCCGCGCGCTTTTTCTTCGGGCGCGGCATCAATCTGGTCATACGCCTTGGCTTCGCCGCCAAACTTCTTCGCCAGCACGGTCGTGATGGCCGCGGTCAGCGTGGTCTTGCCATGGTCAACGTGACCGATGGTGCCGACGTTGACGTGCGGCTTGGTGCGTTCAAATTTGCTCTTTGCCATTTCAGGTCCTCTTATCTAAAGAACGTAATTTCAAAAAACTCGATTCAGGTTCAAGACAAACCTTGCGAACCACACAAGGCTTGGCGCGGATTCAATACGTATTCAAATTATTTGGACTTCGCGGTGATCACCGCTTCAGCGACGTTCTTCGGCGCTTCGGCGTAATGCTTGAACTCCATCGTGTAGGTCGCACGACCCTGGGTCAGCGAACGCAGCGTGGTGGAGTAGCCGAACATTTCGGCCAGCGGCACCTCGGCACGGATCACCTTGCCACCGCCGCCGGCAATGTCGTCCATGCCCTGAATCATGCCGCGACGCGAAGACAGATCGCCCATCACATCACCCATTTTTTCTTCGGGCGTTTCGACTTCCACGGCCATCATCGGCTCGAGCAACACCGGGCTGGCCTTGCGGCAGCCGTCCTTGAAGGCCATCGAAGCGGCCATCTTGAAGGCGTTTTCGTTCGAGTCAACGTCGTGGTAGGAACCAAAAAACAGCGTGACCTTGACGTCAACCACCGGGTAACCGGCCATCACGCCGCTCGACAGGGTGTCAATGACGCCCTTTTCGACCGCCGGGATGTACTCGCGCGGCACCACGCCGCCCTTGATGGCGTCGACGAACTCAAAGCCCTTGCCGGCTTCCTGCGGTTCGATCTTGAGCACCACGTGGCCATACTGGCCGCGGCCGCCCGACTGCTTGACGAACTTGCCTTCGATTTCTTCGCAGGTCTTGCGGATGGTTTCGCGGTAGGCCACCTGAGGCTTGCCAACCGTCGCTTCAACGCCGAATTCACGGCGCATACGGTCCACCAGAATTTCCAGGTGCAACTCGCCCATACCCGAAATGATGGTCTGGCCGGATTCTTCGTCGGTCTTGACACGGAACGACGGATCTTCCTGCGCGAGGCGGTTCAGGGCCACGCCCATTTTTTCCTGGTCAACCTTGGTCTTCGGCTCAACAGCCTGCGAGATCACCGGTTCCGGGAAAATCATGCGTTCGAGCATGATGATGGCGTCCGGATCACACAGGGTTTCGCCCGTGGTGGCATCCTTCAAACCAACGGCGGCGGCGATGTCGCCGGCGCGCACTTCCTTGATTTCTTCACGCTGGTTGGCGTGCATCTGCAGCAGACGGCCGATGCGGTCCTTCTTGCCCTTGATCGGGTTGTAGACCGTGTCGCCCGAATTCACCACGCCCGAATAGACGCGGAAGAAAATCAGCTGGCCGACAAACGGGTCGGTCATGATCTTGAACGCCAGCGCCGAGAACTTCTCGTTGTCGTCCGCACGACGCGTGACCGGCTTTTCGTCGTCGTCCATGCCCTTGACCGGCGGGATGTCCGTCGGCGCCGGCAGGTAATCGATGACGGCGTCGAGCATGGCCTGCACGCCCTTGTTCTTGAACGCGCTGCCACACAGCATCGGCACGATTTCGCTGGCGATGGTGCGGGTACGCAGGGCGAGCTTGATCTCTTCCTCGGTCAGGGCTTCGCCCTCGAGGTATTTGTTCATCAGCTCTTCGTTGGCTTCGGCCGCGGCTTCCACCATTTTTTCGCGCCACTCGTCGGCCAGGCCTTGCAGCTCGGACGGGATTTCGCGCAGATCGAACTTCATGCCCTGGGACGCTTCGTCCCAGAAGATGGCTTTCATGATCACCAGATCGATGACGCCCTGAAAATTTTCTTCAGCGCCGATCGGGATCTGCAGCGGGATCGGGTTGGCCTTGAGGCGCGAGCGCATCTGCTCATAGACCTTGAAGAAGTTGGCACCGGTGCGGTCCATCTTGTTGACGAAGGCCAGACGCGGCACGCGGTACTTGTTGGCCTGACGCCAGACGGTTTCCGACTGCGGCTGGACGCCACCGACAGCGCAATACACCATGCAGGCGCCATCGAGCACGCGCATCGACCGTTCCACCTCAATGGTGAAGTCGACGTGTCCCGGGGTGTCAATGATGTTGATGCGGTGTTCGGGATAGTTGTTAGCCATGCCCTTCCAGAAACAGGTCGTAGCGGCCGACGTGATCGTAATGCCGCGCTCCTGCTCCTGTTCCATCCAGTCCATGGTGGCCGCGCCATCATGGACTTCGCCAATTTTGTGGTTCACGCCGGTATAGAACAGGATACGCTCGGTCGTCGTGGTTTTGCCGGCGTCAATGTGTGCGCTAATGCCGATGTTTCGGTAGCGCTCGATGGGAGTCTTGCGAGCCACTTTAGTCTGCCTTTAAAAGTTCAAGGGAGCCCCTCGATGGGACTCCCCGAATCATTCACCATTCAATGCGCCGCATCGACATCGACGCGGCCATGTACATCTATATCAAAATTTCGTGACAGAACTTAGAAGCGGAAATGCGCAAATGCCTTGTTGGCTTCTGCCATGCGGTGCACTTCGTCACGCTTTTTCATCGCACCGCCACGGCCTTCGGCCGCATCCATGAGTTCGCCAGCCAGACGCAGGGCCATCGACTTTTCGCTGCGCTTGACTGCGGCTTCGCGCACCCAGCGCATGGCCAGCGCCATGCGGCGAACGGGGCGGACTTCCACCGGCACCTGGTAGTTGGCACCACCGACGCGGCGGCTCTTGACTTCGACCATCGGCTTGACATTGCCCAGCGCCAGGTTAAAGACTTCGAGCGGATCTTTGCCCGACTTGGTGGTGATGGTGTCAAACGCGCCATAAATGATGCGCTCGGCGACAGCCTTCTTGCCCGCCAGCATGATGACGTTGCCGAACTTGGCGACATCAACGCTGTTGAACTTGGGATCAGGCAGGATTTCTCGTTTGGGGACTTCGCGACGACGTGGCATGTTCGTTTCCTAAATGTTATTCAGTTGAAGCCCGCTATCACCTTCCACCATGGAGGGCTTGGGGACTTCGCGGCTCCCACCATCCACTGGAGGGGGAAACCACTTACTAGATGACCGGCGCACATGCACCAAACCACCAGTTGAACCGCGGCGGCTGCCGCGATTGAAAGACAATAAAACGGGATTGATCCCTGATGCTGCTTACTTCGAAGCCTTCGGACGCTTGGTACCGTACTTCGAACGTGACTGCTTGCGATCCTTGACGCCCTGGGTGTCAAGTGAACCGCGCACCATGTGGTAACGCACGCCCGGCAAGTCCTTGACCCGGCCGCCGCGCAGCAGCACAACCGAGTGCTCCTGCAGGTTGTGGCCTTCGCCGCCGATGTACGAGATGACCTCGAAACCGTTGGTCAGACGAACCTTGGCCACTTTACGCAGCGCCGAGTTCGGCTTTTTCGGAGTCGTGGTGTAAACACGGGTACACACACCACGGCGTTGCGGGCAATCCTGCAGCGCCGGGCTCTTGCTCTTGATGCGAGCCGAAACACGTGGCTTGCGTACGAGCTGGTTGATGGTTGGCATCGTTGTTCCAGTTCAATGTTCAAAGGCTTGTCCCGCCGCAAAAGCGGGACGATGAAAATTCAGGGACGACTTTGATCAGTCAGGGGATTCGCGCGCGCCGGCGTTCAAGTGGCGGGCGAGGCAGCAGCAGGAAGCTGCGCGACACACCGAAATACAAAGAACGCAAGGCTCGGGCGAGCCAAACAGAAGCGGGATTATGGAGAAAGCACAGGCGCGTGTCAACGTCAAGCCTGCTTTCGACGGTAGCGCCGGTGTAACTTTTCGCAAAATACCACAGGGTAGTGTCGTATTTGGGGTGCACCCCGGCTACCTTTTGCAGTCAAACTGGCGCAGCCCGGGGTACCGGCCAGCCGTTTTCAGTCTGCGTATCCTTGCGGATTGCCCTGCTGCCAGCGCCAGCCGTCGGCACACATGCGCGCCAGCCCGAGTTCGGCACGCCAGCCCAGCACGCGCAAAGCAGCCCCGGCATCGGCGTAACAGCTGGCAATGTCCCCCGGCCGGCGCGGCCCGAGTAGGTAGGGAATCTGTTGACCGGCGGCCTGCCCGAAAGCAGCCACCATCTCCAGGACCGTGACGCCCCGGCCCGTGCCCAGATTGACCGTCACCGCCCCTTGCTGCGCCGGCAGGTGATGCAGGGCCGCAAGATGCCCGCGCGCCAGATCGACCACATGAATGTAATCCCGTTCGCCCGTGCCATCGCGCGTGGGGTAATCGTTGCCGTGCACCGTCAGGCGCTCCAGCTTGCCCACCGCTACCTGGGCCATGTAGGGCATCAAATTGTTGGGAATGCCATTCGGATCCTCGCCGATCAATCCACTCTGGTGCGCGCCGACCGGGTTGAAATAACGCAGCAAAGTCACCCGCCAGAGCGGCTCGGAGGCGGCCAGATCAAGCAGCAAACGCTCGCTCATGGCTTTCGAGCTGCCGTAGGGATTGGTCGGCTGGATGGCCGCGTCTTCGCGGATCGGGCAGGAAGCCGGATCGCCATACACGGTGGCTGAGGAACTGAACACCAGTTGCCGGCAACCTGCCCGCTGCATGGCGGCCAGCAGGGTCAAGGTGCCTGCCACATTGTTGTCGTAATACAGCAGCGGCTTGGCGACCGACTCGCCGACCGCCTTCAAGCCGGCAAAATGAATCACCGCGTCAATCGCGTGGCTGGCAAAAATGGCGTCCAGCGCAGCGCCATCGCGGATGTCGGCCTGCACCAGCAGCGGCGTTTTGCCGGTGATGCGGGTGATGCGCGCCAGCACTGCCGCCTTGCTGTTGTAGAAATTGTCGACGATCACCACGTCAAATCCCGCATCAAGCAACTCAACGCAGGTGTGCGAGCCTATATACCCGGCGCCGCCGGTGACAAGAATGGTATGGGCCATGACAGGGTACCCGGCCACGCCAAGTGCGTACCCGGGCTGGGCGCGCACTGTGTAGCCAGGACGCAGTGTACCGAATCTGGCTGCGCCCTGCCCTTGCCCTGCTACCTGAGCATCCTGCCTGGGGGCTCAAGCCAGCCGTGGCGCCCCGTCGGCCAGCGGCGTGCCTGTCGTGGAACTGGCGCGCTGGCCAAAATCCCTGCCCGCCAGCAGTGCCAGCCCGGCGTCCAGGCCGACGCCCGTCAGATTGCCCTGACTGGCATACACGGCCGCCAGTTCGCCGCCATACGCCAGGGCTGCGTCGGCCTGCAGGCGGTAGTCATTGATGCTGCCAATAGCCGCCCAGGCCGCGCCACTGGCATTGCCTGATGAGCGACCACCCCGACGATCAAACGCCGCCACCAAACCCACGAAATCGTACAACTCGGTGCGCGGCGCAGTCGTGGCGCCGGCTGCCGGCGGCGCAATGACCTGCAAAGTCTGTACCGTGCGATTGCCGCGATACCAGTCATCGAGCAGCAGGCTGCCATCATTGGTGCCCGGACCAAAGCGGACCAGCAGGTCATTGCCCGAGCGCGCCAGCGACAGATCCTTCGCCGCCAGCCCGCCACCGAGCGACAACACATCGTTGGCGCGCGTCTGGCCGTTCCCGGTCAGCAGATCGTTGCCATCACCACGGTTGTAAGCGATCACCTCACGGCCAGCACCGGTCAACAAGGTGTCGTTGCCGCGACCGCCGGCCAGAAAGCCGTTGCCATTGCCCTGTTGCAGGCGGTCGTTTCCTGCACCGCCATCGAGCACATTGTTGCCCAGCCAGTCGGTGATGCTGTCATTGCCATCCCCTCCCTGATTGATGTCGTTGCCAGCGCCGCTGCCGCCGATCAGATCATCACCCGCCCCGCCCGACAGCCCGTCATTGCCGGCGCCACCGTCGAGCTCATCATTGCCTTGGCCAGCCGTGATCCGGTCGTCGCCCGTGCCACTCCAGATGACATCATTGCCATCGCCACCATCGATGCTGACATTGCCGTAGACGAAGCGTGTGCTGCTCAGATCCACCACGTCATTGCCATCCCCCATATTGATGGCCTCAATGCTGCGGATGCGGGGCTGACTCCTGCCCGCCGGAATCGACGGATCGTCCAGCCGCAGCACATCGTTGCCGCTGCTGCCCAGAAGGGTATCGTAGGCATCGCCACCATTGAAGACGTCCAGGCTGCGATTCATACCGCTGAGGTCTAGGCTGCTCGCATGCTGCGGGCAGCTGCTGCCTGGCCGTGTGAGGCGCGAGCCCGAGGGCCAGAGTGCATCGACCGACAGCTGCAGCACATCATCACCGGCGCCACCGTTGAGCACGTCCGCACCCTTGCCGCCGTCGAGAATCTCCTTGCCAGCGCCACCGTTCAACACATCGTCGCCGCTGCCACCGCTCATCACCACCGGACCAGCAGGCGGCTTGGGCGGGCCACCCGCGTCCGTGCCGGTTCCGGGCACGTCGGCCGCGCCGCTGGTGATGGTCAGCAGAAAGTCACCCGAGACCGAGGCGCCCTGATTGTCGGTGGCGGTCAGACGCAGCTTATAAACGCCCACATCCGCGGTGGTGGGTGCTCCCACCACGCCCAGCGAGCCAGCGATGAAACGCATCCAGTCTGGCAGCGCCGAGCCATTGGACATGCTTAGGCTGTATTGAAGCGGTTCGCTGCCATCGGCATCACCAAAGGCGGTCAGCGGCATGGCAAAACGCAGGGTTTCCGTGATGCTGGCAAATTGATCCGGCAAGGGCATGAGCAGCACCGGCGGGCTGTTCGTGACGGTTTGGGGTGCGCCCAGAACCGCGGCAGCGGCAATCTCGACGGGACGGAGGTCGGCCATCTACTCTTCCTTTCAGTTCAAGCCTGGCAAAATAGTTGCGCAAACACGTGCGCCAGCATGGCGCGCCGTATTGAAAATGGATTCCTAGATACCATCTAAAGGGCGTTGCGCGCAGATTTTGGTCAGATCAGACTCACTTGATCTGAAAACCTGAACCAGATCAGGTGCAATGTGTGACGTAATTGCCACGCTTCACGATTCAGGCGCGCCCCAAACCGGGGCTGCAAGACAAGGAGATTGCTGACCATGAAACGCATCGTGCTTTTTCTGCTAACCAACCTGGCGGTGATGCTGGTGCTGGGCGTTGCTGCCAGCCTGCTTGGCGTCAATCGTTTTCTCACCGCCAGCGGCCTCAACCTCGGCATGCTGCTCGGCTTTGCCGCCGTGATGGGTTTTGGGGGTGCCTTCATCTCCCTGCTCATGAGCAAGCCCATGGCCAAGTGGAGCACCGGCGCCCAGGTGATCAACGACTCCAATGACCCCGTGCACCGCTGGCTGGTCGCCACCGTCGCCCAGCACGCCGAGCGTGCCGGCATTGCCATGCCCGAGGTCGCCGTCTACGACGGTGAGCCGAACGCCTTTGCCACCGGCGCCTTCAAGAACTCAGCGCTGGTGGCCGTCTCCACCGGCTTGGTGCAGGGCATGACGCGCGAGGAAGTCGCCGCCGTGCTCGGCCACGAGATCGCCCACGTCGCCAACGGCGACATGGTCACCCTCACCCTGATCCAGGGCGTGATGAATACCTTCGTGGTGTTCCTGTCACGCGTGATTGGCTATTTTGTCGACAAGGTCTTGCTCAACAACAAGAACGACGGCGTCGGCATCGGTTATATCGTGACCACCATCGTGCTCGACATCGTGTTCGGTTTTGTCGCCGCCATCATCGTCGCCTGGTTCTCGCGCCAGCGCGAATTCCGCGCCGACGCCGGCGCGGCCAAACTGATGGGCAACAGCCAGCCGATGGTGAATGCCTTGGCCCGACTGGGTGGTCTGTCTGCCGGCGAATTGCCCAAGACCATTCAGGCCATGGGCATCAGCGGCGGCGGCGTGATGAGCCTGTTTGCCACGCACCCGCCGATTGAAGAACGAATCCGGGTGTTGCAGGGCGGGCAGCAGTAAAATTTGCTCAT
>CANJOT010000167.1 GCA_947475815.1 Burkholderiales bacterium | reverse complement strand
GAGCGTCGTTGCGCGCAGCACACCGGCCTGCTCAAACAGGGCATTGACGGCATCGTCGGAGCCGGCCAGCGCACCCGTGTGGGCGATGGCTGCTTTTTGCGCACCGGGCGAGCGGCCGATCTTGACGGCAATCACCGGTTTGCCCATGCGGGTCGCCCGGGCGCTCAGGGCCAGAAAGCGGCGCGGGTCGCGGATCGATTCCATCAGCAGACAGATCACCGAGGTGTTCGGATCCTCGATGATATGTTCGAGAAAATCGCAGGTATCAAGATGCGCTTCGTTACCACTTGAAATCAGATAACTCAGGCCGAGGTTGCGCGCGTAAGCCAGTTCAATGAACAGCGCGGTGTTGCCGCCGCTCTGCGAGATGAACGACACATTGCCCGCTCCCACCGGCTCACGCACAGGGCCGCAATACCCGGCAGCCTTGCCGTGGAAGTTGATCACCCCCAGACAGTTGGGGCCGACCAGCAGCAGATCGTGGCGCCGCACCAGCGCCAGCAACTGTTCCTGCAGCGAACGGCCCAGGCTGTCGGCGCTTTCGCCAAAGCCATCGGTATTGATGACCAGCGCCTTGACGCCCGCCTCGGCGCATTGCTCAACCACCTCGAGCACGCGTTCGCGGTTGACGACCAGAATGGCGAGGTCGGCCACGACCGGCGTACTGTTCAGGTCGGGATGGCAGGGCTTGCCCCATACCTCCTTGCGCGCCGGATTGATGAAATACACCGGACCGGCATACTGCACGCGCTCCAGGGCATCGGCGGCCTGTTTGCCGTGATGGTTGCGCTCGGATGCGCCGACAATGGCGACTGCGCGCGGCGCCAGCAAGAGATCAAGACGTGCTGCCATGGTTATTCGTTGCCCTTGGAACTGAAACCGCTGTGCATCTTGTCCATGGCAGCGTGAATGCCTTTTTCAGAAACGTTGTCGTAGAAGGCTTCCTGCGACTTTTTCATGCGCGTGATGAACTCGGTTTCGAGCGCCTTCTGCGCAGCCACGTCCGGATTGAGCGTGGTGTACATCATCAACTCCTGATGGCGGTAATTGATGTCCATCTTGTTGAGGCGGATGTAGCCCGGATTCTTGCGCTCGATGTTGACGATGTCACGCGCCATGGTCATGCTGAATTCATCGAGTTCGGCCAGCGGCACGACATGATTGACCAGACCGATGCGCAAGGCCTCCTCGGCATCCATGTTGCGGCCGGTGAACAGATACTCCTTGGTTTTTTTCGGGCCCACCAGCCAGTTCCACATGTGGTTGCGGCCGGCCAACTGACCGTAACGTGCCTCCGGGTAGCCGAACTTGGCGTTGTCGGCAATAATGGTCAGATCGCAGCCCACCGCGAGGTTGTGTCCGCCACCCAGAGCGTGACCCTGCACCGCGGCAATGGTCGCCTTGGGGTGCAGCCAGGTTTGCGGCCCGAAACCCTTGTAGCGCTTGCGCCAGGCAAACCAGCCCTCTTCGGTCTTTTGCAGTTCGGCGCTGTGCTTGAAGTCACGTCCGACGCAAAATGAACGACCGGTGCCACGGTAGATCAACACCACCACGCTGTCGTCCGCCGCAGCCTCGGCGGCCGCGTCGTACAACTCCTGCAGCGAATAGGTGCTCAGTGCGTTCAGGACTTCCGGACGGTTGAGCGTAATGCGCGCAATACCGTCTTCGGGCTTGTCATAGATCAGGAATTCATAGCTCATTACAGGTTCTCCGCGAAGGGCGTGTGGGGCAGGTCAATGGCCGCCGGTTATTTGGCGCGGTTCTTGAAAACATCCGGGCGTGTGTCGTTGTCGCCGGCGTATTTGCCCTTGTGCGACGAAGCGTAGATGCTTTTCCAGTCGTCCCAGCTGGCACGATTGCGGATGTCCGATTCGAGCGCCTGGATTTCCTTGCAGATCTCAGCGATTTTTTCGACCCATTCCACCGGCACGACCACCACGCCATTGTTGTCGCCAACGATGATGTCGCCCGCGCGCACCATCGCGCCAGCCATGTGAATGGGGATGTCGACACCAGCGAAGATGGAGCGGCCGACATACGACTCCATCGTGATGCCAATCGGGTACGGTTTGTAGAACACCGGCAGCGGCAGCTTGCGCACGGCATCAACGTCGCGCACCGCGCCATCACCGACGCTGCCTGCGACACCGGCACGCACGGCGGTCAGGCCGTTCATCTCACCCTGTGCCGGCTTGTGGAATTCCCCGCCCTCCACCACCAGCACCGAACCGGCCGGGGTGTTCTGCACCACTTCGGTGAGCTTGTATTCAACGTCCTGATATTGCATCTTGTAATGGCACGGCAGGTAACGGATCGTTTTGGCCGGCCCGGCCATGTGCGGCGCGCCCTCGGCGAACTGCACCAGCGGCAGGATGCCGCGCATGCGCACGGCGTCGAGATTGAGCCGTGTCAGGGCATCGGAAATATCGCAGGTCGAAACCCACTTGAAAAATTCGCAGTATTTAGTGACAACTTCAGGTTCGAGGATGACTTTCATGATGCTTCCTGTTCGAAAAGGGATGGACGGGAGGGTGTCAAAAAAAACAGTTCAGGACTGAGGCATTCGGTCACGTACCAACCGGTAGCAAGGCGGGCCGAGCAGCACCAGCACCAGCATGGTCATCATTCCGATGCTAAGCCGGCTGGTGACAAAAATCAGCAGATTGCCGTCGCTCTGAAACAGGCTGCGGCGCAGGTTTTCTTCCATCACCGGGCCAAGCACCATCCCGAGGATCAGCGGCGCCATGTCAAATTTGAGCGCAACCAGCAGGTAGCCGATCACCCCGCTGCCAAGCAGAACATAGATATCAGCTACGCTGTTGCGCACACTGTAGGCGCCAACCACGGTAAACACCAGGATCAGGCAGACCAGCAGCGCCTGCGGCACACGCAGCAGACTGACCCACAGGCCCACCAGCGGCACGTTGAGAATAAGTAGCGCGACATTGCCGATATACATCGACGCGATCACACCCCAGAAAATTTCCGGATGCTGGGTGACCAGCAGCGGGCCGGGCTGGATGCCATGAATGGTCATGCCGGCCAGCAGCAAAGCGGTGGCGCCGGTAAACGGCAGGCCGAGGGCCAGCAAGGGTGCGAGCGTGCCGCTGGTGGCCGCATTATTGGCCGACTCGGGGCCGGCAACACCCTCGATGGCGCCCTGGCCAAACTGCTCGGGGTGTTTCGAGACGCGCTTTTCCAGCGCATACGACAGGTAGGTTGAAATCAGGGCGGCAGGACCGGGGATCAGGCCAAGCGGAAAACCGAGCAGCGTGCCGCGCGCAATCGGCCCGGCCGAGGCGCGCCATTCCCGAGCCGTCGGGAACAGTTCGCGAAACTTGACCTCAATCATTTTCGGAAAGCCGGCGCTGCGCTGGATCACAGCGAGCACCTCGGACACGCCATACACACCCATCAACACCGGCACCAGCGAAATGCCCGCCATGAGTTCGGTGATGCCGAGCGTGAAGCGACCCTCACCGGTGAGCGGATCCTGGCCCACGGTGGCGAGCAGCGCGCCTAAGGCCAGCAACAGGGCGTTTTTCCACGGCGCCGCAGTCGACAGTCGCGACAATACGGCCAGACCGAGCAGTGCCAGACAAAAATATTCCGGCGGCCCGAAAGCCAGTGCCGCCTCGGCAATCGCGGTCGTCGCGAAGGTCAGGCCAACCACCCCGGCAGTGCCTGCGATGAACGAACCGACCCCCGAGATCGCCAGCGCCGCGCCGGCGCGGCCTTTCAGCGCCATCTGATAGCCATCACGACAGGTAATCAGTGCGGTCGACTCACCCGGCATGTTGAGCAGGATGGCCGTGGTGCTGCCTCCATACTGGCTGCCGTAAAAAATACCCGCCAGCATGATCAGGCTGGTGGCCGGTTCCAGGCCGAGGGTGGCGGGCAGCAGAATGGCCATGGCGCTGGAGGGACCGATGCCGGGCAGAACGCCAACCGCCGTACCAATCAGGGCACCACCGAAAGCGGCAAGCAGGTTCTGCCAGGTTAGTGCAATGGAAAAGCCGTACAGCAGATCGTTCAAAGCCACACTCCAGAGCAGTACAGCACAGTAGCTGCCGAAGATTCAGCCTACCAGGCCAACAGGCCGAGCGGCATCTGAACCCCGAGCAACTTGACGAACAGCAGATGCACACCGACGGCCACGATCCCCGCCGATGCGACCACCTTGAACCAGCCCCGCCAGCCCATGACCAGCAGAGAGACCAGCGAGAGCAGGAAGGTGACGACAATGCTGCCCAGCGTATCGAGCATGGCACCGTAAGCCAGCATGACGATGATGGCGCCGAAGACGCGCAGCGCTTCGACCCGTTCGATGGTAAAACGCTCAGGCTGCGCCGCGCGGGCCGTCGTCCAAACGCCGCGCACAGCGATCACCAGCAGGACGATGCCCAAGACGCGCGGGTACAGCCCGGCGCCCGGTGCCGCAAATTTCCCGACATCAAGCTGGGCGCCAAGTCCAAGGTAGGCCAGGGCAAGGCCCAGGCCCGCAATCGCGACGAGCAGCGCGTGATTGCCGCGCCAATTCATTTCTTGAGCAGACCGAGTTCCGCGAGGATTTTTCCGTAGGTGGCATACCGCTCGGTCAGTTCGGCCTTCAGTTCACGCGGCCCGACGTAAGAAGCGATGGTCGCACCCTCGACGGTCAGCTTCTGGTAGGCGGGCGACTTGACGGCCTGCTCAAACAGCGCGGCAAGCTTGTTGACGACAGCATCGGGCATGCCCTTGGGTCCGAAGATGAACAGATCGGATGTTTCGGCGACCGGAAAGCCCAGCTCAATGAAGGTCGGCACATCGGGCAAGGCGGCAACACGCTGTTTGGTGAACACACCAATGATGCGCAGACGGTCGGCCTTGACCTGGGGCAACACGCCCTGCGGCGCGAGAATGGCACCGGCCAGCTGATTGCCAAGCAGCGTGCGGATGCTGTCAGCATCACCGCCGGTAGGCACGGTGGCGAGATCGGCGCCGCTCGCCTTGCGCAGCAGGCTGAGGTTGATGTTGGCCACCGAACTGATCTGGTTGACGCCGATGGTCAGGCGCTGCTTTTTGGCTGCGGCGATCAGTTCTGCTGCCGTGCGGTAGGGTGAGTTGGCGGGCACAACCAGAACTTGCGGTGTGTCGATGACACGGGCGATCGGCGTATAGGTGTCAGGCGTACTGAACGGCAGGCTGCTGGTCTGCGGCGGGATCAGCAGGGTGGTCGGCCCGGCGATCGCGAAGGTATGGCCGTCAGGCCTGGCACGCAGCACCGTTGCCGCGGAGATGGTGCCGCCACCACCGGCCTGATTCAGGACCGTGATCGACTGGCCGAAGGGCTTTTCCATTTCCTTGGCCAGAGCGCGCGCCAGAATATCGGTCGTGCCGCCGGCATCAAAGCCCACGATGAACTGGGCACGCTGGGTTGGATAGGCGTCGGCGCAATGCGCCATGCTGGCAAGCATGGCCAGCATCATGGAAACAATGGTGCGCACACCCTTGAGGTTTTTTACCATCATGTTTCTCCTGTCCTATTATTTTATTTGCCTGCGGATTGAATGCGAAAAGCGGCCCGTTGTCAAGCCACGATGCGGGCCACGACGCGGGTCATGTCAGGCTTGCGCGACCGGCGTGTGGCGCAAGAGGCCGCGCTTGCAAGCCCGCCCCGCGCCCCCCAAAATACGGCCCACAACCCCGACCTCTAGTTGATTGAGCAGCAAACCGCGCTGACCAACTTCCGGTTTACGACTGTTCCACCCTGTCTGGCGAGTCCACAACATGAAAATCTGGATCCAAAGCGGTACCCCCCTGAGCAAGTCCGACCTCTACAAACCCTACGCCGATTCTCTGGAACGACACGCGCTCAAAGTGGGTAGGCCCGATACCAGCGTAGAGTTTCCGCATCTGGGCAAGGAGTATCCTGGCGCGGGCCGCAGTCGCACCCACCTGCACTTTGTACAGCATGAAACCATCAAGAGTGCCATGCGCGCCGAGGCCGAAGGGTATGACGCCTTTATCACCAATTGCCTCGACCTGGGTTTTCACGAACTCAAGGAAATGGTCAATATCCCGGTGGTATTCATGACGCAAGCGACACTGGCCTTCTACAGCCAGCTCGCGCCCAATTTTGCCTTTCTGGTCAACAGCGAACGCCTGCACCACTTCTTTAAGGAAATCGCCGAACGGTATTCGGTCAGGGACCGCATGGTGCCGGGCGGCTGGGTCACCTTCGCCTTTACCGATTACGCAAACCTGTGGAACAACCCGGAGACCTTTGTAAAACAATACTTGGAGGTAGCGGGTGAACTCACCAGCCGGGGCGCTACCGCCCTGTGCCCGGCCGGCTTGTACCTGAGCCAGTGGCTGATCGATCAGGGCATCCGCGAGGTCAACGGTGCGCTGGTCATGGACCCGCTGGCCGCTTCGGTCAAGACGGCCGAGATGATGGTCGATTTCAGGCGCATGGGCGTCAACCGCTGCCAGACCGGGGCCTGGGCCGCGCCAGCGCCGGAAGTACATGCGCTGCTGGCCAAAGAACTGGCCGCAAGGAACTGAGCGCAAGCGGTGAGCCGTTCCGCGCAATAGCTGTTTCAGATCGTTCTTCCGGACTCCGGACAAAAGCCCCGCAAGGGGCTTTTTTATTGTTAAAAATTAACAATAAAAAGATCGCAGAACACTGCTTAGCACCGACAGACATTGCTCCAACATAGGAAATGGTTACGACTTTATTACGGTTAATTTGCGGAAAATACAACTATAAAAGCAAAAATCAGTCGCTAATTCATTTCAATATCGATTTCGGCCCTGTAATCTTTGTCACTCGCGTCGCTTCTTTTTGGTTGAGGAATTTAATGTTTATTAACTTCCTAGAATCGCGGGCAAGCGCACTCCAGCCTTAAGACAAGGTCAACCAGCCGCAAAAGGGGCCGCTTTGCGCCAGCCAAATCGTCGTTTGACGGGACGTACCATTGTCCTCGCATCCATCCTCGCCGCCTGCTCGACCGCAGGCATTGCGCAAACCCGGCCCGATGCCGGCACCATTCTTGACTCCGTCCGGCCGGCCGAACAGGCACCGCGCACCGGCAGTGTGCCCGCCTTGCCCGCACCGCCGCCACGCCTGCCAGACAACAGCGCACTGAAGGTGACGGTGCGCGAGTTCCGCATCTCGGGCAACACGCTCTTTTCCGAAGACCAGCTCAAGGCGGTCATCCAGTCCTACACCGGGCGCGAGCTTGACTCAGCCGGCCTGCAGGCTGCCCTCGACGAGGTCAAGAATTTCTACCGCGCCAAAGGATATTTCCTCACGGTCGCCTACCTGCCGACGCAGGCAATCAACGGCGGCGAGGTACGCATCCACGTGCTCGAAGGCCGCATCGGCAAGGCCACGGCGCGTACTGCCGACGGCGCGCGTCTCAAGCCCAGCGTGGCCGAACGGTATCTCTCGACCATCCAGCCGGGCAGCATCGCCACTGAGAGCGCAATCTATGCCCCGTTGCTGCTGCTGCAGGACCTGCCGGGCGTGGACATCCGCTCCAGCCTTGGCCCGGGCAAACAGGCGGGCGAGGCGGACCTGATGGTCGACGTTGGCGACCGCGGCAAGCGCGTCAACGGCAGCGTCGATTTCGACAACTACGGCAGCAAATATTCGGGCGCTCTGCGTCTGTCGGGCCAGGCCCAGGTGAACAGCCCGACCGGCTATGGCGACACGCTCGGCATGCGCGCGCTGGCCTCGGAACACGCTGGCACCGAAGTTGGCAGCCTGTCCTACCTGTTGCCGGTCGGCCCGTGGGGCACCAAGATCGGCGCCAGCTACACGGCGCTGCGTTACAAACTGCATGGATCGACAACCGATCCCTACTCTGCAGTTCAAGACCTCGGCGCGCTAAATGCCAACGGCACGGGCACGGTCGCAACCGTCAATCTGGTGCACCCCATCATTCGAGGCCGCGAATCCAATCTGTATGCCACCCTGAGCGGCGACGTCAAACACTCGACCGACCGCGCGCTCTTCAATACCACCACCACCAACGTCAATGACCAGCGGCGTACCGTCAAAGCCACGCGCGCAGGCCTTAATGGTGACTTCCGCGACGCGTTCAACGGCGGCGGCTTCAACGCCGTCGGCCTG
>CANJOT010000166.1 GCA_947475815.1 Burkholderiales bacterium | reverse complement strand
GACCAGCGGCTCAGCGCCTTGCAGGCGCTGCAGCAGGCCGGATACTCGAAACTCGGAAAGCGCGTTGGCGCCCTTCAAAACCAGAACGTGGCTCATCGGCGAAAGCTTAATTGGGCAAGGCCAGATTATAGCCTGCCCGCCTGCCCCGCTGAGCCGACGTTGAGGTGAACCGCCATTTGTTCGGTGAATCTGCAGCGCTGGTACAAGCGACCGGCTGCGATCACAATCTGCTCAGACACGGGTCGAAAAGCCGATCGCTGCCGATCGCTGCCTTGACAGCACTGCGGGGGCTGGTTACATTTTCTGCACCCCGACGCATGCGCCGGCTGCGCACCCGACAACGACGCTCCCCCACAACAGGCACGCCTTGAATTCCCCTGACCTGACCACAGACGTACTGATTGCCGGCGCCGGACCGGTCGGGCTGACGCTCGCCATTGATCTGGCGCGGCGCGGGGTGAACGTCACCCTGATCGAGCGCAGCATCGAAGCACGTCGCCTGCCGAAAATGGAGCGCTGCAATGCCCGCACCATGGAAATCTATCGCCGGCTCGGACTGGCAGAGCGCATCCGCGAGGCCAGCGGGTTCACCGACATTCCCATGGACGTGTTTGTCTGCACACGTCTGATCGACCCGCCGCTGCTGCATCTGCGCTATCCCTCGTCCCGGGCAGCTCAGCAACGCATCGCCGAGACCCATGACGGCTCGCAGCCACGGGAGCCGGCGCAACTGATCTCGCAATACACGCTTGAGCCACTGCTCAAGGCCGAGGCGCGCAGCACGCAGGGTCTGACGTTCGTCGAAGGCGTGGAACTCAAGACCCTGACGCAGGATGCGCACGGCGTAACGGCCCATCTGTTGACCGCGGCCGGTAACGTCCTGCAGCAGCGCGCGCGTTACCTGGTGGGCTGCGATGGTGGCGTCAGCACGGTGCGCAAGCAGCTCGGTATTCCCCTCGAAGGACAAGGGCACATCCGCAAGGTGCACCAGATCTTCTTCCGCTCGGAAACCCTGTTCGAGCGTATCCCCATCGGCAAGGGCCGCCATTATTATTTTCCTGAAGGGGCGATCGTCGTGCAGGACGACCTGCGCCACTTCATGATTAACCTCAATGAACTCGGGGAAGACGAAGATCCGGTCGAAAAACTGCGTCCGCTGATCGGCTTCCGGGTTGACATCGAAGTCCTTAACCGTTCAAGCTGGAGTTACAACCTGCTGGTGGCGCAGCGCTATCGGCAGCGCCGCGTGTTCATCGCCGGCGATGCTGCACATCTGGTCATTCCGCAGGGCGGGCTGGGCATGAACACGGGCATCGGCGACGCCATCGATCTGTCGTGGAAACTGGCGGGCACGCTGGCCGGCTGGGGTGGGCCTGACCTGCTTGATTCCTATGAGCTTGAACGGCGACAGGTCGGATTGCGCAACCGCGCGGCCTGCACGCTGGCGGTCGATGGAGTGCGCAAGTGGCGCGAAGCCTGCGGGCCGGCCTTGCGCGAAAGTACTCCTGAGGGCCAGGCGATGCGCGAGCAGGTCGCCCGTCTGGCCGCCGCCGGCCAGCCTCTGGGCCATGAATTCCTCGGCATCGAACTGGGTTATCGTTATGACGGCTCGCCGCTGGTCTGTGCCGAGGCCACCCTGCCCCCGCCGCACACCTTCAGCTACGACCCGAGCACCTGGCCGGGCACGCGCCTGCCACACCTGTGGTGTAGCGATGGCAAGGCCGTACACGACCAACTGGGCGCTGCATTCAGCCTGCTGCGACTGGGCCAGAACCCGCCCGACACCGGCACGCTCGAAGCCGCTCTGCGGGCCGGTGGTGCGCCCTTCGAGGTCCTGCACCTGCCGGACGAACATCTGCGCAAGATTTATAAGGCCAGCGTGATTCTGGTGCGGCCCGACCTGCATGTCGTCTGGCGTGGCAATCATGTCCCCCACAATCCGGATCACGTTGCCGCCGTGGCTACCGGCAGGCTGCTGCACTGAGCGGGGTGCGGCCAGACAAACCTGAAGCGTCGTAGACCTTCATGATTGACGGCGGCGGCGTGGCCGACGTTTGTCACGTAACGATGCACGGCCTCCACGGTCGTGCTTTTTTTTGCCTTTACTCAGCAAGAATTGGACAATTTTTAGAAAAGGCCTGCTACCATCACTCTTGATTATTCTTCGCCCTTCAGCCTGTCCGTCTCGCCACATTCACCCCACCCGGAACCCACCCATGGAGAATCGGCTTTTCGAATTCACAATGAAACTCTCCAAAATGGACGGCAATCGCCCACCGGCCAACATTGAGGGCGCCTACGTCACCTGTTACGCCGCCGCGCCCGACCCGCTTCTGGCGTTCCGCAAAGGCGTCGCGAGCACCCGTGCCATGGGTTATCTCTTTGAAGACATCCTCGGTACCGTGCGTGAACTGCCGCTCGAAACCTGGACGGCCTACCTGCAGCGGAGCTGGCCCGATGTCTCTGGCCATTTCCCCGACCAGCACAGCCTGACCAGCATGATTCCCGAACAAGCGGTATTTTTCGGCCCCTTTTCGAACTTCACCCTGCCCGCCCCGGTGCCTGTCAGCAACACCGATGCCGCGCTTGCAGAGGAGCCTTTGATCCGTCACGTCAGCACCGATCACTGAGAGCAGCTCAAATACTGAACCCAAAAAGGTGGCATGACTTGAGCAAGGGGAAGCAACAGATGCCTGATCCGGCAGGCGTCAGGTCAACATCAACCGCGAAAGAAGTCCCTCATGAGTCGCAATGAATGGGCCCGGCAGTACGTCGTGCGAACGCTCAAATCGCAAGCCATCTGCTGCCCGTCTCGTTACCTGAGCATGCTTGCGGAAACGCCTGCTGGTGGGCCCATCAGAGGGCTCGCACCCTGGATCTTCCTGCCCTATCCGGAATATACCTCCGTGTATTGCAGCGAAGCCTGCAACCAGCCGGTGCTGCCGTTTGCCCAGGCGCTGGGCGAAGACCTGATCGCCTGTTTCCAGAACGGACCCGCCAACAATCCCACCGTGATCGTGCTCAATCCGTGGACGCACAACAAACGCCTGCTGCGCCGTGCCGAACTGCCGAGCTTTGACACCTGGCTGAGCTACGCTTACCACGTCTCACGCGGTGTCGGGCTGCGCAGCCTTACACCACCGTGACCGAAGCGCTCCAGCCACTCCAGACAGTGCCCTCGCCCACAGCCCGACGCTTGTGTTATGTTGGCACCCATGAATTCGACTCATCCCCTGCTGCTCACCGCCGCCTTGCGCGCCATCGAGCAGGATGCTTCGGCACACCTGCCCGCAGGTACCCTGATGGACCGTGCAGGTGCGGCCGCTGCGGCACTGACCCTGCAGATCGGCAGTGATCGCGCCGGGCCGGTCTGGATCCTGGTTGGACCCGGCAACAACGGCGGTGACGCACTGATTCTCGCCCGTCTGCTGCGCGAAGCGGGGGTGACGCCTGAAGTCGCCTTGCTCGAACCCGGCCGGGCGCATGAGGGCGATGCGCGCGCTGCCCGGCTTGCATGGACCGGACCGATCCGCGATCAGCTCGACGGCATCGAGCACGCTGCACTGATTGTGGATGGCCTGTATGGCATCGGTCTGAACCGGCCACTGTCGGCACGGGCGCGCGACTGGGTCGAACGGGTCAATCACATCAGCCAGTCGAGCGCCTGCCCGGTGCTCGCTCTGGATATTCCCAGTGGACTGCACGCCGACAGCGGCGCGCGCCTGGGCGAATGCTGCATCGTCGCCAGTCATACACTGACCTTCATCGCCGACAAACCCGGCCTGCATACCCTGGACGGGCCCGATTGCGCCGGTCAGGTCTTCGTCCATAGCCTCGGCCTGAAGCCGGCAGCCGGGCCTGGCAGCCTGAATGCCCCCGCCGTTTTTGCCGCAGCGGCCCAGCCAAGGCGGCGCAACAGCCACAAGGGTCGCTTTGGCAATCTCGCCGTGATTGGTGGCAATCAAGGGATGGTGGGGGCTGCGCTGCTGGCAGGCCGCAGCGCGCTGCATGCTGGCGCGGGCCGGGTCTATGTACAGTTGCTGGCGGCTGGCGCCCCGGTCTGGGACGCGGCACAGCCCGAACTGATGTTGCGCTCCACCCTCAATGACCTGAGCCTTGAGGCGGCCGTCCTTGGTCCCGGCCTGGGCATGGATGCAGAGGCCCACGCGGTGCTGGCCAGGCAGTTGGCCGGCGACACGGCGCTGGTCCTGGATGCTGACGCCCTGAATCTGATCGGCCTGTCACCGGCACTGGCTCAGCGCCTCGCGACGCGCGGCCAGCCCTGCATCCTCACGCCGCACCCGCTCGAAGCGGCACGCCTGCTCGGCACTGAGGTGGGCACCGTCCAGTCGGACCGCATCGGCAGCGCACTCGAACTGGCGCGACGTTATCAGGCCGTGGTGGTTTTGAAGGGCGCGGGCAGCATCATCGCCGCGCCGGACGGCACCTGGTGCATCAATCCAACCGGCAACCCGGGGCTGGCTACAGCCGGCACCGGCGACGTGCTGGCCGGTCTCGCTGGTGCCTTGCTGGCCCAGGGCTGGCCCGTATTGTCCGCCGCGCTGGCCAGTGCCTGGCTGCACGGTCAGGCGGCCGACGATGCAGTCGCGGCCGGCTGCGGACCAGTCGGTCTGGTGGCCAGCGACCTCATCGTGCCACTGCGCACTGCCCTGAACCGGCTGATTCAGAGCAACGCAGAGCGGCACGCCGTGCGCAAATGAGAGATAGTGCACTGATCCTGCAATAATTTTGCGGCACAATGGCGTTTTGCAGCGCAAAGACCGGGTTGACTGGTCTTGCTGTCTCCGCAGTTAATCCTGAACCCTGATTTTGCAATGATCGATTCCTCCGCCTGGCAAGACCTGCTCGCACACCACGCGCAGACTGGCCACCAGACCATGCGCACGCGTTTTGCCGATGAGCCCGAACGTTTTCAGGCGCTCTCGCTGCAGGCCTGCGGACTGCTGCTGGATTACTCCAAGAACTGTCTGGGCAGCGACACCGTGGCACTGCTGCTGCAACTGGCGCGTGAACGCGGCGTCGAAGCGCGGCGCGATGCCATGTTTGCGGGCGATCTGATCAACGGCACAGAACAGCGCGCAGCGCTGCATACCGCCCTGCGGGCGGGCGAAGACGCACGGTGGGTCGACCCGGAAATCAGTCAGGCCGTGGCTGATGTCCTGCGACGCATGACGATATTTTCTGCGGAAGTGCGTAACGGCAGCTGGAAAGGTCACGACGGGCGTGCCATCCGCACCGTCGTCTACATCGGCATCGGCGGCTCGGATCTGGGTCCGCGCATGGCCTGTGACGCGCTGTCAGGTTACGGCCGCACCGGCCTCGACGTGCGTTTTGTGGCCAACGTCGATGCACATGAACTGCTGGCCGCAGTCGAAGGACTGGATGCCGCCACCACCTTGTTCATCGTTGCGTCCAAGACCTTCACGACCGCCGAAACCATGCTCAACGCGCGCAGCGCGCGCGACTGGTGTCTGGCCGCGGGGGTGCCGGAAGCCGCGCTGCGGCGTCATTTCGTCGCCGTTTCCTGCAATGAGACGGCCGTGCGCGAATTTGGCATTGATCCGTTGAACATGTTCCCGCTCTGGGACTGGGTTGGCGGGCGCTATTCGCTGTGCTCGGCCATCGGCCTGCCGCTCGCCTTGCAGAGCGGCATGGAAGTATTTCTCGATCTGCACGCCGGCGCACGCGCCATGGACCAGCATTTCCGCGAGGCGCCCCTGCAGGCCAACATGCCGGTATTGCTTGCGCTCGTCGGCATCTGGAACATCAATATCCTGAACATTCCAACCCTGTCGATTGCACCCTACCATCACCTGCTCTCGCGCCTGCCGCTGCACCTGCAGCAACTGGAGATGGAGAGCAACGGCAAGTCGGTCAACGAACAGGGCCAGCGGCTCGCGTATTCATGCGCGCCGGTCATCTGGGGACAGGCTGGCAGCAATGGTCAGCACGCGTATTTTCAGTGGCTGCATCAAAGCCGCGATCCGGCGGCGGTCGATTTCATCGCCGTGGCCCAAACCAGTCCCGCGCATGCGTCGGCGGCTGGCCACCAGCGCGCCCTGCTGGCCAATTGTCTGGCGCAGAGCGAGGCTCTGATGCGCGGCAAGACGCTCGAAGAAGTGAACGCCGAACTGTGCGCCGGCGGCATGTCAGCCAATGAGGCCGACGGCCTCGCGCCGCACAAGGTCTTTCCCGGCAACCGGCCGTCCAACACGCTGCTCATGCCTCGTCTGGATGCCTACCATCTCGGTGCCCTGCTTACCCTCTACGAACACAAGGTCATGGTGCAGGGTGCCATCTGGGGTATCAATTCGTTTGACCAATGGGGCGTCGAATGGGGCAAAAGCATTGCCCGCACGCTGGAGCAACGTCTTGACGGCACAACCGGGCGCAGCGCTACGGAAAGCAGTTCGACCAGCGGCCTGATCGCCGCCATTCGCGACCTGAGCCAAAGTCGCGGCTAAGGCTGCTTTTCATTCGGCATTTACGATCCGTCCGGCCGCCAGCCTGATCTGCCGGCCGCAGCGCTGGGCAATCGCCAGATCATGGGTAACCAGAACAAGCGTCGACTGGCGTTCCTGATTCAGACGGAACATCAGGTCCATGACCCCCTCGCCAGTTGCCGCATCCAAACTGCCGGTTGGTTCATCGGCCAGCAGGATGGCCGGCTCGGTCACAAATGCCCGCGCCAGCGCCACCCGCTGCTGTTCCCCCCCGGAGAGCGTCTTGGGATAGTGGCGCAGCCGCGCGCCCAGACCGACTTCCTCGAGCAGGCGGGTGGCTTTTTGTTGCGCGCCCGCATCACCACGCAACTCGAGTGGCAGCATGACATTCTCAAGGGCGTTGAGATGGGGCAGCAACTGAAACGACTGGAACACAAAACCGACCAGCCGGGCGCGCAGAGCGGCGCGGCCGTCTTCATCCAGACTGGCCAGATCAACGCCCGCCAGCTGTACCGAGCCCGCGCTCGGAGAATCAAGGCCGGCCAGCAGGCCCAGCAGGGTCGACTTGCCCGAACCCGAAGCACCGACGATGGCAGCCGTCTCGCCGGTACCGATGGCAAGCGTGATATCGTCAAGGATGGTGAGCACACCGATGGCATCGGTGACCCGCTTGCTCAAATGCTGAACCTGAATTGCAGGGACTGACTGGATAGGATCGGTCATGGAGAATGGATACATGAATAAAACGCACGCAAGCCTTGCGCGCGGACTGCAGGCGCGTCGCCGCGCGTTCACCCACTTGCTGCTCCAGGGTGCGCTCGCCGGTCTGCTCACCCTGACCGGCACCGGCGCCCAGGCCGCGCCACGCAACCTGCTGATACTGGGCGACAGCATCTCGGCCGAATACGGCTTGCCGCGCGACAGTGGCTGGGTCAGGCTGCTCGCCGAACGTCTGAAAACGTCTGCGTATGATTATAACGTCATCAACGCCAGCATCAGCGGTGATACCACGATCGGTGGCCGCGGCCGCCTGCCCGACCTGCTCCGGCAACACAAACCAGCCATCGTGATCATCGAACTCGGCGGCAATGATGGCCTGCGTGGCCTTGATCCGCGCGCCATGGAAGACAATCTTGGCGCCATGATCAGCGCTGCCAGCCGCAGCGGCGCGCGCGTACTGCTGGTCGGCATGCGTCTGCCGCCCAACTACGGCCGTGATTACAACAGCCGCTTCGAGGCCGTCTATCCAGCACTCGCCGCGCGCCTGAAAGTGCCACTGGTCAGGTTTTTGTTCGAAGGACTGGGCCAGACCGACGAATTTTTCCAGGCCGACCGGATTCACCCGACGGTGCGATCACAAGCCTTGCTGCTCGACAATGTCTGGCCAGTGCTCAAACCCCTGCTCAGGCAGGGTAAGACTTGACCAGATCGAGCAACTCACGCTGCAGCACCGCATTGAACACCACCGCGTCCGGATGATCTTTGCCGCACAACAGCGCGTTGAGCATGTCCAGACCGGCCGAGGTGCCGCGCTCGGCGCGCAGCGCATCACCAATCACTGTCCTGCGCTTGATTTGCACCACCGCGCACACCGTCATACCTGCATGCGCATGATGTCCTGCCAGGATTCAAGCAGGCGGTTGCGCGTCTGCATCAGCAGGCGAAACGACAGATCCGCTTCTTCG
>CANJOT010000165.1 GCA_947475815.1 Burkholderiales bacterium | reverse complement strand
TTGCGCAAGCCAGTGTTCAGCGCCAGCGAATTCGAACAGGTACGCAACGCCCGCATCGCCGGTCTGGAAGCGCAACTGAGCGAACCCGAAGCGATCCTCGGCTCGGCCATCGAACGCCATGGCAATCCGTATCCGAAGGGCGACCTGCGCTATGCCCCGACCATGGAAGAAGCCATCGCCAGCCTCAAAGCCGTCAAGCTGCAAGATGCGAAAGAATTCTACGATGAGTTTTACGGCGCCCAGGCCGCACAGGTCTCGGCAGTTGGTGATTTTGATGCCGACGCCCTCAAGTCCCAGCTCGACCGCCTGTTTGCCGACTGGAAAAGCAGACAGTCCTATGTCCGTGTGACGCGGCCGCATATACCGGTGGCGCCACTGGCCCTGCGCTTCAATACGCCTGACAAGGCCAACGCCACCCTGCAGGGCGTGCTCACCTTCCCTCTGCGCGAAAGCGATCCCGACTATCCGGCCCTGTACGTCGCCAACCGCATCTTCGGCGCGGGCGGTGCCTCGCGCCTGTGGCGCAGCATCCGCGAAAAGCAGGGTCTGAGCTACAGCGTCTACAGCTATCTGGACGGGGGCCTGTTCAATGCCAACATGGGCTGGAACGTCGGCGCCATCTTTGCGCCCGCCAATGTCGACAAGGTCAAAGCCAGCTTCAATGATGAGTTGTTACGCGCCCTGCGCGAGGGTTTCACCGCAACCGAACTGGCCGAGGCAACACGTGGCCTGCTGCAGTCCCGCGCCCTGGCGCGCGCTCAGGAACCGGGCCTGGCCCAGACCCTCAGTCTGCAGACCGAACGCGGCATCACCATGAAGCTGCCCGCTGAAATCGAGCGCAAGATTGCCGCACTGACTCTGGATGAGGTCAATGCTGCATTCCGCAAATACATCCGCCCGGAGAGTCTGGTGCTCGGGGTCGCAGGCGCGTTCGACAAACCCTGAGCGCTCTCCCGAGCCCCGAGCCGGCGCGACAGAAGCGGGCTCACCTGCGGCTTGCACCCAAGGCCCCGGCAATCATTTGCCGGGGCCTTGTGCATTCAGGCATCGAATCCCAACCCGATGGCACGCCATATTTGTTAACATAAATAAATAACATCTCCACACAACGCCCTCCGAACCGTTATGCCACAGGCTGAACCATTGAACGCAGGCGCGACCGCGGCACCGACGACCTTTCGCCTGCAACGATATTTTTCGATTGCCAGCGGCCTGCTGATGCTTGCCGTTGTGCTGCCGATGGCCTACCTGTATTACGACAGCGAGGTGCGCGAGCACACTACGCTGGCCGGTCTGCGCAACGAAATGCTGGCGCAAACCTATGCCAATGCGCTCTGGCCCGACTTCGGGCAATTCCTGCTGCGCAGCGACATTGACCCCGAGACGCGCAAGACCAACGACGCCACCCGCGCACTTGACGAGCGCATCCGCGGCATGTCGCGCAATGCTGCCGTCACCAAGATCAAGGTCTACAACCTCCAGGGCATGGCTGTCTACTCGTCGGTATTACGCGAGATCGGCGAAAACAAGAGCCAGAACAGCGGTTTTCTCAATGCCCGCAATGGTGTGCTCACCAACGAGCTGACGCACCGCGGCAGCATGAGCGCGACCGAAGGCGAGATCCAGAACGTCGACGTCGTCTCGACCTATATTCCGATCCACCTTGATGACCCGAACAAAATCGAAGCGGTGTTCGAGCTGTACTCCAACGTCACGGCGACTGTGACGCGCATCGAACAGGTCAGTTTGCGCCTGTTGCTCGCTCTCGGGGCGGTGTTTCTGGTGCTCTACCTGAGCCTGCTGAAAATCGTGGCGCGCGCTGACCGCATCATCAAAGGCCAGTATCTCGACCTGAAAGACAACGAATCACGGTTGCAATTCAAGAAACAGGACCTCGAACACGAAATCCAGGAGCGGCGAGAAATGGAGAGCGCCTTGCGCACCAGCGAGGAGCTGGCCGCCTCGGCCAATCAGGCGAAGTCGGATTTTCTGGCAGCGATGAGCCATGAGTTGCGCACGCCGATGAACGCCATCCTCGGCTTTGCCCAATTGCTCGAAACCGAGCCTGACGCGCCGCTCGATGACAACCAGAAACGCTTCACCCGCCAGATCCTCAAGGCAGGTGCGCATCTGCTCGGCCTGATCGACCAGGTGCTCGACCTGTCGCGCATCGAAGCCGGCAAACTCGCCCTGTCACTCGAGCCGGTGCGCGTAAAAGTCCTGATCGATGAAACCTTGCCGATGGTCCAGCACCTGATCGACCAGCGTCAAATCCGGTCGATCCACATCGACGTTGACGATGTACAGGTGGTCGCCGACTACGGTCGTCTCAAGCAGGTGATCCTCAATCTGCTCTCGAATGCGATCAAATACAACCGACTGGGCGGCGCGATCACGATCTCGGCCAGCCCGGCCGGCAAGACCGCGCGCCTCGCCCTCACCGATACCGGCACGGGCATCCCGGCCAAGCGCCTGGGACAATTATTCCTGCCGTTCAGTCGCCTCGGTATCGATTCCGCACACATCGAGGGCACCGGCATCGGCCTGGCGCTCAGCAAACACCTGGTCGAAGCCATGGGTGGCAGCATCGGGGTGAGCAGCACCGAAGGCGTCGGCAGCACGTTCTGGCTCGATCTGCCGCTTGCTGGCGAGCGGGACATTGCCACGACACCGGTGGGCGGTCGCGGCGAATCCGCCAGCGGAACCACCGGGACAGCAGCGCCAGCCACACGGCCGCCCGACGGTGCCCGGACCGTGCTCTACATCGAGGACAATCCGGCAAACGTCAGCCTGATGGAAGAGGTCATGCGACGCTTTGACCAGTTCCGGCTGATCACCGCACACACCGCCGAAATCGGCCTGGCCCTGGCCTTCCAGGAAAGGCCCCGCCTGATCATCATGGACATCAACCTGCCCGGCATTGATGGGTACGAAGCCCTGGCGCAGCTGCGCGCCGACGTCTCGACCGCCAGCATTCCGGTGATGGCACTGACCGCCAACGCCATGCCCAATGCCATCGAGCGCGGCATCGCGGCCGGCTTCCACAGCTATCTGACCAAGCCCGTCCAGATCGACGCACTGATCCGGGCCATCCGCAATGCCCTCGAGAGCGCGCCCCGTGCTGAGCTTTGAGGAGCGACTCGCTGTAGCGCCGATTCTCGTTGTCGACGACAACGAGACCAACATCATGCTGCTCGAAAACCTGTTGCGCCAGCGCGGTTACCGCAACGTCATGTCGACCAGCAATCCCTTGGCGGTCACCGCGCTGCACCGCGAACACCAGTTCGCGCTCATTCTGCTCGACATGCAGATGCCCGAACTCGATGGCCTGGGCGTGATGCGCCTGTTGCGCGCCGAGGCCATCGAAGACTACCTGCCGGTACTGGTCATCACCGCCCAGACCGATTTTGACCTGCGCCTCAACGCCCTCGGACTGGGAGCGCGCGATTTTGTCATCAAACCGTTTGCCAATGCCGAGCTGGCGCAGCGCATCCGCAATCTGCTCGAAGTGCAACTGGCTTACCGCGACCGGCTCGAACAGGCGGCCATCCTTGAAGTCAAGGTGCGCGAACGCACCGCCGAACTGGAAGCCACACAACGCGAAATCCTGCACCGGCTGGCGCTGGCCGGTGAATACCGCGACAACGAAACCGGCAACCACGTGCAGCGCGTCAGTCATGGCGCCCTCGCCCTCGCTCTGGCCGCTGGCCTGGATGCGGACACTGCCGAGCTGATCGGTCACGCCAGCCCGATGCACGATGTCGGCAAGATCGGCATTCCCGACCACATCCTGCTGCGCCCCGGCCGGCTCAATGAAGCCGAACTGCGGATCATGCGCCGGCACGTGGAGATTGGCGGCAAGATTCTGGGCGGGCATCAGGCACCGGTGATGAGCATGGCTTACCGCATTGCCATGAATCATCACGAACGCTGGGATGGTCAGGGGTATCCGGCCGGCATTGCAGGCGTGCAGATCCCCGTCGAAGCGCGAGTCGTCACCATCTGCGACGTCTTTGATGCGCTGACCGCGGTGCGGCCTTACAAACCGGCGTGGCCGGTGGAAGATGCGCTCGCCTTTCTGCGCGAGCAGGCCGGCCGGCACTTCGATCCCGAACTGGTGGCGCGTTTCATCGACATCCTGCCCGAGATTCTGGCGATCCGCGCGCGCTTTTCCGACCCGGGCGACGGCCTGCCGTCGCCCTGATCCGGCGTTTACTCCGCCTTGAGGTTGGCAGCCTTGATGAGCGGCCCGAAACGGGCCCGTTCATCGAGCACAAACTTGGCAAAGTCCTGGGGCGAGCCGAGCTTGGCTTGAAAACCCATGGTCAGGAATTTCTGCCGGGTTTCGGGCAGCCGCAGTATCTTGTTGACCTCGGCATTGAGCAAATTGACGATGTCGCGGTTCATGCCGGCCGGACCCATCAGGCCGACCCAGCCGGTGACTTCACCAAATCCCGGCACACCCTGCTCGGACACCGATGCCACACCGGGCAGCAGTTCGGTCGACGATTGCGTCGTAATGGCCAGCGCGCGCAGCTTGCCGCCACTGACCAGCTGGCGCACTGCACCCAGGGTCTCGACGATCACCGGCACACGACCGCTCAGCACATCGGCCACCGCCAGCGCCGGGCCGTTATAAGACACCGGAAAAAGATTGGCACCGCTGGTGCTGGAAAACTGGGCATACGTGACCTTGACGCTGGTTGAGTCAAGCGCGGCGTTGATGCTGCCCGGCTTGGCCTTGGCGGCCGCGATCAGTTCCTGCAGGTTTTTGGCCGGGAAATCAACATTGACGGCAATCACGAACGGAATGCCGGCGATGCCGGCGATCGGCTCGAAGTCCTTTTCCGGATTGAAGTCCAGGCTGGGGTAGAGGAACTGGTTCATGATGTTGCCACCGAGGTTGCCAAGCACCAGGGTGTAGCCATCCGGGGCCGCCTTGGCCGCCGCATTGAGGCCGATGTTGCCGCCGGCTCCGCCGCGGTTTTCGATGACAAAGGTCTGATTAAGCGCACGGCTCAGACCATCACCGACCAGACGTGCCAGCACGTCCGAGGCCGACCCGGTCTGGGTGGCGACGATGATTTTTACCGGCTTGAGTGACGGGTAGGCCTGCGCATGCACGGCCACCGACGCCACCATCAATCCCAGCGAGACAAAAATTTTTGCGAGCAGTTTCATGCAACCCCCCTGTTGTTATTGTTCGATCAAGTGCCGATCCGTTTGCTGCTGGCATAGCCAAAATGGCCATTGGAGAGGTAACACGATTGCCCCCCCGTGATGCCGCCCGTAACGATGATCTTGATGTTCCTGGCCCAGTTCGCAAACGGGATCATGCCGTCGACAAAAAACAGCGCCTCGCCATGTTCCCCGCGCCGCAACACCGAACGGCGCACGGACAGCCCCTCGGGTGGCAGCCGGCACTTCTGGAAAATGTGTTCCTGCAGGCTTTCCGGGGTATAACCGGCGCCTGCCAGAATTTGCGCGTGCAGCGGGTTGAGGGCAATCACCGGCGTGCTCATCGGGTCCGCCACATTGGCCGTGCCCGGACTGATCAGGCTGGCCGTGAGTGTCATGATGAGGTCTTCCCAGCGATCGCTTGAATCGTGGATGTTGGTGCTCGAATTGACACCGATGGCCGTGATGACATCCTCATCGGCGCCAAAACCCTCGCGCACGGCATACGAGGACCACGGACTTTCCTCTTCGTTCTCGCCGATGCACAGCCCGTACTTGCCGACAAAGCCCTGAGTGCACTTGTCGACATCGCCCGGCGTGGCACCGCCGATGTTGAGCATCATCAGACGGATGGCGCGGCCGATGGTGGCATTGGCCTGCCAGCCCGGACCCATTACGCCGATGCCACAATTGAGACCGATGCGCTGACGGATCGGCCCGTTGATGATCAGCATGGGCGTGAGCGGATTGGTGGTCGACTGCATCGAGTCGAGCGCCCAGTCGCGCACCAGCATCAGCTCGACGGCGGCGATCAGCACCGGCATGTAAGCGGGCTTGCAGCCGGCCATGACGGCGTTGATGGCGATTTTTTCGATGGTGACGTGCTGCACCGCCGGCGGCATCAGGCCGAGCGACTCGCCCGGCTTGCGCGTCGTGCCGGCCAGCATGCGCAGAATGCGCGCCTCGGTCGGCGGGATGATGGGCAGGCCGTCGGTATAGCCGTGGGCATGAAAATAGTCGCTGATGACTTCGGCGTCGTCATCGAGTTCCACTTTGGACGAATGCAGCGTCATCGCGCGCCCTCCTGTGCTTCGAGCAAGCGGTTGATGATGGCCTGCACGTGTTCACCCGCGATGCGCCGCACTTCTGCTTCGGGCAAGGGGTTGAGCGGATGCGGCAGGACGTGAATTTGCAGCTTGTCGTAACCGTGCCCCTTGGCGACCGTACGGCCGAGGGCTTCGAATACCTTGGTCACCAGCGTGACACTGGGAACACCGTTTTTTTCCAGCTCGAGCGTGTCATGGATACACCACGACGTGCAAGACCCTCAGGTCCCCATCCCGACGATGGCCGCGTCGCAACGCGCGATGGCGTCGCGCATCAAGGCATCGGGCATCGGCAGCGTCAGCGGGCTGTCATATTTGATGACTTCCTTGACACCAAACTCGGCCGGCAGACGCACACACAGTTCATCGGCGATGGTGGTCATGCATTGCCAGCTGTTCGAGAACACAGCAACCGTCGCTCCCTTGAGGGAACGCAGCCGCGGGGCGAGGCTCGCCTTGCGGGTTCCGGGGACGTCAAGCGACTCGCCGACCGGGATGAAGACGTTCACTTTCGCCGTCATTCGACTCTCCTGAAATATATTTTTATTGACAAGCTACACCCTGTTGAGCCTAGCATGTGGCCTGACACCCGTCAATGTGACCGGCAGCGAGGCAGTTTGCTGCGGTTCAGGGGACGGAACGACGACCAAAAACAGGGGGATTCCCATGAACGAGACGATCCGGGTACTACACCCGGGCATCGAGGCACCGACCGGGCAGGCCAGCGCCGCCGGCAGCGGTGTCACCAGCCCGCCAGGCAGCATCACACTGCCGCGGGGCCTGCGCGTGGCGCTGCTCGACAACACCAAGATCAACGCCGACAACCTGCTGTGGGCGATTTCGCGGCGCCTGCAGGAACACGGCATCGCCGCCGTACAAATGTGGCGCAAGCGGCACGCTGGCGAATCGGGCGCGGCGGCCATCGCCGAGCTGCGCGGCTGGAAACCTGACCTGGTGCTCACCGGTCTGGGAGACTGAGGTTCCTGCACGTCGTGGAGTGTCCATGACTCATGTAGCCTGAGCAAACTCGGTGTCGCCACCGTGACTTTTGTGAGCCCGCCGTTCCGCGTCATGGCCTTGCGCCGGCGTGAATCCCTCGGCGTGCCCGACCTGCCCCTGGTGTGGGTGGTGCATCCGATGATGAACCTGATGTCCGATGATATCGAAGCCCTGGCCGACCGCATCTTCCCGCAAGTGCTCGAAGCGATCGCCAGTCGTCTCCAAACCACGGGAGCCGAGGCATGAACCTGCACGCCATGTCACTCGACGTGCCGGCCTCGCCCGGCGCGCTGCAAGACTATTTTGAAGAACACGGTTGGACCGACGGCCTGCCGATCGTGCCACCGACGCCGGAACTGGTCGCGGCCATGGTCGCAGCCAGCGGCCTGCCCGGCGACGCCGAGGTCATGCTGATGGCGCCCAGCCAGCTCGCCGCCACGGTCGAGAAGGTCGCGATCAATGCCGTCATGGCCGGCTGCAGGCCGGGCTACATGCCGGTCGTGGTGGCCGCCCTGCGGGCCATGGCCCGGCCGGAATGGAATCTGGCCGGCGTGCAGGCCACCACCCATCCGGTGGCTCCGCTGATTTTCATCAACGGCCCGATCCGCCAGCAACTCGCCGTCAATTGCGGCAGCAACGTCTTTGGTCAAGGCGCACGCGCCAACGCCACCATCGGCCGCGCAGTGCGTCTGGTGATGATGAACATTGGCCTGGGCATTCCCGGCAAGACCGACATGGCGACGCTTGGCAGCCCGTGCAAATACAGTTTTTGCGCTGGCGAAAACGAAGAAGAAAGTCCGTGGGCGCCCTATCACGTTGACCAGGGCTTCGATGCCGCAGACAGCACGGTGATGGTGCATGCTGCCGAGGGTCCGCACAACATGCAGGATCACGGTAGCTGCCTGCCCGAAGATTTGCTCATCACCATCGCTGACACCATC
>CANJOT010000164.1 GCA_947475815.1 Burkholderiales bacterium | reverse complement strand
GTGCGCGTCAGGGCGCTGATGCCGATCAGGTCGCGCGTGGTGTCGTAGGGCAGCTTGGCGATCAGGCTCGGGTTCATGGAGTGGCCGGCGCCGGTGGCACCTACCACCAGGAAGGTATAGCCGTCAGGCGCGCTGCGCGCCACGTAGCTGGTGGCGATGGTGGCACTGGCGCCCGCGCGGTTTTCAACGATGACGGGCTGGCCGACGCTTTCCGACAGTTTTTTGGCGAAGCTGCGCGCCACCATGTCGGTGTTGCCGCCAGGCGAGACGCCCAGGATCAGATGGATGGGTTTGGACGGCCAGGCCTGGGCATTTGCAGCCGAGGGCGCCAGAGCCGCTAACACCAGCGCTGCGGCCAGCAACCAGACCGCGCCGGTGTTGTTGTTGATCTCTGCAATGTGCCCGCTGTGTTTCGTGATGAAAGTCTGCATGGTGTTGTCCTCGCTTTTCGATGCTTATAGTGTTGAGCCGGGCACGCGAATGCCGAGCACGATGGAACTTAAAGTTTTGCCGTGGGGGTCGATGCGTAGCGAACGTGTGACGCCACCCGCCAGGGCTTTGTGGATGACGAAATTCAGAGCGCGCAGCTTGGGCAGTTCATAGCGTTCTACCGGGCCCTCCGCAAGGTGGGCGTACGCTGCCATCACCCGTTCCGCCGTCAGTTGCGTGCGCAGGATTTCGAAGCCAGCCTCGTCGTAGGCGATCACAGCCACGTTCGAGGTATTGCCCTTGTCGCCCGAACGGGCGTGGGCCAGATCGTGAACCAGGATATCCATTATCGTCCTCCCACCACGGTCACCCGGGGCTGGACCCAGGCACGCGGAATCAGCACCGAATCGACCGCGATCACTTCGCGCGCACCCAGATTGACCGGGCCGCCCGCGGCGTAAGGGCCGTGCATATTGAGCTGGCGCACGTGCTCGCCGAGCAGGTCGGCACTGCGTTTGTCGGGGCAGCGCCCTGCCACGCGCAGCCGCACCTCGTAGGGCGGCTGTGCCCGGTTCAGGTCGCTCACACCATGCAGGCTGGAGAGGCCGATCAGGTCGATCTGAATTTCGCTGGCCAGACCACCGTCGCGGGCGAAGCGCTCTTTGACGATGTCGGCGGCAAGCTGGGCGCGTTCAAGGGCGTTGATGCCGGCATAGGCTACCTCGCCCACGCCGATCCAGCCATCGGAATACCCCACCACCACTTTATAGCTGTCGGTGCGCGGGTGGGCGAGCGGGTTCAGCACCTCGACGCGGTTCTCCGATACCTGCTGGAAAGACAGTTCACCAAAGTCGAACACGCAGTCCGGCGTGATGTAGCGGCGCGGATCGTGCACCTCGTAGAGCGCCTGCTCCGAACAGGTCATGACATCCAGTCGCCCGCCCGAGCCTTCGGCCTTGTTGATGAACACCCGCTTGTCGCGTCTGATTTCGCCGAAGGGGTAAGGCAGCTCGGCGAGGCGTGGCACATCTTTCTTGCCCGGGTCGGCGAAATACCCGCCGGTTACCTGCACCGAACATTCGAGCAGATGCCCGGCCACGGTGCCGGCTGCCAGCGCCGCCGGGTCGTCGTAGGACCAGCCGAAGTGATGCAGGGCCACGCCCAGAAACAGCGAGGGATCGGCCACGCGGCCGGTAATGATCACCTCGGCGCCGGTATCAAGCGCGTCACGAATCACATCGGCACCCAGATAGGCGTTGGCCGAAACAAGCCGCGGCAGCAGGGCTGCGAGCGGCTGGCCGCTCTCCAGCAAGGGCAGCTCGGGGTGCTGACGGATGATGTCGAGCACATCGTCGCCGGTGACGACCGCACAGCGCAAATCGTTCCAGCCGATGGCCGCTGCCTCGCGTTGCACCGCACGCGCCGCAGCCAGTGGATTGGCTGCACCCATGTTGGTAACGATGCGCACGCCGCGTTCGCGGCACAGCGGCAGGAAAGCGCGCATGCGCGCTTCCAGCATCGGCGTGTAGCCCGATTCCGGGTTGTTCTTGCGGCTCAGGCTTTCGCGCGCGATGGTGCGTTCGGCCAGACATTCGCAGACCAGATAGTCGAGCGGCTGGTCCTTGAGCAGTTGTACGGCAGGTTCGATGCGTTCGTCGGCCATGCCGGAGCCGACGCCTATGCGCACCAGATCGGAGTTGCTCATGTGTTGGAATTCTCCTGAAGGGGGGCTCAAGCCCGCCGGAAATCTTCGATGGAGCGCGCCAGGCTGCCATCCGGTAGGGTGAAGGCGCGCGTCACGGCACTGCTCATGCCAAACGTAGGAATAAACATTGAATGCTTGCCGACTCCGCCCAATACCAGCACGACCAGCAGCTCGGGCGCGCGAAACACGGCCACCGGTGCATCGGCCGGCGCGTTGGCTAACAGATCGGGAAAGCTGGCGCGCAGGAATGCACCGTTTTCATCCGAAAAGCGGTTCAATGGCACACGGGCGTGTTCATGCAGGAAACGCTTGACCTCGGCTTTGGAAAAGCCGCTGGCTGCTACGAGCGCTGCATGCTCCGGTCCCAGAGCCACGACCGGCTGCGAGTTGTGGTTGTAGAGGACGTCGTTGGTGCTCGTGCTCGACATGGCGCCGGCCACCATTTTCAACAGGCCTTCGCCGTTCAGGCTGCGGTGGTCGTTGACGTTGTGCGGCGCCTCGGCGGCCACCACGGTCACGGTGCTGGTGTCGGCGGCAAAGCCGAGTTCAACATGCAGCGGCTCCCATGGATTGGCGGCTTCGTTTTCTGCCACGCAGTAGGTGTATTTTGCCGGCGTGCCGAAGGTCGACATGTCGGTCGTGCCCGCGTGGGCGCCGCCGAGATTGCGCAGGCACAGGCTGACGGCACGGCCGATGGTGGCGTTGGCATGCGTGCCCGGGCCGAAGACGTTGTGACCGCAATTGATTCTAAGCTCGCGGGCGATCGGGCCGTTGACGATGATCAGCGGCGCACCGGGATGGGTGGTGGTTTGCAGGCCATAGGAGTTGAAGCGCTCTTCGGCCATGCATTGCAGGGCCAGTACGACGACCGGGAAGTATTCCGGCCGGCATCCCGCCATGACGGCATTGGCGGCGATGCGCAGCGGCGTGCCGGCGCCGTAGCGCGGCGCCACCTCGACCAGCGCCTGATCAACCGGCAGGCTGCAATAGGCCAGCATGGCGGCGATGCGTTCGGCAGTGGGCGGCACAATGGGCAGGCCGTCGCTCCAGCCGTGTTCCAGGTAGCTGCGCTGGATGGCGTCGTAATCGTCCTCGAGGGCGACACCTGCGCCATCGCCAGCCAGTTGCGCGGCCACTGTGGCCAGGCGCAGCGCGTCTTGCTGCGGCAGTGCGCTCATGACGCCTCTCCCTTGAGGAATTCCAGCAGTTGCGGCAGGGCCACGTCGACGCGCAACATCACCTCGGCTGGGGAAATGCCACCCAGAGGATGGGGAATCTCGATGCGCTGCAGGTCGGGCACGCCGAGGGCGCGCGAAGTTCCCAGTGCGAGGGACTTGAACGGTGTTGAGTGGATAACGGCAGTTTTCAAACCGCGACGCTTTAATTCGATCATGTCATGGACACTCCACGACGTGCAGGCGCCTCAGTCACCCATAGCGCTGAACACAAGATCAGCGCCTTCGGCCAGTTGGTCAAGAACTTCGCGCGGTGCGCACAGCGCAGCGTTGGGTTTGCGCACGACCAGCACCGATGCAAACCGGGAGGAGGCGGAGATACGCTCGAGCAGGCCCTTGAGCAGCAGGTCGGCGTTTGGCTTGCTGTTGTCCAGCACACCGAGGCGGATGCCGCTCCCCGCTTTGGCCTGCAAGGCGCGCGCGGGCGCCGCGCTGCGTGACGGCGCCTCGGGATTGGCCAGAATGATGGTGTGGTTCATGCTGCTTTGCTCCTGATTGATCGTTGCTTGTTATGCGACGGTTTGAATTATTTGGTAATTATACTGCGCGCAAAAAGCGCAAAATTCCAGCGCGTTGTATCGTGCGTTGTATCGCGCGTTGTTTTGCAGACCATTTCCGCATTTCCTGAAATGGGTGTGCGTGCTTCGAAAATCACGCCCATGCCGGAAAGTCTGCCGGTAGTATCATGACGGCAGAATCTAAAAACGCTTCGCCGCCAGCAACACAAAAACAATGAGAACGGCCTTCAAGACGGGTCTCAAAGACAGGTCTTAAAGACAGGTCTTAAAGACGATTCTCAGCGGTAAGCCGCAACGATGCAATTAACGACAGGACATCAGAATCCATGAATGTGAAAGACGGGACGAAGTCGATTGCGCCGCTCGCCGGGCTCCGTGTGCTGGATTTTTCAAGAATGCTGTCGGGCCCGATGGCCAGCATGGTGCTGGCCGACATGGGTGCGCATGTCATCCGGGTAGAAGACCTCGAAGGCAGTGATGTCACGCGCCACAACCCGCCCTACGTCAACGGCGAAAGCCACTATTTCATTTCGCTCAATCGCAACAAGGAAAGTCTGGCGATTGACCTGAAACACCCCGAAGGCCTGGCCATTGCGCTGCGTCTGGCCGAACAGTCCGATGTGATCATCGAAAATTTCCGTCCCGGGGTGTCAGAGCGGCTCGGCCTGGGTTACGAAGCGCTGCGCAAGCTCAATCCATCCATCGTGTATTGCAGTGTTTCGGGTTTCGGACAAACCGGGCCACTGAAATACAAGACCGCCTACGATCTGATCATCCAGGCCGTCACCGGTGCGATGGCGGTGACCGGGGAAGCCGGGCGTCCGCCCACCAAAATGGGTCTGCCTCTGGCCGATGAACTCTCGGCGATGTTCGCCGCCATCAACATCCTTGCGGCCATCGATCGACGCGACCGTACCGGTCAGGGTAGTTTGCTGGATGTGGCCATGTTTGACGTCGGTGTGTCATTGCTCGGTTACATGGGTACCGTTTATTTCGCGACCGGCGAGCAGGCGGCGCGTCTCGGTTCGTCGCACCAGACGATCTACCCCTACAACGCTTTCCCGACGAAGGACGGTTACATCGTGGTCGCCGCGTTTACGCAGGCATTCTGGCGCAAGTTCGCCGGGGCCATCGAGCGGCCCGATCTTCCGGATGATCCGCGGTTCTCCAGCTTCGCGACTCGCCATGCCGCGCGTGCCGAGTTGGGCGCCATCCTCGAGCCCATCCTGCGTCAGCGCACCAGCGCGCAGTGGCTGGCGGTGCTCGATGCCCATGATGTGCCCAACGGGCCGGTCAACACGCTCGCTCAAGCCATCGAGATGGCGCAAACCAAGGCGCGTGGCATGGTGGTGGAAGTGGACCATCCCACCGCAGGCAGGATGCGCACCCTCGGCACGCCGTTTCACTTTGAATTTGAAAATCAGGCCAGTTTTGTGCCGACCTACCAGGCGGCACCCGTGGTCGGCCAGCACACGCAGGCGATCCTGCGCGACTTGCTGGGTTACGACGAAGCACGCATCGCCGCCCTGGCCGCCGACAAGGCGATCGGCATCTCCAGTGTGCCGGGCGCCACGCGCGGCAAGCCACGAGCCGCGGCCCTGCCGGCCACTGCCGCGGCTGCAGAGCTGTCGGCCACGCCGGCCCTGGCGGGCAAACCACTCGACGGCTTGCGCGTGCTCGATCTGACGCGCATGTTCGCCGGACCCTTCGGCACCCTCATCCTTGCCGATCTGGGCGCCGAGATCATCAAGATCGAAGAGCCACGCATCGGCGACCCGACCCGCAAGAACATTCCGTTCGTCAACGGCGAGAGCACCTATTTCATGGCGCTCAATCGGGGCAAAAAAAGCATGGCCATGGATCTCAAGACGGCCGGCGGGCGCGAGGCCTTTCTCGATCTGGTTGCCACGGCCGACGTGGTACTCGAAAACTACCGGCCCGGCGTGATGGACCGGCTTGGTCTGTCCTATGCGCAGCTGCGCGCGCGCAATCCGCACATCGTCCTGTGTTCGATCTCCGGCTTTGGCCAGACCGGTCCGCTGCGCGACAAGATTTCCTTCGATCTGGTCAATCAGGCCATGGCGGGCACCATGGCCATCACCGGCGAGGAAGGCCGCCCGCCAGTGCGCATCGGCTTGCCGGCGGGCGACCTGAACGGCGGCATTTTTGCCAGCCTTGCCATTCTTGCCGCGCTCTACGGCCGGCGCCGCGTCGGCCTGGGCGCGCATATCGACCTTGGCTTGCACGATCTGCTGGTCGCCCTGCTCGGTTACATGGCGCAACTGTATTTCACCACGGGTGAATCGGCCGGACCGGTGGGCTCCGGACACCATCACATCGCCCCCTACCGCGCGTTCGAAGCCAGCGATGGCGATCTGGTGATTGCCGCGTTTTCGCAGGCCTTCTGGGTCAAGTTTGCCAGCGCGATCGGACGGCCCGAGTTGACCAAAGACCCGCGCTACCGCGTGATCGACGACCGCAAGATCCACAAGGATGAACTGCAGTCCATGCTTGAGCCCCTGATCCGCAGCAAGACCGTGGCCGAGTGGCTTGCCATCTTTGATGCGAACGATGTGCCCAGCGCCGCCATTGCGTCGATCGGTGATGTGCTCGGCTCCGCGCAGGCTCAGGCGCGTGAACTGGTGGTTGATTTTGTGCATCCGAAAGCCGGCCCCTTGCGCGCGCTCGGCACGCCCTGTCGTGCCGATGGCGCCGTGTTGCGCAGCCCGTATCCGCCGCCCATGCTGGGCGAACACACCGATCAGATATTGAAAGATCTGCTCGGCTACAGCGAGGAGCGCATCGCTGCGTTGCGGGCTGCGAAGTCGCTGGACAGCGCATAACGCAAGACCAACGGTTTCACTTTGATCCGCAAGATGCGATGATGGCCCTGATTTCATATAACGAACAAGGAGTAGACATGAACGGCAATGCAACTTTCAGGCGGCGCGCTGGCACAGCGATCCGAGGTCTGGTCGGCTTCACGCTGGGTGCTGCCTCGGCGGCGGCTCTTGCGCAGGCCACAGCGCAGAATTATCCTAACCGGCCCGTCCGGATCGTTGTCGGGTATGCCGCTGGCGGGCCGGTCGACAATGCCGCGCGCAAAATCCAGCCCTACCTGCAAAAAGAACTGGGCCAGCCCGTGGTCATTGAAAATCGTGGTGGCGCGGGTGGCGTGGTCGGCTCTGATTTTGTCGCCAAGGCCGAACCCGATGGGTATGTGCTGGTGTTCACCGCCAGCCCGACCCAGACCATGAGTCCGCATCTGCAAAAGACCATGCCCTTCGATCCCCTGAAGGATTACACGCCGGTGTCGATGGCCGTTGGATTCGCGACCGCGCTGCTGGTCAACAAAGACCTGCCGGTTCGCAACGTTGCCGAGCTGGTGGCCTATGCCAAGGCCAATCCGAAGAAGGTCAGCTTCGGTTCGGCCGGCATCGGCGCATCCAATCACCTGTCGGGCGAACTGCTCAAGAAAATGAGCGGCGCCGAGATGCTGCACATCCCTTACAAGGGCAATGCGCTGGCCCTGACCGATGTGATTGGCGCTCAGCTGACCATGATGTTCAACAGCGTCGGTGATTCGCTGCCATTTGTGAAGGCCGGCCAGGTACGCGCCCTCGCCGTCACGTCCAAAGAGCGCAGCCGCGTCATGCCCGACGTGCCAACCATGATTGAAGCCGGCATGGCAGGCTTTGATGTGACCGCTTGGTATGCGCTGGAAGGCCCGCCGAAGATGCCGCGCGCCATCGTCAACCGCCTCAACACGGCTGTGCGCAATGCGCTTGGCGATCCGGCCCTGTCCAAGGCCTTTACCGATATTGGCTACGACGTCATGCCTTCCACGCCGGAAGAACTGGCGCAGCGTGTGACCGCCGACTACGATCTGTGGAAGGGTGCCGCAAGCGGCCTGAAGGTGGATTAAGCGCAGTTTGCTTCACCCCAGCGCAGTTCGGCCTGATGTTTTGTTAATGCTTTTTTGAGGAGTGCAGTGGACATGAGTGAAGTATCTGATACACACGGCAAGATCACCGACGAGGGCATCGCCGCCCTGCAGAAGGTCATGGGAGTCGAGCGCGAAATTCCCCAGTACAACCAGTTTGCGACCGAAGATACCATCCGTCATTACGTGCTTGGCGCCGGTGAGGACAATCAGCGCTTCACCAATGCCAAATACGCCGCCGGCACGCGCTGGGGCGGTCTGGTCGCGCCAGCGACCTTCGTGCAGAGCTGCGGCTTTCCGCGCGCTCTGGGCCTGCCGGGCGTGCATGGTCTGTTTTCCGGCATGGACTTTCGCTGCCACAAGCCGATCAAGGCCGGCACGCGGGTCATCGCGACCACCTCCCTGCATGAGCTCAAG
>CANJOT010000163.1 GCA_947475815.1 Burkholderiales bacterium | reverse complement strand
GGCGTCTGTTCGCTGCCGGCCGAGGCGACGCCAATACGCATCGTGCTGCTGCCACAGGCGAGTCTGACTCGGCCTGTGGCACTGCTCGGCGATGTGGCCGCGCTGACCACCGCTGATCCGGCGACGCTGCGCCGACTGATGCTGCTGCCTCTTGGCTCTGGCCCCGCACCCGGCCAGACCTTGCAACTGTCCACCGCAACCCTGCAGGCCTGGGTGCGCCGGCAACTTGGCGAGCGCGTGGCGCGGGCACAATGGAGTGGTGCAGCCAGCGTCGAGATCACCGGTGCCGCGGCGCTGGCGGTGAGTCGCAGCACAGCGGATGCTGAGCCGCTGGTAAAACGCGGCAGTTTCGCCAGGCTGGTCTGGAACGCGCCGGGTCTGCACGTCGAAACCCGAGTCGAGGTGCTGCAGGATGGACGCGCCGGGCAGGTGGTGCGCGTGCGCGCGGCCGACGCCGCGCTATCGCAGCGCGCGCGCGTCAGCGGTCCGGGACGCGTTGAAGGCGTGTTGCCATGACGCGCCGCGCGTGGCCCGGTCTGTGCCGCTTCGTGCTGTGGGCAGGGCTTGTTGCCTCGACGATGCAGGGGAAGGCCGACAGTCTGTATGTCGAGGGTCAGTATCGAGCCCTGGGTGCCGACCACAAGGCCTGGCGCATCGGCGACACCCTGACCGTGCTGATCGTTGAAAACTCCAGTGCCACGAGCAACGCCGAAACCACCGACCGGCGTCGTAACCAGCTCAATGCCCAGCTGGCGCGCAGCAGCCATGATCCGCTCAGTAGCACAGCCAATGTAGGCGGGGATTTCGATGGCGGGGGCCGCACCCAGCGCGCCGGCAGACTGGCGGGGCAGGTCACCGTGACTGTCACGGAGGTCCTGGCTTCCGGCCAGTTGCGCCTGGCCGGCAGTCAGGACCTGCGCGTGAATGATGAACGGCAGCGCATTCAACTTGAGGGTCTGGTCCGGCCTCAGGATATTTCCGAGGGCAACGTGGTGCTGTCAAATCGCATCGCCGAGGCGGCCATTCGTTATGACGGAGAGGGCATCCTGTCCGAACGCCAGCGACGCGCGTGGTGGCGCGTGCTCATGGACTGGGTGGGGTTCTGATGCGTGCTACCCATTCACGCTTCATCCTTGTGCTGCTGACGCTGGTTCACACCGCAGTGGTGGCGCTGCCTGCGCCAGGAGCCGCGGCAATGTCCGCAGATCCAGGCACACGCGTGCGCGTCAAGGATCTGGGCAGGCTGCAGGGCTGGCGCGACAACACCCTGGTGGGCTTTGGCATCGTCACCGGCCTCGCGGGCAGCGGTGACGCGTCCAACAACCGTGCCACCCGACAGGCGCTGGCCAATGTGCTGTCGCGTTTCAATCTGGGCATTGCGCCCGATCAGGTGCAAAGCCGCAACGTTGCCAGTGTCATGGTGACCGCAACCCTGCCGCCATTCGCACGCGTCGGCGACAATATTGACGTGGTCATCGCCTCGACGGGTGATGCGCGCAGTCTGGTCGGTGGTAGCCTGTTGCCGACGGCGCTGCAGGGACCCAATGGGCGCATTTATGCACTCGCCCAGGGCGCCCTGTCGGTCGGCGGTTACCGCTATGACGCACAGGGCAACGTGGTGCAGAAAAACCATCCCACTGTGGGCGCTATTCCCGGCGGTGGCTCGATTGAAGTGGCTGTCGGTGCGCAGATGATCGGGCCCGACAACAAGGTGATGTTCGTACTTGCCGAGCCGGACTACACCACTGCCGGGCGTGTGGCCGATGCGCTCAACAGCCTGTTTGGTCTGCCTTTGGCCAGTGCGCGTGATGCCGCGGGCATCGAGATCGAGGTGCCCGCCGCAGAGCGCGGGCGGCTGGTTGATTTTTTTGCTCGCATCGAATCGGCCAGCGTCGAGCCGGACCGGCGCGCCCGTGTCATCGTCAATGAACGCAGTGGTGTGATCGTTTCCGGCGGTGATGTGCGCATTGCGGTCGTCGCGATCTCGCATGGCGATCTGAAGGTCTCCGTGATCAGCGAGAACAGCGTCTCCCAGCCTGTCCTGGTACGCCAGAGCGGAGCCGGCGTGCGCTCGCTACCCTTGACCAATGCCGAGGTCCACGTCAATGAAAGCGCTTCGGGCTATTTACCGCCCGGGCCAACGACAGTGGCCGACCTGGTGCAGGCGCTGGCCCGCTTCAAGACCAGCACACGCGACATCATTTCCATCCTGCGCGCCATCAAGGCGGCCGGCGCGCTGCATGCCGAACTCGTCATCCAGTAGGCCGACCCCGCCTGCGCAAACTCATTCCATACCCGATGCTTCCTGCCATTCCTCTCGACCCGCTGACCCGCCGGAGCTTGCCATGAGTGCTGCTTTCACCCCTGTCGTACACACCACGACCACCCGTGTCATCAGCCTCGCGCTCGACGCTGCTGCCATGCGTCAGCAGGCGCACGCCCTGAACATCGCGCGCGCCGGCGTCGCCGGCCAGCCTTCGTTGCAGGTCAATTTTGAAGCCCAGCTCGAACGTGCCCGCAACAGCCTCGAACGCGAGGGCAGGGTCAGTGACGACAGCCTGGCCGGTGTGTCGCCCCGGCTTGAAGCCCTGCCGGCCGGCAGCGATCAGGACACGCAGCAACTCGATGCCGAGACGCTCAGGCTGGCGCAAAACACCGTGGAGTTTCAGGCCCTGTTGCGTGGCCTCAATCGCCATTTTGGGATGCTGGCTCAGGCCGTCGGCGACGGCCGGCGCTGAGCCTGTTTTTTAAGGGACTGGATACGCCATGGATCATCAACAACTGTTTGCCATCTCTGCAGCCGGCATGGGGGTACAGCGCCGCCGTGTCGAGGTTGCCGCACTCAATCTGAGTCAGGCCGATATTGCCCAGGCACCAGGGCGGCACACGTATCAGCCCCTGAAAGTGGTGCTGCGTGCAGTCGCAGGAAGCAATTTTGGAGACGCGTTCCAGCACGCAGCACAGGCCCTGCCTGCTGCGCAGGTCGAGGTGGCCGGGCTGCCCCCCAAGCGGGCCCACGAACCGGGCCACCCGGCGGCCGATGCCGAGGGTTTCGTGTCGTATGCAAATGTCGACACCGTCGCCGAACGTCTGGACATGCTGCGGGCCACGCGGGCCTATGAGGCCAATCTGGCGGCATTCAGCATGAGCCGGACGCTGGTGCTCAAGACGCTTGATCTCGGGGGGCGCGGATGAATGTTGAGACCATCGGTGCCATCGGCGCGCCCTTGGCAGGGAGAGCGCCTGATGCGGGCGCGCTGACCGGCCCACATTCCGGCGCGCACGGACCAGCCGGCTTTGCCAGCCTCATCACGCAGGGCTTGCAACAGGTCAACAGCCAGTTGCAGGTCGCCGAAAGCGGCCTGCAGGGACTGGCCCTCGGGCAGGGCGGCAATCTGCACGAACTGATGATCCGGCTCGAAGAAGCGGATCTGTCGTTTCGCCTGCTGATGCAGACGCGCAACCGCCTGCTTGAATCCTGGCAGGACATCATGCGCATGCAGGTATGACGGTGTGCGCGGTGGTGCAAATCAAGCGCAGGACAGTGCAGCAATGTGGATGAATGGACGGGAGGGGCCGGTGATCAGGGAATTCTGGAATGGATTGACGACAGTGGGGCGTTTTGCCATGGCGGCAGGGGTGGCCCTGCTCTGCGCGGCTACGCTGGCCGCTGCCGTCTGGCTCATGCGCGCCGATGACCAAGTGGTTTTTTCCGATCTTGCGGCAGGCGATGCCGCTGTGCTTGTCGCCGAGCTTGAGCGCCAGAAGATTCCTTACCGGCTGGGTGAAGGGGGCACGGCCATTCTGGTAGACCGCGACATCGCGCACAAGACCCGGATCAAGCTCATGGGCAAGAACCTGCCACTGCACGGCACGGTGGGTTTTGAACTGTTCAACACGGCCGACTTCGGCATGACCGAATTCGCCCAGCGCGTCAATTATCAGCGTGCTCTGCAGGGTGAACTGACGCGCACGATCCTCTCTCTGGCCGAAATCGCGGATGCGCGCGTGCATCTGGTGCTGCCCGAGGAGGGCCTGTTCAAACGCAGCCAGTCCAGTGCCAAGGCCTCGATCACGCTGGCACTGCGCTCCGGTCGGGTGCTGCAGGCCGAGCAGGTGCTCGGCATACAGAGGCTGGTGGCGGCGTCGGTGCCGGGCATCTCGGTGCAGGACGTGACGCTCATCGACCAGCACGGTCTTGCCCTGACGCGCAGCGCGCAGGCGGACCCCGCCACGGGTCTGCCCTCCGGTCAACTGGACCTAAAAAAAGAAACCGAGCAGCACCTGGCGCGCAAGGCCGGCGAGGTCCTTGAGCGCGCGGTCGGTGCCGGCCAGGCGCTCGTGAGTGTCGACGTACTACTCAGTGCGGATCAGGTGCGCACCACCACCGAGGACGTGCTGGGCGCGCCGGGCCAGACCGTGGGCGTGGTGACGCGTGAGCGCGACGTCACGCCAGAGGGCGCGGCACCGCTCGACCGCGCCGCCGAAGGCCCGGCGCGGCGTTTGCCGATGGGGGCCTCGCAGCACGATGTCGATTATGCCGTTGGCCGACGTGTTGAACAGGTGGCCACGCCACCGGGTTCGGTGCGCCGTCTGCAGGTTGTGGCGGTGGTCTCCCGGCCCCTGACCCCGGAACGGCTTGAGACCGTGCGTGCGCTGCTCGGCGCCGCCGTGGGCGCGGTACGCGAGCGCGGTGACACGGTGGTGGTGTATGCCCTGGATGCAGTGGGTGCCGCCGTGGCCGGTACCGGCCAGTCAGCGCAGGCCGCACCGGCCCGCTTGCCCGAGGTGTCTGCGACCGCCGCACCGGGCGCGAGTTTTCCTGTACCAAGCGCACCCACTACGGCAGCCGTGCTGCTGTTGCTGGTGCTGCTGTTTGCCGTGCTGCTGCGCTGGCAGTCCCGACGCGGCAGAGCGCCGACAGCAGCCCGGCTCACGCCAGTCGAACGGCAGTTGCACCTTGCCGAAGTGCAGCACTGGTTTCAGGGTGGCCACGAATCTCTGGTTGCGCCCGCGAGTGAGGCGCAGCCATGAGTGCCGTACCCCTGTTCGTCGACCCGGAGCACGGGGCTGGACTGCGCCACGCGGTGCTGCAGTGGCACAGCCTGCAGCCTGCCGACCGCGAATGGTTGTTGGCGCAACTTGATGTCCCGGCGCGCCAGCAGGTGCAGGCGCTGCTGCGGGAAATCGATGAACTCGGCATCGCACCACGGCGCACCCGCGGCAAGCCCATATCCAAGGGCGCAGGTGCGCTGCCGTCGCGACCAGACCCTGGCGCCCTTGGCCGCGTCTTGGCCGGGGAGCCCCCGTTGCTGATCGCCCGACTGCTGGCGGTGTGCACCGGGCCGTGGCGTGATGGCCTGCTGAACGGCCTTGATGCCGCGCAGGCCGCAGCCGTGCGGGCTGCCAGTTCGGGCCTGGCACCCATGCCGATGATGCTGCGCGAGGCGCTCGAGCAGGCGCTCTCGCGGTGTTATGCGCGGGCGCTGGCGGAGGGCGCCGTCCAGTTGCCGGGCGCCGGGGTGCGCGCGTCGATGTCCTGGCGCGCCTTGATCGGCCGTGTGTTTGCAGGCAGGCAGGAGCGCCCATGAGGGCCGGACTGGACGACAGGGCCGTGATCCTGCGCGCGGCCGATCTGACAGCACAGGGCGCCACATTGGTCCTTGGCGGCGTCCAAGTGCGGGCACCGGACCGCGGCAGCGTCTTGTCCGGCGCTTCGTCTTTGGCGGATGTGGCTGCCGTACCTGCCACGTTCGATCACGGTTTTGAGCAGGGTCAGGCAGCCGGCTATCAGGACGGCTTCGAACGCGGCCAGGTGGAGGCGCGGCAAGGCGCGGCCAGTCAGATCGAGAGCAGCCGCGTCGCGCTGGAGGAACGCCTTGCTGCCCTGGACGAGCTGAAGACCGGTCTGCAAAGCGCCCTTGATGTGCGCCATCGCAAGCTGGTGCTGGATGCCGAGGCCGATCTCCTTGAGTTGGTGTTCGATCTGCTGTGCCGCTTCATTGGGGAGCAGGCGGTCTGCCGCGAAGGACTGCTGGCCCTGATTCGTCAGGCCGCGCAGAGTGTGCCGGCACCACGCATTGAACGACTGCGTGTGTCGCCGGCCGACCTGGCGTTGCTGACCGAGTGCGCGGCTCCCGCTTTGCCGGGGCTGGCCGGAGCTGAACCGAGCTGGCAGGCAGACCCGGCGGTCGACCCGGGCGGCTGTATCGTTGACTGCGCAGAAGGCAGCCTCGATGCACGCCTGGGCGGGCGCCTTGAGCGCTTGCGTGGCGCGCTGGTTGCGGCACATGCCGCGCGCGGCCACGAGATTGAACCGGCTGACGCGCGCGGCGCGTGGCATGACACGGAGCGTGCCTGATGCGCGCCTACCTGAACGCCGTACGCGAGCTCGAACCGGGTCGGCGGCTGGGGTCGGTGACACGCCTGAACGGTCTGTCGATCGAAGCCTGCGGCCCGGATGCGGTGATCGGCGAGTTGTGTGCCTTGCAGCGGCGCGCCGGCGGGCCGGCATTGCTGGCCGAGGTGGTCGCTCTGCATCCTGGCCGTACGGTCATGCTGCCTTACGGCAGCACAGAAGGCTTGGCCGCAGGTGCCGAAGTCTGTGCTCTCGGGCGTCCGCCCGATGTGGCGGTGGGCAGCGCTCTGCTCGGCCGTGTCGTGGATGCCTTTGGCGCTCCTCTGGACGGCTTGCCGCCGCCGCTGACCTGGCAGCGTTATCCCTTGCGCCCTGCGCCGCGCAATCCGCTTGAGCGGCCGCCCGTCAGCACCGTGCTGGAAACCGGCATACGCTGCATCGACACCCTGCTGACGCTGGGCCAGGGTCAGCGTGTCGGTATTTTTGCCGGCAGTGGCGTGGGTAAGAGCACCTTGCTGGGCATGATCACGCGCCATGTGCGCGCCGATGTCAATGTCATCGCCCTGATCGGCGAGCGCGGCCGCGAGGTGCGTGATTTCATCGCGCGCCAGCTCGGCGAGGAAGGGCTGCGGCGCTCTGTCGTGGTAGTCGCGACAGCGGACCAGCCCGCGCCGGCCCGTCTGCGTGCGAGCCACGCGGCCTTGGCCGTGGCCGAGTATTTTCGTGACACCGGCCGACAGGTCCTGCTGAGTTTTGATTCAGTGACCCGCTTTGCCATGGCACGCCGCGAACTCGGACTGGCGGCTGGCGAGCCACCGACAGCGCGCGGCTACACCCCATCGGTGTTCACGGAACTGCCGGCGCTGTGTGAACGCTGCGGGCCGTCGCTCTCGGGCGGTTCGATCACCGCCCTGTTTTCGGTGCTCGTGGAGGGCGACGATTTCAATGAGCCGGTGTCCGACAGCCTGCGTGCCTGCCTCGATGGCCACATCGTGCTCACGCGTGCGCTGGCCCATCAGGGCCATTACCCGGCCATCGATGTGCTGCAGAGCAACAGCCGCCTGATGCGCGAACTGGCCAGTGCGACGGAGCGGGCAATGGCCGAGCGCGTCGTGCGCACGCTTGCCGAACTGGAGCGCAACCGGCAGATGATCGAACTGGGCGTGTATCAGACCGGCAGCAATGCCGTGCTCGATGCGGCCATCGGCCTGGAGCCGCACATCAACGCGCTGTTGCAGCAGGCTGAAGGCGGTGTGCCGCGTGCGGCGGCCCTGAAACAACTGGCCACATTGGAGAACATCGCATGAAGCGATTTACCTATGCCCTGGCCGCCCTTGAGGTGCGTCAACAATGGCTGACTGCGCGCACCCGGCGGGAGGCGGCGGCCTGCAGTCGGGCACTGGCGGAGAGCGCGGAGCAAGCCCGCGCGCTGGCGCTGCAGGCGGCTTCCATCGCTGCGCTGGCCACTCCCGCCACCACCGAAAGCATCGATCCCGAGCGCCATATACGCTGTCTGATGGTGCTCGCGCAGATCGAGTCCGGTGCCCGCGAGCATGCCCGTTCCCTGTCTGACCAGACAGCGCACGCGGCCCGCTTGCAGCAAGACCTGTTGCGCGGCGTGCGGCAACTGCGCATGTTTGAGCGCCATCGTGATGTTTGTCTGGCGCGTCATCGCCATGACGCGCTCGTGCAGGCGGCCCAGGACAGCGATCTGGCCTGGCTGCAGACGTCTGCCTGGCGCCGGTCCGTAGCGGTCGATGGGCCGCACACCGCGCAGGACACACCGGCGCAGCGTGGAGTCGGGGAGGGCAGCGCATGATGATCGGCGTCGTCAACGAGGGCGTGTTGCCATGCTGCACGTGCCCCTCACACGGACCGCAGACGACACCGGATGGCGACTGGCGGGGTGCCTGGCAGCGTGAACTTGAGCATGCGGCGCAGCGCAGCCCACGCGAGTGCACCGAGGTCCTGCCGGCCATGCGTGTTGACCTGCCTGTACCTGCATGCGGCTCC
>CANJOT010000162.1 GCA_947475815.1 Burkholderiales bacterium | reverse complement strand
GGCACCTCCCGCAAAGCCAGATGGATGGTGGCCAGCGCCACGCGCAAGCCGCCACCGGCCAGCATCATGACCACACGCGCAGTAGCGGTGCGCTCGGCAAAATATTCGGTGTGGCCCGTGAAGGGCACGCCAGCATCGTTGATGGTACTTTTTTGCAGCGGCGCCGTGACAACGGCGTCAAACTCGCCGGCCAGAGCGCCATCGATGGCACGGTCGAGCATGGCCAGCACGGCCTTGCCGTTGCGGGCATCCAGCTGGCCCGCGTGGGCCGGCACGGTGAGTGGACAATCAAGAATAGCCACGCCGCCCGTGCGCGCCGAGGTCCAGGGTTGGAGGTCCACATCGATCGCCAGAGCGCGGGCGCGATCGGCCAGCAAACCGGCATCACCGAGCACGACGATGGTGTCACCGGCAAAACGCTGCAGGGCGGCACAGTCGCGCGCCGCACGCAGGGAAATCTCCGGACCTATGCCGGCCGGTTCACCCGTCGTGATGGCAATGTTCACCGCTCATCGAGCCGGATGTCGACGTAGGCGCGGTCGCGCATCTGGCGCAGCCAGTCCTGATACGCCTCGTCGGTCTTGCGTTCACGCAGAATCTGGCGCGCCATGACACGCTGCCGGTCTTGTGAAACATCAGCCACCTTGCGTTCAATCAGCTGAATCAGATGCCAGCCAAACGGCGATTCGACCGGCTCACTGATCTCACCTGCGGCCAGCGCATCCATGGCGCGCTCGAATTCAGGCACGGTGTCGCCGGCATACAGAATGCCCAGATCACCACCACGCGTGGCGCTGCCATCGGCAGAATACTGGCGCGCCATTTCCTCGAAGCTCGTCGACTTGCTTTCAATGCGCTGGCGAATCTCGGACAGGCGCGTGCGCGCCACGCCAGAAGGCACCAACTCGGTGACGCGAATCAGAATGTGGCGCGCACGGGTCTGCTGCACCGGTGAACCGATAGCCGGCTTGCCATCGGCACCGCGCTGGCCAAGCAGCTTGAGCACATGAAAACCATTGGCACTTTTGATCAGCGGCGCCAGTTGCCCAACGCGCACACCATTCAAGGCATCGACAAACAGTTGCGGCAGACGCTCGGTGGAACGCCAGCCGAGGTCGCCCCCGGTCAGGGCATCGGGCGCATCCGAATATTTGGCGGCCAGGGCGACGAAGTCTGCACCGGTGGCCAGTTGCTTGCGAACCTCCTCGGCGCGCTGGCGCTGCTGCTCGATCTGCTCGGGGGTGGATTGTTCGGCCACGCGGATGAGGATTTGCGCGATATTCATTTCTTCCGGCGCGCCGTTGTTGCTGCCCGGTGACTGGCCGGCGATGAAACTGTCGATCTCGCTTTCGCTCACCTGCACGCGACTGTCGACCTCGCGCTCACGCAGACGCTGAATCAGGATTTCCTCGCGCACATCTTCCCGGAACCGAGTATAGGGCGTGCCCTCGCTTTCCAGCCGGTCACGCATCTGCTGAATGGTGACGCGATTCTGCTCGGCAATGCGGGCAATGGCACGATCAAGCTGACTGTCGTCAACGCGCAGGCCTGAGGTGCGTGCAGCCTGCGTCTGGGCGCGCTCGACAATCAGGCGCTCGAGAATCTGGCGTTCCAGCACATCGCGCGGTGGCAGCGCGGTCTTTTGCGCAGCGAGCTGGGTTTCGACGATGCGCAGCCGATTGCGCAACTCGACGCGGGTGATGACTTCGTTGTTAACCACCGCAACGATCTGGTCGAGCGCCTGCGGCTGACCGGCTGGCTCGGCACGGGTCCTGATTTCGGTGGCGAGCCGGCTCTGCGCCTGGCTGGCAACGGGCAACGGACCCATGCACAGCAAAGACAACACGGACAGGAGCGACACTGATGAAAGTCTCATGGCTACTCGTAATTCTCAAATGGCGACAGGACCGGCAAATTCGGGTTGTTAACCTGATAGCCGGGAACATTACGGCGGATCGCATCAAGCGGATTGGAGCCGATGCGTGAAAAACCCTTCAGTTCGAGCTGCACGAACAGCGTCGTGGTGGCGCGTGCGGTGGCCGTGGCAAACCGCTGGGCATACAAACGCAGCTTCCAGCAGCACGCTTCATATTCCACCCCCCCCAGGGTTTCAATGACACGCTTGTCCCGCATGGAGTAGTTTACCCGACCCACACCCTGCCATCCACCGCCGATCGGCCATTGACCCGAAACGTCGGCCTGACTCAGGCTGTCGCGCAGGTAACGATAGGCGACATTGACCACCTTGCCGGTATCGGGGCGCCAGCGTGCGCTGGTGGTGGCGCGCACCACGGCGGCCACCTGCTGGCTGTACTGCACACCCATTTCGGCGGTCAGGGTCGGCGACACTTCGGCGCTCACGGTGGCCAGGAAGTCGGACGCTTTCTGGTTGGCAGGCAGACCGCTGGCGGCGGCCAGTTGCTGCTCACTCAGGTAAAAGCGCTGACCAATGGCAAGGCGCCCGCGCTCGGCACCGTCGTCCGCGCTGAGAAAACGCGTCACCAGCGCGGTGGTGATCTGGTTGGCATCGGCAATGCGGTCCGAACCGCCATAGACGTTTTCCGAGAACAGCTGTGCAAAGCTGAGGTCGGTCAGGCCACTGTCGAAATTCGGATACTGGCTTTGGTTGATGTAGGGCGTGCGCACATAGAACAGGCGCGGCTCCAGGGTCTGGCGCAGGGCGCGGCCAAACAGGGTGGTGTCGCGCTCGAACACCATGCCGGCTTCAATGCTGCCGATGGGCAGCACGCGCGTCAGGGTGTTGGGCGTGCCCAGCGCCACGTTGGAGAGGTTGTAACGCGTCGCGTGCAGCGAGATCTTCGGCGTGATGAAATAGCCTGGCGCAAGGAGGGGATAACTCAGCTTGGGATAAAACACCATGCGGGTGCCGTCAACCAGGCTGGGATGAAAGAAATTGGTGGCATCGGCATCGACAACAAAATCAAAACCATTCAGATCGCGCCGTTCACCATGAAAATTGAGTTGCGGCAGCTTTTCATAAGGCCGCGTAATCGGGTTGAGCGCATCCTGCAGGGTCTGGTAACGCAACACCAGTCCGGTCACGGACCAGAAGCCGCTCGGCGCGGTGTAAGCGAGCGAACCCAGGCGCGGCAGGGCGCGCTGCGAAGCTGCTGCAATGGTGCGCGAAAAGTCGACGAAATAGTTGTCGTCCGAGACCTTGTTCAGATCCCAGTTGCCGCTCCAGGTGCCGGATTTCCAGGTGTGCTGCGAGACCATCGAATAACGCGAAATGCCGGCCTGCTTGTCGCCGGGCAGGTATTCGGCGCGCAAGGTGCCACGATAGGTCGGTTCAAGATAACGCAAACTGCCGCCCAACTGCAGACCGCGCAGGCCGATGTATTTGGGGTACACCGTCAAGTCACGATTGGGTGCGATGTTCCAGTAATACGGCAACATGAATTCGGGGCCGCTGCGCGAGGTCAGGCTGAAGGTCGGGGGCAGGAAACCGCTCTTGCGCTCGTTGGACAGCGGAAAACTCAGGTACGGCGAAGCGAGGATGGGCACCCCCTTGAAATACACCACGGCATCGCGGCCGCTGCCGCTCTGGGTGGCCTCGTCGATGGTCATCGAGCCGGCCTTGATGTACCAGTCGACGTTGTCCGGCGCACAGGTGGTGTAGGTCGAATCGGTGAGGCGGGTCAGTTCAGGACCGAGAAAATCAATGCGCGCCGCCTTGCCACGGGCGGCCCCGCGCGCGCGTTCATAGGTCGGTTCAAGAAAATATCCGGTGCGCACATCCATCTTGATGCGCATCTCCGGTCCGGTGAAGACATCGCCCTCGCGCACGATGCGCACCGAGCCGAGCGCGAACACCTCGTCTTCAAGGTTGGTATAACGGATCAGGTCGGCGTTGACCACGCTGCCGCCTTTGCGCAATTGCGCATGGCCCTGTAATTCGACGTTGTCGTCGGTGCGCCCGACAAGGCGGTCAGCCGTGCCAAAGGCCGGCACCACTTCGCCAGCCCGGTTGGCCGGGTTCATCAGTTCAGGCTGCAGTTTCAGACCGATGCCATCGGCCGCCTGTGCGACGGTGCCGGTCAGCAGACCGGCCAGCGCGACACCGGTGGCAAGCGCAACGACACCCCGGGATGTCAGGGCATCCGGGCACCGAACCGCTATGCTGAGCAGAAAAAATCGAAGGACGTTCAAGCGGTCAGGGCGTTGGGGTTGATCAAATAAGTTCGGCGAAGCTGGAGCACCAAAAGCTGGCTGGCAACCCATCGTGCCACCGGACGCCTCCCGCAGCGGGAGGAAACGACAAGCCGGAACGCCTCGGGTATTATAGGGCAAGCCCGGGTGCCAACGGACAAAGCGCGTGATCGTTTTGGCCTGATCCATCCCCTGCCCGTCTGGCGGCACTTTTTATCGCCACTGTTGTGTTGCCCCGCACTGCCCTGCGTTGCCCCGGGTTGCCCCGTTCCTGCTCCTTTTGCCGTCTTTTTTCTTGCAATGCTGCCCTGCCGGCCATCTGCCACCCAACCGCCTCATGCCCGCTGACTCCTCCTCCCCAGATTCCCGCCTTGCCGCCCTGCAGCAGTGGCTCCTGCCCCTGTCCGACCGTTTCCGGCTGGAGCCGGCCAGCCTTGCGCCGGCGTCGAGCGATGCCAGCTTCCGGCGCTACTTCCGCGTCCCGGCTGTCCATGCGGGACAGTCCAGCCTGATTGTCATGGATGCGCCGCCCCCTCAGGAAGACTGCCGCCCCTTCGTGGCCGTGGCCGAGCGCTTTGCCAGCGCCGGCCTGAACGTGCCCAAAGTGCTGGCGGCCGATCTCGAACAGGGTTTCCTGTTGCTCAGCGATCTGGGCACCACCACCTATCTGTCGGCGCTCAACGACCAGAGCGCCGACCGCCTCTATGGTGACGCCAGCAGCGCCCTGATCCGCCTGCAACTGGCCAGCCCGGCGGCCGGCCTGCCCGACTACGACCGCGCCCTGCTCGCGCGCGAGTTGGAGCTGTTCCCCACCTGGTATGTCACCACCCACTGCGGCCACACCATCGAGCCCGGCGAGCGCGCCGCGCTCGACCGGATGTTCGAAGCCCTGCTGGTCAACAATCTGGCCCAGCCCATGGTCGACGTGCACCGCGACTACCACTCGCGCAACCTGATGCTCACCACGGCCGACAATCCCGGCGTGCTCGATTTTCAGGACGCGGTGCGCGGCCCGATCACCTACGATCTGGTGTCCCTGCTGCGCGACGCCTACGTGCATTGGGACGAGGAACGCATCCTCGACTGGGCCATCCGCCACTGGGAAAAAGCGCGCCGTGCGCATCTGCCGGTGTCGGCCGACTTCGGCGAATTCTGGCGCGATTTCGAGTGGATGGGACTGCAGCGCCACATCAAGGTGCTCGGCATCTTTGCGCGCCTCTACCACCGCGACGGCAAGAGCAATTACCTCAACGACCTGCCGCTGGTGCTGCACTACACACGGCGCGCGGCCGAACGTTACATCACCTTCAAGCCGCTGCTGCGCCTGCTCGACAAACTCGAGCAGCGCACGCCACAAACCGGCTACACCTTCTGAGCCCGCGGGCCACCGGCATGCCGTCACCATGAAAGCCATGATCCTCGCCGCCGGCCGCGGAGAACGCATGCGGCCCCTGACCGACGACACGCCCAAGCCACTGCTGCGCGTCGGCGGCCGCTGCCTGATCGAATGGCAGTTGCTGCGTCTGGTCGCAGCCGGCTTTGACGAAGTGGTCATCAATCATGCCTGGCTGGGGGCGCAGATCGAACATCACATCGGCGACGGCAGCGCCTTTGGCGCGCGCGTATCCTACTCGGCCGAAGCCGAGGCGCTCGAAACCCTTGGCGGCATCGTGCAGGCCCTGCCGCTGCTGGGCGATCAGCCCTTCGTGGTCGTCAGCGCCGACATTTACACCGACTACGATTACCGGCGCCTGGTGCCGGTGGTGCAAAGGCTCGCCAGTCAGAGCGACGCTGCACTTGCCCACCTGGTCCTGACCGACAATCCGCCCTGGCATGCGCGTGGCGACATGGCACTGGTCGATGGCCGCATCCGCCTGGACGGCGAACGGCTCAATTATGGCAATATCGGCGTGTTTCACCCGCGCCTGTTCGCCGGCCTCGCGCGTGGCAAAAAACTCAAGCTGTTTCCCTGGGCTTATGGTTTTCTCGACCAGCCCGGCATCACCGGCGAACATTTTCACGGCGCCTGGTTCAACGTCGGCACACCGGCACAACTGGCCGAACTCGACCTGCTGCTGCAAACCGGGACCAAGACATGACTATCGATCTCTACGCCCAGCGGCGCCTGCGCCTGGCCAATGCCATGCTGGCCCACGGTGGTGGTGTAGCCCTCCTGCCTGCCGCGCCCGAGCGCGAACGCAATGGCGGCTCGTTTTATTCCTACCGCTACGACAGCAATCAATACTACCTGTGCGGTTTTGCCGAACCGGAAGCCTTGCTGGCCGTGATCGCGCGCACCGGCCAGCCGCCTGAAACGGTGCTGTTCTGCCGCGACAAGAATCCCGAACGCGAACTCTGGGAGGGCGAGCGCTGCGGCCCGGTAGCGGCGCTCGCCCGGTACGGTGTCGAGCGCAGTTTTGCGCTCGAAGAAATCGACAGGCGCTTGCCGGAGTTACTGGCCAATCAGCAGGCCGTGTATTGCGCCCTCGGCGTCGATGGCGACTTCGATGCCCGCCTGCAGCAATGGCTGACCGCGGTGCGTGCCATGGGCCGCAACGGCACGCAGGCCCCGGCCAGCGTGCGCGATGTCCGCACCCTGCTCGACGAGATGCGCCTGTTCAAAGACGCGCACGAAATCGACACCATGCGCCGCGCCGCAGGCATTTCTGCCGGCGCCCACCGACGCGCCATGCAGGCCTGTCGCCCCGGCCTGTTTGAATACCAACTCGAAGCCGCGTTGCAGCACGAATTCACCCTGCGCGGCGCACAGGCGCCGGCCTATGGCAGCATCGTCGCCGGCGGCGCCAATGCCAATGTGCTGCACTACGTCGACAACCGCCAGCCCCTGCGCGATGGTGAGCTGGTGCTGATCGACGCCGGCTGCGAACTCGACGGTTACGCCTCGGACATCACGCGCACCTTCCCGGTCAACGGCCGCTTCAGCACGCCACAGCGCGCCCTGTATGAACTCGTGCTGGCCGCGCAGCATGCCGCCATTGCAACCATCCGCCCCGGTGCGCACTGGAACGCGCCGCACGAGGCCGCCGTCGCCGTGCTGGTGCAAGGCATGTGCGATCTGGGCCTGCTGCCGGGCACCCCCGCCGAGGCTCTGGAATCGGGCAGCTACCGCAAGTTCTACATGCATCGTACCGGCCACTGGCTGGGGCTGGATGTGCATGACGTCGGCGATTACCGCCAGCCCGGTGCCGCGCCCAACGATGGCAGCGAACGCCCCTGGCGCCTGTTGCAGCCGGGCATGATGCTGACCGTCGAACCGGGCCTCTACGTGCGTGCCGAAGCCGGCATCCCCGAGCAGTTTCACAATATCGGCATCCGCATTGAAGACGATGCCCTGGTCACCGAGACCGCCTGCGACATCATCACGCGCGATGTGCCGACTGATGCCGATGCCATCGAAACCCTGATGCGCCAGCATGACTGAATCCGCGCGCGCCCCCATGCAGGACCTGATCATCTGCGGCGCCGGTCCGGCCGGCGCGGCGCTCGCCCTGCTGCTGGCCGAATACTGGCCTGACGTTGCCCGCATCACCCTGATCGACCATCGTGATCCGGCGCCGGCAGCCGACGCGCCGCGCGATGCCCGCCTCATCGCCATCTCTCAGGGCAGCCGCAGCACGCTCGAGCGCCTGGGGGCGTGGCGCGATGCCAGCGCCACGCCAATCGAGCGCATTCACGTTTCGCATCGCGGCCACTTCGGACGCACACTCATCAATCGCGACGACTACGGCGTGCCCGCGCTCGGATATGTCATCGCCTATGCCGATTTGGTGGCGCAATTCGATGGCGCGCGTGCGGCACAGCGTTTCACCACCATTCAGCCGGCGCGCGTCGACGCCGTGCAGACGGTCGACGATCACGTCGAAGTACGTCTTGCCGATGGCCGCACCCTGCAGGCACGTTACGCCGTGCATGCCGAAGGCGGCCTGTTCAGTGCTCAGGAACGACGCAGCCGCCACCGTGATTATGGCCAGAGCGCACTCACCGCGGTGGTGCGCGCCACGCTGCCGCAGCCGGGAGTGGCCTGGGAGCGTTTCACCGAAGCCGGTCCGATCGCCCTGCTGCCCCTGCGCCAGGGTGCTGCATCGACTGCAGCGGCCCACGCGCTGGTCTGGTGTGGCAACGCCGCCGACACCGAGCGTCGCCAGCACGCCGATGAGAACGCGTTTTTACACGAATTGCACAACGCTTTCGGTGACCGGCTGGGC
>CANJOT010000161.1 GCA_947475815.1 Burkholderiales bacterium | reverse complement strand
CGCTTGTAGCACCGGTTGTGATCGACCAAAAAAAAGAGTAACTTCCCGTTGGTCTCACGGACGGTTGTTGTCGCCTACCGTACCTGTTCTCTTATCGGGTCAGCATGTTCAAATCGTTCACTACGTTCCACTCCCTCCGCCTGAAACTGGTCGCCGCCGCGACCTCGCTCCTGCTTGCCTCGTGCGGCAATGGTGGCAGCTCGGCTGCCCCGCCCACCGGCGGGTTGACGCTCGATCCGGGCGACGGACTGGTCACCATCAACTGGGCGGCCACCTCGGGCGTGGAGTACTGGCTCGGATATGTAGCCGGTGCAAGCGTGTCGCTGGACTTCACTTCGCCGCATACCTGGGTACTCAACGTTTTACCGCCTTATGTCCTCAGCGGCCTGGCCAATGGCACGACCTACGCGTTCGCCGTCAATGGCCGCACCGGCAGCGGACCCGGCGGCGCACAGTCGCCCTCGGTCGCCACCGCGCCACGTCCTGGTGGCGTGACCTGGACCGCCGGCACACCGACCAATCTGGGCGCTGCCGCGCTGCGCAGCGTGGCCTATGGCACCGCTGCCGACGCGACCATCAATTACGTTGCAGTGGGTGATGGCGGCGCGGTCTTCAAGGGCACGGATGGCAAAAGCTGGAGCGCCGCGGCCACCGTAGCGGGTGTCAATTTCCTGTCGAGCACCTATACCCTCGGGAAGTTTTTTGCCGCCGGCTCGGCTGGCCAGATTTTCTACAGCACCAACATGAGCGCCTGGACGCTCGCCACCTCCGGCTTTACCAACACCACCAATGTCAACGGACTGGCCAGCAATGGCTCCACCGTCGTGGCCGTCGGTGACAACGGCACCATCCGCACGTCGACCGACGGCATCACCTGGATTGCCGCTACGACCGTGCCCGCAGGCGGCAATCTGAACGCCGTCAGCTATGCACCGGGCGGCGTATGGATTGCAGTGGGTGATGGCGGCCGGATACTCACCAGCGCGGACGGCAGCGTCTGGGTCTCCCGCACCAGCACCACCGCCGCCAATCTGAAGGCCATTGCCACCCAGACCACTTCGGTCAATACCTACGTTGTCGTGGGCGCGGGCGGCAGTGTGGCCAAGAGCACCGACGCCATCACCTGGACCAGCGCAACGGTCGCCCCGGCGGTTGACCTCGCCGCCGTGGTCGTACCCTCGACCAACAGCCAGTTTCTCGCCGTGGGTGCTGGCGGTGCGGCTTATACCAGCCCGGATGCCATCACCTGGACCGCGCGCACCACAGGAACGCTCGCCAATCTGTGGGCACTGATTACCGCCCAGGTGCAATACGTCACCGTGGGTGATGGTGGCGTGAACTTCAACTCGCACTGATCGGTGCTGATCAGCAGCCGCTGATCAGCAGCCGTTAATCAGTTGTCAAGCACGATCTTGTTGCTGCGGATCAGGTTCGAACGCTTGACGGTTTCGGTAACCATGTAGCGTTCGAACTCGGGACGCGACATGGAAATCACGTGGCCACCAAGTACGGCCATACGCTTTTTGAAATCGGCTTCCTGTGCGGCTTTTTCAAAGCCACGCGTTAGGGCGGCGACGATATCGGGCGGCGTCTTGACCGAAGCGAACACACCAAACCAGCCTTCGGCTTCATACCCGGGCAGTCCGCTTTCACTGATGGTGGGCACCTGCGGCAGCAGTTCCATGCGCTCGCGTCCGGTCACGGCCAGGGCCTTGAGTTTGCCCGACTGCAGAAACGGCATGGCGGTATTGACGTCGCCGGTCATGAACTGCACCTGCCCACCCACCACGTCGGTAAAGGCCGGCACCGCGCCCTTGTAGGGAATGTGGCGCACGTCAATGCCGGCCTGGGCCAGAATCAGCTCGCTGGCCAGATGCGGTGGCGCACCCGTACCGGAAGATGCAAAATTGAGTTTGCCCGGCGCCGCTTTGGCGGCGGCGATCAGCTCGCGGATATTATTCGGCGCAAACCCCATGTTCGCAACGACCACATAGGGAATCGCTACGGTCGGGATGATGGGCACCAGATCGCGCGTCGGCACGAAGGGCAGTTTTTCCTGCACCGGATCGGCAGCCACGCTGTTGTTGCCAGCCAGCACCACGGTATAGCCGTCGGCAGACGCACTGATGGTTGCCACCACACCGAGGTTGCCGGCTGCGCCTGGCTTGTTTTCTACCACGACCTGCACACCGAAATGTTTGGTGGCTTCAATGGCCAGTTGCCGGCCAATGGTGTCGGTCGCACCGCCCGGCGGGAAGGGCACGATCAGCTTGATCGGACCGGCGGGAAATGCCGCAGCCGCCCACGTAGTGCCAGACAGGGCGAGCGTGCACAACAGTGCGGCCCCAAGCCGGCTCAAGCCTGTGCAAAATCGCGTGATCCCCAATGCAGCGTGCTGTGTTGTCATTTTTTATTCTCCTGTTGCGGGCACTTGAAACCTGAGCGAATCATCTGTCGAATCCGTGAGTATCGTTGCCGACAAACTGGCAACGATCAGCTCCGTGCGTGCCAGTGTACGCTGATTCAGGAGATCAACAAAAGGGTCTACAATCGTCTCTCACAGGCCGTGCACGCAGCCAAGATCGGCTATTCCACGAGGCGCATCATGGATCGGATTCACATGGATAGCCGCATCCGCTGGACCAGCACGGATGTCATGCGTCCTACCCAATGTTCGGTCGGTTATCTGGAAGTCGATCTGAAAATGCAGGAGTTGCGCGAGCGTGTGCGCACCGCCGGCACCCTCGAAAAATATCTGAAAGGACATCCGATTCCGGCGGTCTGCGGGCCCGATGACCGCATGTATCTGACCGACCATCATCACATGGGCCTGGCGCTGGTCAAGCTGTCCGACGAATGGGATGCCGGCGACAACCCGGCAGGCAAAAATCCATACCGGACCTGCAGCTTTCAGGTCATCAAAGACCTGTCGGACCAGAACGAGATGAGCATGAAGCAGTTCTTTGCAAAGATGGAGGAACATCACCTGAGTCATCCCTTTGATGGCCAGGGCAAGCGGGTCAGTAGCATTCCAAAATATTTGACGGCTCTGGTTGACGACCCCTATCGCAGCCTCGCCGGTCTGGCGCGCAAGGCGGGGGCCTATGACAAGGTCGATGCACCGTTCACGGAGTTCAAGTGGGCCGACTACCTGCGCGACAAGATCGCGGTCGACCTCATCTGCAAAGAGCACCTTGCCCAGGCCATCCATCAGGCCATCGCGCTGGCCAACGCACCGGCGGCATCGGCGCTGCCGGGCTACCATGGATCAAGGCCGGCTTCGGCCCTGCCGGTACTGGCGAAGATTCAGGAACGGCTTGCAAAACGCCACGGCGCCGATGACGCCGCGCCCGACCTGCCACCAGCCTGATTGTTTTGCTGGCAGAATCACTGCTCCTCAATACCCGGAGCGTGCGACATGGCAAATGCCCAAAATGCAGTCTACGATTTCATCCCCAAGCTGGGCCAGTTGCGCGACGATGTCTTGTTTGGCGATGTCTGGGAAAACACCGACCTGAGCAAACGCGACCGCAGTCTGATCACGGTCGCCATGCTGGCCGCGCTCTACCGCACGGAAGAAATGCCCGGCCACATGCGCCGCGCGCTCGACAACGGCGTCACCGAAACCGAATTGAAGGGTCTGATCACGCACTGCGCCTTTTACGCCGGCTGGCCCTGCGCTGTCAATGCGGGCAGGGTTGCGCTAAAAGTGTTCGGCCCGGACAAATAAAACCGCCGGGCCGTGACGGCCCCGACACGTAGAACCATCGGGCCGTCCCGGCCCGATGTGCTGCCGACCGCTCATGCGACATCGCTTACGATGCCGGGAAAACCGGCGGATCGGTCGCCGGAAAGGTCAAGCCGTCGAAGGGCCACAGCGTCCCTTCTGCGGCTCCCGGCGACTGCACCATGTCGCGCAGGAAGTCGTGCACATGGCCGATGACCCCTTCGGGATGCAGCAGGTGCAGGCCCTGCTCCCAGCCATGGATGTGTACCAGCCGGCAGGCCGGCATGATGCGCTGCATTTCGGCCATGTGGGCGTGGCGTCTTGGGGTGCATTTGCTGCCCAGAAACATCAGCGTCGGCGTGTTGATCTCGTGCAGGACCGGCATCATGTCGGCCGTCGAAAAATCACGGAACGCGGCGGCCGCGACGTACGAAGGGGTCTTGCCCATCTCGCGCGCAATCCACGGTCCGATGCCGGGTGGTGAATGTTCTGCATCCACGCGCCACTTGATGGTTCGCATGCACCATTCCTCGACACCATATTTCATGATCGCGGCGGCCTGGTCAGCCTGATCGAGGGCATACGTGTTGGTCGTTTCACCCCCCATGGTGGCGGCAGTGTTGAACAGCGTGAGAGAGGCAAGCCGATCCGGATAATCGTAAGCAGCCTTGAGGCCAATGACGCCACCGGCCGAATCACCGACAAAATGCACTTTGTCGATATCGAGCGCATCCAGGAGCTTGACGGCATCGGCCGCCATCACCTCAGCCGAAATCTTCGTTCCCGGCGCGGGCTTGGAGGTATCGCCCCATCCCCGCGGATCAATGCGCAATACCCGGTAGTTCAGTCCGAGCAGTGGCACCCACTTGCGCCAGAACTCCATGTTGCGGCAATAGCCGGAATGCAGCAGAAAGGTCTCCGGCTTCGCCTCGCTCCATGGCTCGGTGTAGTCGGCGAGCTCATAGTGCATGTTGATGTCGCCAACCTGGATAAATTGTTTGCTCATCGTTTCTCTCTTATTTTCGGCAACAGATGGTAGGGCAATGTGCTCTCGGGTACGCACAACAGTCCGCGCGTCAATCCACCTTCGCGCCCGACTCCCTGACGATGGCCTGCCAGCGTTGCACGTCTTCACTAAACATCTTGCCAAGGTCTTCGGCGCTGCCACCACCACCGACCATGCCCAGCCTGGTGTAGGTATCGTAGAGCTGCTTGTCGCGCAGCGCGGCGTTGATCTGGCTGCTCAGTTTCTCGACCACGGGGCGCGGTGTGCCGGCCGGCGCATAGATGGCCATCCAGACACCGGACTGATAGCCAGGCAGACCGGCTTCCGAAATGGTCGGCAGATCCAGACCAGGCACGCGCGTCTGGCTGGCGACACCCAGCATGCGCACCCGGCCGGCGGCGACATGTTGAATGAAGTTCGACGCCGGGCTCAACATCACCTGAATGTCGCCCGCGAGCAGCGCATTCATCTGCGGCCCGCCGCCGTTGTAGGGCACGTGCAGTATGTCGATTTTGGCCATGGACTTGAACAGCTCCATGGCCAGATGCACCACGCCGCCATTGCCCGATGAGCCATAGCTGAGCTTGCCGGGATTGGCGCGTGCATACGCAATCAGCTCCCTGACGTTTTGCACCGGCAGCTTGCTGTTGACGGCCAGCGTGAACGGGCTGTCGCCGATGAAGGTGACCGGTTGCAGGTCCTTGAGCGGATCGTAATTGAGGTTCTTGTAGACACTCGGGCTGATGGCCATGCTGGTCGATGCCAGCAACAGCGTATAACCATCCGCCTTCGACTTGGCGACGAACGAGGAGGCGATGTTGGTGCCCGCGCCCGGCTTGTATTCCATCACCACCGGCTGGCCCATCTGCTCCTGCAGCTTGAGCGACAGGGGCCGTACCACCGGGTCGGTATTGCCGCCAGGCGTGTAGGGAATGATCAGCTTGATCGGTTTGTCCGGGTAGGACTGCGCCACGGCGCAGGGCACGGCCAGCGTTGCCATCAAACCCAGTGCAGCCCATAACTTTGATGTGATCATTCCCGCTCTCTCTGAATGTTGCAATGCTTGTTTGGATCGTCAGGCCAGCACACGGATCAGCCAGTCGGAAGCGGCCTGCACGGCCTCGCTGGCCCGGTCGACCTCGCCGACGGCACGCAGAAATGCATGCGTCATGCCGGGATATACCGCGAGCTCGGTATCCACACCGGCCTGCCCGGCCAGCCTTGCCAGCTCGATGTTTTCATCGACCAGCGCATCCAGATCACCGACCTGAATGCGCAGGGGCGGCAGTCCGGCAAGCGCAGCCAGCAAGGGTGCGGCATAGGGATGCTGCCGATCCACCGGGCGCTGCAGGTACTGGCCCCAATACCAGGCCATGCGCCTGAGCTGGGCCGAGAACGTCTGGTAGGAAGCGCTTTGCAGCGTCGGGTCGAGCGGCGGGTAATTGAGGAGCGCGCCGCGCAAGGGTGGATCACCGGCATCGCGCAGGGCCAGGGCAGCGGCGAGCGCGATATTGGCTCCTGCCGAATCCCCACCAATGGCAATGCGATCGCCATCAAGATGCAGGCTGCCGGCGGCGTCGCGCAGCGCGCGCACCACCGCCACACATTCGTTCAAGGCCGTCGGAAAGGGATACTCGGGGGCGAGCGAATAATCCGGCGCGATCACCACCACATTGGCGCGCACGGCATACTCGCGCGCCACGCGGTCGTGGGTGTCAATGCTGTTCCAGACCCAACCACCACCATGCAAAAAAATCAGGGCCGGCAGACCAGCGCTCTCGGTCGGGTAATGCAGGCGCACCAGAATGCGACGGCCCGGAATGACCAGCCAGCGTTCCTCGGTGCGCGCCATCCGCGGACCGCCCGTCGCCAGCGTGCCCTGCGCCGCCTCGATGGATCGGCGCGCCACATCCAGCGGACTTTTGTAGGGATCGGGATACTGTGCAGTAGCTGCGGCGCGTTTCTGATTGAACGCTGCCAGTTGCACATCGAGTTCACTGATTGCCATGCTTGGGTGTCCCCGCTGTCTTTCGGGTCGTAGCGCCGTTCATTCACCACGATGGCGGTTGCGCAACAGTCGCGACCGTTGTGACCCACCGGTCGCCGATCTGACCAGCGAACAGCATAGAGAGAATCGGGCAATTGGGCAATCTCATCATCCGCACCAGCCGCGCAAGACGCGGTCGATGGAGCACCAGTTTCGTGGGAGAATTCGACCAATTCGATCAATCCAGCCTGCCAGCCAGCCACGCTGCGTGCGCAACCAAGACGCCCCACATCCCATGTCTGACAAGCCTGCCACAGCTCCCGCCAACACCTCCGTTGCCGACCCCATCCTGCTCGAGCGTCTGGCAAAATTTGTCGGCGCCGGTGAAGACCGGCCTGGCCTGGACGCGCGCCATCCCGTCAGCCATGCTGTGATCGGGCAGATGACCGATGCGGTAGGCGACCGCAATCCGATCTATTCGGATGAAGCGTTTGCCCGCAGCACCGTGCACCAGGGCATCGTTGCGCCGCCGCTGTGGCTGTTTAGCTGGATGATGCCCGGCCTGCAACCCGAGGCTGAGGAGTCGCGCCTTGAGGATGGCACTGCCTACTTCCATCTCGCGCCCAGCGGCCAGCGCCGCGCCGTCGCCGCGCGGCGCACCATCCGCGACGAGCTCAACGATGTGCTCGAGGAATATGGTTACGCCGTACCGGCGGTCACCAACATGACTTATACCTACCTGCGTTATCTGCGGCCCGGCGAGCGCCCGCACTTTTCATCGTGGATCATCGACGAAATCACCGGCCCGAAACTGACCAAGCTGGGTGCTGGCTTTTTTGCCACGATGCACATGAATGTCTACGTCGGCGCTGAACTGGTCGCCACCATCCTGCAGCGTTATCTGCGCTCCAAACCGGCCATGCGCGCCGCCGACACGGCCGATGCACCGGCACCGGCCTTGATGCCCGAGTATGCGCCCGGTGAGGATCCGGTCCTGCTGCTCGGAGCACCACAGACCCGCACCACCACCACGCTGCGTTTTGACGAGGTCAAGCCCGGCGACCAGTTGCCACCGCTGTTGGTGCGCATCTCGCCGACCCTGATCATCGCCGGCGCGCTGGCCAGCCAGGATTATCAGGACGTGCACCACGACTACCAGATGATCCGGCGCCGCGGCCATCCGAACGTCTTCATGAACATGATGACTTCATCCGGCCTGCTTGGCCGTTACGTGACCGACTGGACCGGACCGAACGCCATCATCCGCAGCCACGAACTGCGTCTGCTGCGCCCCAACTATCCGGGTGACACGATGCGACTCACCGGTACAGTGCGCAGCACTGAACTGGTGGATGGGCGTGGTCTGGTGACACTGGACCTGCTGGGCATCAACAGTCTGGGCACACATACCGACAGCAGCGTCACGGTCGAGTTGCCGACACGCTGACGGCACGTGCCGGATGAAGAACGACCTGGGGGCACGCCGCCCAACCAACAATCATCCCGCCGCAGGCAGTTGAATTTCCTGTACGCCGCGATGAAGCCCAGCACCCCCAAAGCCCGCAATTCTGTCCTATACTTTCCTGAATCAAAACAAGGAGACAAGGCATGGCACGCTACCGGCTGCTGGTCAATGGCACATCTCATCAGGTCGATGCCTGGGATGGCGACATGCCCTTGCTTTATGCACTGCGTAACTCT
>CANJOT010000160.1 GCA_947475815.1 Burkholderiales bacterium | reverse complement strand
GGGATTTTTTGTTCGAGGCTATTGGACGAGAATTCGCCCACGTCTCAAGGTCTTGGCGCAGCCAACCAACACGGCCTTCAGTAAGTTGCCGCCGTTTTGGGAAAGTGGGGTCAGTATTCTCTAGAACGTAGCCGGTTGAACGGCTAAAGCCCATCACTAGCGACAAATCGCCGGGCGCGACGACTATTGAACCGATATCATTTTTGCGTTTCATCTTGCTCATCCGTGTTTATTAGGATGCCCGCAAGATATTTGTTTCAGAAAAGAATCACACGCACATTAAATATCTTTTCTATCGTATTTTTTGTGCAGGCTTGAGGTGCGACACACGCATTGCTCGTGGTAAGTCCAAGACAGCACGCACGGCTAGGTTAGCCGGCGTCTCTTTGGGGTTGCGTGCATCCTCATGGTCAGACCTTAGATTGTAATCTATTTTGAAGGATTTAAATAGCGCGGCCACCTCCTGCTCCGCCCATCGTTTTAAAAGGTCCTTCGGGCGCCCTTTCTTCTGCTTTTTGATCATGTCTTCCCACTTCTTGCATTCTGGTAAATCCCGTCTTATTGCTTCGTAAATGCCACTATATGCTATGCAAGGAAGCCCAGTTACTTTACCTATGGACTGCAAGGCTATCTTTAAATGCTTATTGGCTTTTTCAACCGCTCCGGCATCGCCTACTAATTTCTTTATGGGCCGCTCAAATTGATATGAGTATTCGGCTTTGATTCGACGTAACTCTTCAATCAAGTCATCAGAAAAAAATACTTCGCCTAGCTCTTTTTCTCGAACATCGCTGAATTTTGGCCATTGACCATCCTGTTTCTCAGGACCGAACAACCGACTCATTTCCCACCTCGCAAGGCCACCACGTTATTTGTCTGTAACGCGTCCAAGTGCCGACTCCAGAGCGCCAGAGCCTCGCCCACCTCTGCCTGGTAGCGATGCAGGTCGTATGTTCCCGCAACACCACCCTTGATGTGTCCTAACGCTGCCTCTCCCACGGCATCTGGTATGCCAAGGCGCGCCATGCCCGTGCGTGCCGTTCGCCTTAGATCGTGCGAAGTCCATTCAGGGATAAGAACCTCGTGGCGATATTTGCTGACAGCCCAGACTAACGCATGCTGCCGCATATGATGTCCCGGCAGAGGGGATGGAAACACCCATTCTGCTCCCACCTCAGCGCCATGCCTTCTGCGCTGGAGAATATCTATTGCGGCGTTCGGCAATACCACTGTCCGGGGCGCATCTGCTTTTGTCTGGTGGAGGGTCAAAACACCCGATCTGAGATCGACCGCAGACCACGACAATCCAATAACCTCGCCTGGCCTACACGCAGTGTGCAGGATCATCTGAAGCGCATCTTGTAGGTCGCTGCTAATGCGCGAGTTGGGCAACCAAGAAAACCATTGGCGCAGTTCAGAATCGTCTAGGTAACGCTTCCGCCGAATTTGCGGTAGCCGCCCCTTCATAATGTCGGAAAATGGGTTGCTACCTGTCACGCGACCTGCTTCCAATGCATGCCGCCAGACTCCGCGTAGCTCCCCCCGCAAGACTCTCGCTGCCGCGAGCGACTCATTTCGTACGCCAGTTAGAAAAGAAACTGCATCTGGAACCGTAATGGTCTCCGCAATCCGCCCCCCCAACACCGGGATCACGCGCTTCGCGATTAAACGACGAGCCTCCGCTGCGCTCTTTGAGTTTCGAGACTTTTCGACGTGCTCTGTGATAAACGACTCACAAAGCTCCTCCACGGTGGCGCGCTCAGTTGGGGGCAGTTTCAAGCCCCCTTTAACCGCGGCAGGATCCACGCCGCTCTTGCGACCAGCTTTCAATTCGGCAAACCGCCTGCGAGCCTCCGCAATGCCCATCGTCGGCCAACTGCCTAATGTCACCTGCCGCTGCCTCGCCTCCCAATCATAGCGGTACACCCAGGTGCGGGCTGACTTACCAGCGACCAGGCGTAGCCCTCGCGATATTTGCTCTGTTAAAGTCACGTCCTTCGCCATCTCAATGGCCTTGACCGTAAACGCTGAAAAAACCTTTCCCATGAGCAGACTCCAGATTCTTATACCTACGGTTAACCTACGCTTAATGGCTGGATTCTACTGGACAACACCGGACAGCATCAACCGTTTGCACTATGAATAACGATGGAAAAGCCGTAGCAAGCCCACCGCACACGCCGATGATGCAGCAGTACCTGCGTCTGAAGGCCGAACACCCCGACATCCTGCTGTTTTATCGCATGGGGGATTTCTACGAGCTGTTCCACGACGACGCCGAGCGCGCCGCGCGGCTGCTCGACATCACCCTGACCGCGCGCGGGCAGTCGGGCGGGGCGCCAGTGCGCATGGCGGGCGTGCCGTTTCATGCCGTTGACCAGTATCTGGCCAAACTGATCAAGCTCGGTGAATCGGTGGCCATCTGCGAGCAGATCGGCGACCCGGCCACCTCCAAGGGGCCGGTCGAGCGCAAGGTGGTGCGCATCGTCACGCCCGGCACCCTGACCGAAGCCGGCCTGCTGTCCGATAAGACCGATAACCTGCTGCTGGCGCTGGCGTTTCCCAAACCGGCGCGCGGCCAGCCGCTGCTGGTCGGCCTGGCCTGGCTCAATCTGGCCAGCGGCGCCTTGCGCCTGGCCGAGTGCGCGCCCGCTCTGCTGGCGCAGGAGTTTGAGCGCCTGCGGCCGGCCGAGGTGCTGTTTCCCGATGTCGACGACACGCCAACGGCGATTCAGAACCTGTTGACCGATTTGCATCTGCGTTTGCCGCTCACACGTCTGCCGGCCTGGCAGTTTGAGCCGGCCGCCGGTGGTGCGGCACTGGCGCGTCAGCTCGGGGTGAGCGAACTCGCCGGGCATGGCTGCGATGGTCTGCACGCCGCCCTCGGCGCGGTCGGTGCCCTGCTGGCCTATGCGGTTCAGACTCAGGGTCAGACCCTCGCCCACGTCATGTCGGTGCAGGTGGAAAACGAGAGCCGCTACGTTGCCCTTGACGCGGCCACACGCCGCAATCTCGAAATCAGCGAGACCCTGCGCGCCAGTGAACGCGAGGTGTCCGGCCCGACCTTGCTGTCGCTGCTCGATGTCTGCGCCACCAACATGGGCAGCCGCCTGCTGCGCCACTGGCTGCATCATCCCTTGCGCGAGCGCGCCGTGCCGTTGCAGCGCAGTCTGGCCATCGAGGCTCTGCAGCAGTACGGCCCGAGCCAGACGCACCATGCGGCGGTGCGCACCTGCCTGCGCGCCGTGGCGGATGTGGAGCGTATCACGGCGCGCATCGCTCTGCGCAACGCCCGCCCGCGCGATCTGTCGGCTTTGCGCGACACCTTGCGTGGCCTGCCGGTGGTGGCCGAAACCCTCGCCGCCGCTGTGCATCTCAACCCGCTGCTGCAGCAGGTGCATGCGCAACTGCTCGTGCCGCTCGCCGCCACCGCGTTGCTGCAGGCCGCCGTCATGGATGCCCCGGCGGCCATGGTACGCGACGGCGGTGTGATCGCGCCCGGCCACGATGCCGAACTCGATGAGTTGCGTGCCCTGTCCGAAAACGCCGGTGCGTTTCTGGTTGAGCTGGAAGCGCGTGAACGCCAGCGCACCGGCATCAGCAATCTGCGTGTTGAATACAATCGTGTGCATGGTTTTTACATCGAGGTGACCAACGGTCAGGCCGACAAGGTGCCCGATGACTACCGCCGCCGCCAGACCCTGAAAAATGCCGAGCGCTACATTACGCCCGAACTCAAGGCCTTCGAAGACAAGGCCTTGTCGGCGCAGGACCGCGCCCTGATGCGCGAACGCGTGCTGTATGAGCGCCTGCTCGATGGCCTGCTGCCCGAGGTCGCCGCCCTGCAAGTGGTCGCCAGCGCACTGGCCACGCTCGATGTGCTGTGCGCGCTGGCCGAACGCGGTCAGGCCTTGAGCTGGTGTCGCCCCGAACTGGTCGACGAGCCCGGCCTGTACATCGATGCCGGCCGCCATCCGGTGGTCGAGCAGCAGATCCGCGACCGCGGCACGGCCTTTGTCGCCAATGACTGCGTGCTGCATGCGCAGCGCCGCCTGCTGCTTATCACCGGCCCCAACATGGGCGGCAAGTCAACCTTCATGCGCCAGACCGCGCTGATTGCGCTGCTCGCCTGCTGCGGCAGTTTCGTGCCGGCGAACCGTGCGCGGATTGGTCCGCTGGACCGGATTTTTACGCGCATCGGCGCGTCCGACGATCTGGCCGGCGGGCGCTCGACCTTCATGGTCGAGATGACCGAAGCCGCCGCCATCCTCAATCAGGCCGGTGAACAAAGCCTGGTGCTGATGGACGAGATTGGCCGCGGCACCTCGACCTTTGATGGCCTTGCGCTGGCCTGGGCGATTGCGCGCCGACTGATCGAGCACAACCGTTGCCTGACGCTGTTTGCTACCCATTATTTTGAGCTGACCCAGCTGGCGCTGGAATTTCCGCCGGTCGCGAATGTGCATCTCTCGGCGGTGGAGCACCACGATCAGATCGTCTTCCTGCATGCCGTTCAGGAGGGGCCCGCCAGCCAGAGTTATGGCCTGCAGGTGGCGCGTCTGGCCGGTGTACCGCAGAGCGTCATCCGCGCGGCGCGCAAACGTCTGGGCGAACTGGAGAGCGAGGCCAGCCAGCGCAACAACCAGCCCGATTTGTTTGATGCACTGCGCGGTCCCTCCGTCACGCAAACCGCGGTCGCGCTGCCTGCCGCCCATCCGCTGGCCGAGGCCTTGGCCGGCATCGATCCCGATGCCCTGTCGCCGCGCGAGGCCCTCGAGGTGCTATACCAGCTCAAGCGTCTGGACGTGGAGCCGCAATGAGCTTACGCCGGATTGCTGGCGGGCTGGTATGGCTGGCACTGATGGGTAGTTTGCCGGGCAGCCTGTGGGCGCAGGGCAGGGCCCTGACGCCGGCGCGCTTCAGCTTCGTGTTTGTCGGCGATTTGCCCGCGGATGTCGCGGACGAAAAAGCGGCCTTGCACCTGCTCGAGACCTTCGATACCGGTGACGCGCGCTTTATATTGCACAGCGGCAACGTGAAGGGCCGCAATGAATTGTGCAGCGACGCCCTCTACGAGCAGCGCAAGGCCCTGCTGGCAACTAGCCGCAAAGCCCTGGTCCTTGTGCCCGGTAACAGCGACTGGCTCGATTGCGACAGCGCTGCAGCTGGCGGCTTCGATGCGCTCGAGCGCCTGACGCGCTTGCGCGAACTGTTCTTCGATGGCGATGCCGCCCTCGGTCAGGAGCGCCTGGCCGTGACGCGTCAAAGCGAAATGGCGAAATACCGGGCTTACCCGGAAAACGTCCGCTGGATCACCGGGCCAGTGATGTTTGTTGGTCTGAATCTGCCGGGCCGCAACAACAATTTTCGCATCGACGCTGGCCGCAACGCCGAATTTGACGATCGTGCCATCGCCAGCCGCGCCTGGCTTGAGCGCGCCTTTCAGGCGGCCCAGCGCGCGCGGCTGGCCGGCCTGGTCATTCTGGTCAACGCCGATCCACAGTTTGAACTGCGGCCGCGCCGTGTCGGCCGCGATGGCTATCAGGAATTCAAAAGCATGTTGCGCGAGTTGTGCCGCGGGTTTGGCGGCGAGGTGTTGCTGCTGCACGGTGCCGGCGCGCTAGCGCGTCAGGATCAGCCCTTGCGCGACGCTGGCGGCAAGGTGATCGCCAACTTTACCCGCGTGGCCCCGGGGCCGCAGCCCGTTGCCGCATCGGGCATGGAACGGTCCACTTTGCGTATCCGTGTTGACGCGCGCCGTCCGCGCCTGTTTCAGGTCAGCAGGCAGCCCCCCGGCTAGGTCGTGCTGGTAGCGTTTTTTGTAAACTTGAATTTATTTTTCTTAATCATTCTTTACGAATCCATGGCGTCGACTTCTTTATACTCGCCCAAATCATCAAAAGACCCAGTGACGACAGGCAATGATTGTAAACAGGAGCAGGCGTGAAAAGTAAATCCGTCAGTCGCATGTCGACGCCGTTGGCCGGCCGGTGCGCCCCGCATCGCCAGCGCGGGCAGACATCGTGAAGCTGCCGGGCATGAAGCTGTGGCGTGGTTTCTTAGAGCGGACAGAGCGGCTCTCCACGGGGCACCAGATATTCACTGTCTGGTTGTTCGCTATTGCGCTGCTGCTGACATTTTCCATGCTGACCTCCTGGAGGGCGTTCGAAGAGCGCAGGCATGAAGAGGTCTCCATCGATCAGGGCAACGCCAACCTTGCCCAATCTCTTGAGGCGCATACCCGCTCGATTCTCAGCAGTGCCGAGCAGGTCGTGCGTTTTGTCCGTTCGCGTTACGAAGAGCGCGGCGAGCGCCTTGACCTGGCCAACCTCGTGCGTCGCGGGGAAATTGACGACCGTCATTTCAACCAGATCGGCATCATCAACGAAAAGGGCATTTTAATTGCCAGCACCGTGCCCGATTTCAGCCGTGTTGATCTGACCGATCGCGAGCATTTCCGCGTCCATGTCGACAATGACCTCAAGGGCAAGGTATTTGTCAGCCGCCCGGTCAAGGGGCGCGCCAGGGGCAAATGGTCGATCCAGCTGACCGGTCGCATCAACAAACCAGACGGCAGCTTTGGCGGCGTGGTGGTCGTGTCGGTTGATCCGCACACCTTCACGCGTGTGTATCAGAATGTCAATGTTGGCGCCAGTGGCGTCATTGCGCTGATCGGCAACGATGGCGTGATCCGCGTGCGCGGCGGTGGTTCTGGAGTCGAGATGACAGGCAGCCAGCTCAACGTGGCCACCTCGCCACTGTTTCAGGCTGTCCGCGGCGCTGATTCGGGCCTGCTGGTCGGGCGCAGCGAAATCGATCAGGTCGAGCGCCGCAACGTCTGGATGCGCATTGCCGGCTATCCGCTGATCGTGCTCGTCGGTGTCTCACTTGATGAGGCGCTTGCCGACTATAGAGCGCGCATGTACAGTTATCTGCAGTTTTACCTCATTTTTGCCGCCGTGCTTGTGTTGGTTGCCATCGGCGCCACGCGCATGCTGCATCGTATCGAAAGGAACATGATCGAACTCAGGCAAAGCCGTGCCCTGGCTGAAGAAGCCAACGCTGCCAAGAGTCTGTTCATGGCCAGCATGAGTCACGAGTTGCGCACCCCACTGACCTCCATCCTCGGTTATGCCGAAGCGTTGTGTGAGGAAGAAACCTATGGCACGCTGAACGTCCTGCAGCGCCGCGGTCTGGATCGCATCCGTGCAAGCGGCGATCATCTGCTCGCGCTGGTGTCCGATGTGCTCGACATGGTCAAGCTGCAGGGTGGCAAGCTCACTGCTGAAATCGGCCTGATTAATGCGGATCTGGTGGCGCGTTCGTGCCTGCAGGTGATGGAGGCGTCGGTCAGCAAGAAGGCGATCCGGCTCGATTATTCGGTGAGGCCTGGCGCACCCCTGTTCGAGTCCGATGAGCGCTGGCTGCGCCAGATTCTGCTCAACCTGCTCAGCAATGCCGTCAAGTTCACACCCGAGGGTGGCCGCATCAGGCTTGAAGTGACCTTCACCAGCACGAACATGCAGTTCACCGTGGTCGACAGCGGGATCGGCATCAGTGCCGCAGACCTTGGCAAGCTCTTCAAGCCCTTCGTGCAGCTCGACGCTGGCCTCGACCGCAAACATGATGGCAGCGGCCTCGGACTGGCCCTGTCGCAGGGGCTGGCCGAAAACTTGTCCGGGCACATTCGTGTCATCAGCAAGCCCGGTGAAGGTTCGTCCTTTTGTCTTGAGTTGCCGCTGACCCCATCCCGGAGCGAAGCATGAGTTCGACCTTTTATCTCCCAGGAGTTGGATCATGACGATTGCCGCCGATGCGCAACTGCCTGACCGTGCGCAACGACACGTGCTGGTGGTTGAGGACAACCGGATCACATCAGAAATGTTTCAGGAGTATCTGGGCCTGCATGGGTTTCGTGTCAGCTGTGCCTTCAATGGTCGTGAAGCCATCGAGGCGGTGGCGCGCGATTGTCCGGATCTGGTGGTCATGGACATCCAGATGCCGGAGATGGATGGTTTCGAAGCGATGCGCCATCTGCGTGCCAACCCGGCGCTGGTGCGCCTGCCCATCCTCGCCGTGACGGCACTCGCTTCACGTTCGCAGATTCACGAGTGTCTGACGGCTGGTGCCGACGATTATCTGAGCAAACCGGTACGCATGAAAGAACTGATTACCCATATCAACAGCCTGCTCGATGCCACCTCTGGCATGGAGTCGGATACGCCGCGCTAGCGTCAACCTGTGGCACTTACCGTGCAAGTCTGCACACGATAACAATAAAGAAATCAGGAGCACAAATGAGTATGTCCCCCGACGTCGTATTTATCCTCGAAGACAACGATCCAGTTGCCAAGTTGATGCAGTCGACCCTGTTCAAGGTCGGCTTTCGCGGTGAAATCGTTGCCGACCGCGCTGAGCTGCTTACCGCGATTGGCGATAGCCGC
>CANJOT010000159.1 GCA_947475815.1 Burkholderiales bacterium | reverse complement strand
GCACCGGCAGACATCGCCGCCGAACTGGCGGCAACCGCCGAATTCATCCACTTTGCCTGCACGTCGGAAGACATCAACAATACCTCGCACGGCCTGATGCTCAAGGCTGGGCGCGACGAGGTGCTGCTGCCGGCACTGCGCCGCCTGCACGCCAAACTGGTGATGCTGGCGCACGAACACGCTGCCCTGCCGATGCTCGCGCGCACCCATGGACAGCCCGCCAGCCCGACCACGCTGGGCAAGGAGATGGCCAACGTAGCCGCCCGTCTGGCCCGTGCCATTGAGCGCATTGAAAGTGTGCCCGTTCTCGCCAAGATGAACGGCGCGGTCGGCAACTTCAATGCCCACCTGTCAGCCTGGCCCGACTACGACTGGGAGGCGTTTTCACGCCGCGTCATCGAGCAGGATCTGGGTCTGGTGTTCAACCCCTACACCATCCAGATCGAGCCACACGACTGGATGGCCGAACTGTTTGACGCCATCGCACGCACCAACACCATTCTGCTCGACCTGAACCGCGACATCTGGGGTTATGTGTCGATCGGCTATTTCAAGCAGCGTCTCAAGGCTGGCGAGATCGGCTCGTCGACCATGCCGCACAAGGTCAATCCGATCGACTTTGAAAACTCCGAAGGCAACCTCGGTCTGGCCAACGCGCTGCTCAAACACCTTGCCGAAAAATTGCCGGTGTCGCGCTGGCAGCGTGACCTGACCGACTCAACGGTATTGCGCAATGTCGGCGTGGCCTTCGGCTACAGCCTGCTCGCCTATGACTCGTGCGAGCGCGGCCTGAACAAGCTTGAAGTGAATGCCGAACGCCTCGCCGCCGATCTCGACGATTGCTGGGAAATATTGGCCGAACCGGTGCAAACCGTCATGCGTCGCCATGGCATTGCCAACCCCTATGAACAACTCAAGGAACTGACGCGCGGCAAGGGCATTTCACGCGAGGCGCTGCAGGCCTTCATCAGCACGCTGGCGATTCCCGAGGAAGAAAAAAAGCGTCTGCTTGCCATGACGCCCGCCAGTTATACCGGCGCGGCCAGCACGCTGGCCAGCCGCATCCGCTAACGCGCAGTCTGCAGACAGTAGCTCGCCAGCGCGGCCAGCACACCGGGGTCCTCACCGGCGGCGGGTGCGCAGCGGATGTCGACGCCCGGATGGGCCGCCTGCAAGCCCGCAACCAGTGCCGGCAGGTCGCGTCGCAGATGCCCGCCCTGACCCAGAAACAAGGGTACGATGTCGATGCGGATGATGCCGCTGCTCACGACCGACTCCAGCACCGCCGCAAGATCCGGCGACATCAGCTCGAGATAGGCGAGTTCCACGCGCGTCTCGCCGGCCGCCGCGGTCACAAGGGCGCGCACCCGCTCGAACGGCTCGGCCCAGCGCGCATCGCGCGAACCGTGGGCAAACAGGATGAGCGCACGCACGGCCATCAGTGCCGCTCCACCCAGCGCAAACCGGCCATGGCCGCGGCCAGCGCGACCAGACTGGGCAGGGCCGCTGACACGAGGGGCGGCCAGGTATTGATCAGGCCCAGATGCGAGAACAGGTTGTTGAGCAGGTAAAAACCAATGCCCAGCATGATGCCAGCGAAAATTTTCAGACTGATGCCGCCGGTGCGGACCTGCAGGTAGGCAAACGGCAGGGCCAGCGCCATCATCACCAGCACGGCAAACGGGTAGATGATCTTCTTCCAGAAGGCGGTCTGATAACGGTCGGTTTTTTGCCGGTTTTCCTCAAGGTGCTGGATGTACTGGCCGAGGTTGCCGGCACCCATGCGCTCGGGTGCCACCTGCAAGACGCGCAGCAGACCGGGATTGAGTTCCGAGTACCACATGCTTTCGGCGTGTTTCTCAACCACGGTGCCGGTCGGTATGGTGGAACCGCTGGCCGCCACGCCAAAGCGGGTTTCAACCACATCGGCGAGCCGCCATGAATCGGGCGCGACAAACTCCCCGCGCGCGGCAAAACTGATGCGGCGCAGGCGCAGCAGGCTATCGAACTCGTAGATCTTGACGTTGAGTATCCCGGCATCAGCCCGCATCTCGCCGATATTGACAAACCGGGTCAGGAACGCGCCGTTGTTGTCGGCAATCCGGTCCTTGACCCACAAGCCCGAGCGGAAGGCCTGAACCAGATGCGTGCCACGAATTTTGGCCTGCACCGCCTGGGTAATCGCCTCGGCGCGCGTGACCACCACCTCGCCGACAAAAAACGTCGTGATCACCAGAAATACCCCCGGCAGCAACACCATGCCAGCGGCGCGCATGGTCGACAGGCCCGAGACGCGCAGAATGGTGAATTCGGAATTGGCAGCCAGTTGTGCCAGCGCGTAGATGGTGCCGATCAGCGCGGCGATGGGCAACAGTTCATACACGCGCGCCGGCACGCCCAGCAGCACAATGACGATGGCGTCTTCAAAGCGGTAACCATCGCGACCGACGTCCCCCAGTTCGCCGACCAGATCAAAAAACAGGAACAGGCTGATGAAGGCCAGCAGCACAAAGCCAATGGCGCTGAGAATCTGCCGGTTGAGATATTTTTGAACGATGCTCACGGTCGGGCCGACCCTTCATCGGTCAGCGGCGGCACACGTGCCGGCCGGAACAGCGCCACCGCAAACGCACCCATGCTGCGATGCAGGTGGACACGCCACCACAACAGGACCGCAGCCAGACCCAGCACGGCGACATGCAGAATCCACCAGGTCAGGGCGAACGGCAGGTTGCCGCGCGCGGTCCAGTTCTGGATGATGGTCAGGGCGTTGCTGTAGGTGAAATAGACCAGCAGTGCCATGATGAGATTGGCCGAGCGGCCGGCACGCGGATTAACAAACGACAGCGGCAGCGCCAGCAGAGCCAAGCTGAGCACGGACAGCGGCAGGCCAAGGCGCCAGACCAGTTCACCGAGGTTGTTGGCCGAACGATCGGTCATCAGCTCCCAGGTCGATTTGACGCGGGTCGACGCATCGGCGGCAAAGTTGGGCAGTGCCGCCTCGGTCCGTACCCCGTATTGGTCAAAGTTGACGATCTTGTAATCGGGCATGCCGGCCGTGCCTTCATAGCGCCGGCCGTTCTCGAGCACCAGAAACTGGTCACCATTGGCCTGCATTTCCATGCGCCCCGACTGCGACACCATCACACCGAGCTTGCCGTGCACCAAACTGGCCACGAAAACATTGCGCACATGCGCCAGGTCATCGCTCAGGCCTTCGACAAAAAACACCCGCGAGCCATCGGCCGACTCGCGAAACTGGCCGGGTGCCACGCGCGACACATCGTTGCGCTGCTCGAAACGCGCCTTGAATTCGCTGGCCTGACGCGATGCCCAGGGGGCCACCAGCAGACTGAACATGGCGACCACCAGCATCACCGGCAGGGCGAACATGAGTATCGGCTTGACCCAGCGCGACAGGCCGACGCCCGAGGACAGCCAGACCACCATCTCACCATCGCGCCACATGCGCGTGAGCACCAGCAGCACGGCGATGAACACCGTCAACTGCAGCAACACCGCGAGATTGTTGAGCGCCGCGAAGGTGATGAGCGCCACCACCGCTTCATTGGCCACATCGCCATTGGCCGCCTGGCCAAGGAAACGCACCAGTGCGATGGTCAGCACGATGGTCAGCAGGGCAATAAAAACGGCGCTGGCCGAATTGGCCAGTTCGCTGAGGAAGGAACGTCTGAAGATCATCCGGTCAGAACAGGTGCAGGGAAAGTCAGTGCGGGAATGGCGGGGCCGCTCGAAAGAGCCGCAAAAAAACGGCTGGAACAGGCAACTCGTGAAATACGTGAAACACGGGCACGCTGACTAGCGCACCTGAGGCTATATAATCGGCCACGTCACCGACTAGAGGAAAGCCCGATGGAATTTAGCATAAAAGCCGGTTCGCCGGAGAAGCTCAAGTCTGCCTGCATTGTTGTCGGCGTGTATGCCGACAAAAAACTCGCACCCTCGGCCACGCTGGCCGATGCAGCCGCGCAGGGTGCCTTGGGGGCCATCGTGCGCCGTGGCGACATGACCGGCAAGCGCGGCACCGCCCTGATGCTGCATGGTGTCACCGGTGTTCTGTCCGAGCGCGTGTTGCTGGTGGGTCTGGGCAAGGCCGCTGAACTGAACGACAAAACCTACGCCGAAGTGCTGCGCGCCGCCTTCAAGGCGATCGCCACCAGCGCCGCAACCGATGCCATGGTCACGCTGGCCGAAATCCCGGTGGGAGAACGTTCGCTGGCCGACAAGATCCGCGCCGCGGTCACCATCGCCCGCGAAACCGCCTACCGCTACGATCAGACCAAAAGCCGCAAGGAAGATCCGGCCACCCTGCGCAAGCTCACGTTCACGGTCGACAAGGCCGACCAGCGTGCCGCCGGCCGCGGTCTGGCCGAAGGGGTGGCACTGGCCAATGGCACCGACCTGGCCAAGACACTGGGCAACCTGCCTGCCAACATCTGCACCCCAACCTACCTCGCCCAGGCCGCGCGCACCATCGGCCGCGAATGGGGCCTGAAGATCGAAGTGCTCGAGCGCCGCCAGATGGAGGCCCTGAAAATGGGGTCCCTGTTGTCTGTGGCCCGCGGCTCCGTCGAACCCCCCAAGCTGATCGTGCTGCGCTACAACGGCGCTGGTGCCAAAAGCGCACCGGTGGTACTGGTCGGCAAGGGCGTCACCTTTGATACCGGCGGCATCTCGCTCAAGCCGGGTGAAGGCATGGACGAGATGAAATTCGACATGTGCGGCGCCGCCTCCGTGCTCGGCACGCTGCGTGCCGTCGCCGAAATGCAACTGGCCATCAACGTCATCGGCATTATCCCGGCGACTGAAAACATGCCTTCGGGCATCGCCATCAAGCCGGGTGACATCGTCACCAGCATGTCGGGCCAGACCATCGAAATCCTCAACACGGACGCCGAAGGCCGGCTCATCCTGTGTGATGCGCTGACCTATGCCGAACGCTTCAAGCCGGCGGCGGTGATCGACATCGCGACGCTGACGGGCGCCTGCGTGATTGCCCTGGGCAGTGTCAACAGCGGCCTGTTCTCGCCGGATGACGCACTGGCCGACGAGATCTGCCAGGCCGGCCGCAATGCCGGCGACCCGGCCTGGCGCATGCCACTGGACGACGATTATCAGGATGCGCTCAAATCCAATTTTGCCGACATGGCCAACGTGGGCGGGCGACCGGCGGGCAGCATCACGGCCGCCTGCTTTCTGGCGCGCTACACCAAGAACTACAAGTGGGCGCACCTTGATATCGCCGGCACCGCCTGGAAAAGCGGCGCGCTCAAGGGCTCGACCGGCCGGCCGGTGCCCCTGCTGACCGAGTTCCTCAAGGCTCGCGCCGGCTAACGAGCATCCATGGTCGATATCGACTTTCACTTCAACGCGCCAGACAAGCATACCTATGTGTGCCGCCTGGCGCGCAAGGCACGGGCGGCGCGCAAGAAGCTGGTGCTGTACTGCACCGACGCCGCCCTGCTGGCCGATATCGACCGTCACCTCTGGACCTTCTCGGAGACGGACTTCCTGCCACACTGCCATGCCGGCGACAAGCTGGCGGCGGTGACGCCCATTCTGCTGCTCGGCAGCACGGAGCAGATCGAGCTGCCGCATCATGAAGTACTGGTCAATCTCGACCGTGACTGGCCGCCCTTGTTTGCCCGCTTCGAGCGCCTCATCGAGGTCGTCACCCCCGATGCGGCCGACCGCGAAGCCGGCCGGCAGCGCTGGAAGTTTTACAAAGACCGCGGTTACACCCTGACTCACCACGATCAGTCCAAGGTTCAATGACCATGAACACCGTGAACACCCCCGCGCACCAAGACGATCTGCCAGTGCTCACGCGCGTGTTGCGCCCCGGGCGCCTGCCCGCGGTCAACGCAAACGATTTGCCGCCACCCACACCCGAGGCCGCACCGGCCATAGTCCGGGACTTGAGCGACGAAGAACGCGCTGTACTGGTCGAGCGCCTGCGCCAGACTGTGCTCGATGACCTGCAGTCACGCCTGCATGACATCATCCGCGAATGTCTGGACCAGCAGCTCGAACCGATCCTGAGTCTGGCCATGGACAACATGCGCCTTGAGATCCGCGACAGTCTGCATGGTCTCGTGGCCGACAGCATCGACCGCGCCCTGCACGACGTCCCGCACGAGCAGCCGCCGCACTGATGCGCCCACACAGGTAAGCGGGCGGCACCCGTAATGCCCGGGCCGAACACACAAACGACGCCCCCAGCACCGCAAAGCCCGGACTAGCCCTGCCGAACAGGCTAAAATCGCCACTTCCGCGATTCTTGCAAAGCAGACCACGCATGACCTCCCCAACGCCCACCAACACCCCTGCCGCCGTGGCCGATGCCGCCGCACCGAACGAACTCGGCAAGAGTTTCGAGCCGCACGCCATCGAGGCGCGCTGGTATCCGCTCTGGGAATCGCGTGGTTATTTCAAAGAAACCGCCAAGCCGCACCCGGAACAGCCGTCCTACAGCATCCAGCTGCCGCCGCCCAACGTAACCGGCACCCTGCACATGGGTCATGCTTTCCAGCAGACCCTGATGGATGCGCTGATCCGCTACCACCGCATGCGTGGCCACAACACCAACTGGATCGTCGGCACCGACCATGCCGGCATCGCCACACAGATCGTCGTTGAACGCCAGTTGCAGGCCGAGGGCAAAACCCGCCACGATCTGGGCCGCGAAAAATTTCTTGAACGCGTCTGGCAGTGGAAACAGCAGTCGGGCTCGACCATCACCGGCCAGTTGCGCCGTCTGGGCGGTTCGTGCAACTGGACCTATGCCGACACCGAGGGCCAGAAGGGCGGCTACTTCACCATGGACGCGACCATGTCGCGCGCCGTGCTCGAAGTGTTCGTGCGTCTGCATGAGCAGGGCCTGATCTACCGCGGCAAACGCCTGGTCAACTGGGATCCGGTGCTCGGCACGGCGGTCTCCGACCTCGAAGTCGAAAGCGAGGAAGAAGACGGCAAGATGTGGGAGATTTCCTACCCGTATGCCGATGGCAGCGGTGCGCTGGTGGTCGCCACCACCCGGCCCGAAACCATGCTCGGCGACGTCGCCGTGGCCGTCAATCCGGACGACGAACGCTACCGCGACCTGGTCGGCAGGCAGGTGCAGCTACCGCTTACCGGCCGCACCATCCCGGTGATCGCCGACAGTTATGTCGACAGCAGCTTTGGCACCGGCTGCGTGAAAATCACACCGGCGCACGACTTCAACGACTGGGCTGTTGGCCAGCGCCACAATCTCGCCGCCATCAGCATGCTGACGCTCGACGCCAAAGTGAGCGACGACATGCCCGAGGCCTACCGCGGTCTGGACCGTTTTGTCGCACGCCAGAAAATTGTCGATGACCTGACGGCTCAGGGCCTGCTGGTGCAGGTCAAGCCGCACAAACTGAAAGTGCCGCGCTCGGGCCGCACGCAGGCGATTATCGAGCCGATGCTGACCGACCAGTGGTTCGTAAAAATGGACGGCATGGCCAAACGAGGCCTCGATGCGGTCGCCAATGGCGATGTCAAATTCCATCCGGAACACTGGACCACCACCTACAACCACTGGCTTGAAAACATTCAGGACTGGTGCATCTCACGCCAGCTCTGGTGGGGCCACCAGATTCCGGCTTGGTATGACGATGCCGGCACGATCTACGTTGCGCGCAGCGAAGCCGAGGCGCAGGCTCAGGCGCTGGCGGCCGGTTTTCACGGCAAGCTGCGCCGTGACGAAGATGTGCTCGACACCTGGTTCAGCTCGGCGCTGGTGCCCTTCACCACGCTCGGCTGGCCACAGGACACGCCCGACCTCAAGGCCTTCTTGCCGAGTTCGGTGCTGGTGACCGGCTTTGACATCATTTTCTTCTGGGTCGCGCGGATGATCATGATGAGCCTGCAGTTCACCGACCGCGTGCCCTTCCACGACGTGTACATCAATGCTCTGGTGCGCGACGCCGAGGGCCAGAAAATGTCCAAGTCCAAGGGCAACACCCTCGACCCGCTCGACCTGATCGACGGCATCAGCGCAGCCGATCTGCTGGCCAAATCCACACAGGGCCTGATGCTGGCGGCGCACAAACAGAAGGTCGAGAAATACCTCCGTAAAAACTACCCGGACGGTATCGCCTCCTATGGTGCCGATGCGCTGCGCTTCACCTTTGCCTCGCTGGCCACGTTCGCGCGCACACTCAACTTTGATCTGGGCCGCTGTGAGGGTTACCGCAACTTCTGCAACAAGCTCTGGAACGCCACGCGTTTCGTGCTCATGAACACTGAGGGCAAGGACAATGGCACCGACGGCGGTGAGCTGGAATTCTCGACCGCCGACCGCTGGATCGTCAGCATCCTGCAACGTACCGAGGCCGACGTCGCCAAGGGGTTTGCCGACTACCGCTTCGACAATGCCGCCAGCGCCATCTACAAATTCGTCTGG
>CANJOT010000158.1 GCA_947475815.1 Burkholderiales bacterium | reverse complement strand
TGGCCGGTCCGGCGCCCGGGATCTGCAAACCGGGGTCGATCTCCAGCAGGGGCATGAGCACAAAGGCGCGTTCGGTCAGGCGCGCGTGCGGCAGGGTCAGTTCGGCGGTGTTGCTGACAGTATCACCATGTAATAACAAATCGAGGTCGAGGGTGCGCGGCGCGTTGCGTGTGGTGCGTACGCGGCCATGCGACTTCTCGATGGCCAGCAGGGCATGCAGCAGATCGATTGCCGACATGCCGGTTTCGATCTCGGCCACGGCGTTGATGAAGTCGGGACCCTCGGCGTCCACCGGCGTGCTGCGATAGAGCGATGAGGCAGCGATGAATTCGCTGTCGGGCAACCGCTCGAGGTCGAGTAGCGCATTGAGCACGGCATCGCGCGAAAAGCCCAGATTGGCGCCGACGCCAATGAACGCCCGCACGCGGTGCGGTGCGGCGCTCATGAGGACACTCCGCCGCTGTCCGTGCTACCGCCGCCACTGCCGCCCTCGGCACCGGGCGCGAGCGGCTTGCGGCGGCGACGTTTGCGTTTGGCCGGTCCGGCACCCGTATCCCGCAGCGTTTGCTGGGTCAGCAGAATTTCGCGGCCCTCGCTGTCGGTTTCGATAAATTCGGTCCACCACTCGCCCAGTTCGGCATCGGCCTCGCCGGCGGCGCAACGCAGCAGCAGAAAGTCGTAGGCGGCGCGAAAACGCAGGTGTTCGAGCACACGATAGGGCGAACGGCCGGTGCGGCGCTCGAGCCGTGGCTGCAGGCCCCAGATTTCGCGCATGTCGGCCGTGAAACGGCGCTGAATGGCCAGTTTTTCGGTTTGCTGGTCGAGCACTCGGTCCATGGCAGCACCCAGAGCCGGGATGGTGTGTTCGCCGCGCGCCAAGGCTTCCTGCCAGAGTTTGAGGACTTCATGCCAGAGCAGGCAGGCAAACAGAAAGCTCGGCGAGGTGGTTTTCCCGGCATGGATGCGGTCGTCGGTGTTTTGCAGCGCCAGAGTGATGAACCGTTCACCCATCGGCTGTTCGAGCACGACGTCGAGCATCGGCAGCAAACCGTGATGCAGGCCTTCGGCGCGCAACTGCCGCAGGCATTCCAGCGCGTGGCCGGAGAACAGCAGCTTCATCATTTCGTCGAACAGGCGCGCCGCCGGCACATTGCCCATCAGTTCGGCCAGGCGGGCGATCGGCTCGCGTGTGCCGGTGTCGATGGTAAAACCGAGCTTGGCGGCAAAACGCACCGCGCGCAGCATGCGCACCGGGTCTTCGCGGTAACGCCGTTCCGGGTCGCCGATCATGCGCATGGTCTTGGCGCGGATGTCGGGGATGCCCTTGTGGTAATCGACCACGATCTGCGTGGCCGGGTCATAAAACAGCGCGTTGACGGTGAAGTCGCGCCGCGCGGCATCATCTTCCTGCGAGCCGAAGACATTGTCGCGCAGCACACGGCCGTGGGCATCGGTTTCGGCGTCCTGCGGCTGGTTGGCACGAAAGGTTGACACTTCGATGGTGTCATTGCCAAACATCACGTGCACCAGCTGAAAGCGTCGGCCGATGATGCGCGCGCGCCGGAACAGCCTTTGAATCTGTTCGGGCGTGGCGTTGGTGGCGACGTCGAAATCCTTCGGTTTGACCCCGAGCAGCAGGTCGCGCACGGCGCCACCGACCAGGAAGGCGAGAAAGCCGGCCTCCTGCAGGGTGCGTGTGACGCGGATGGCGTTGTGCGACACCAGTGCTGGATTGATGCCGTGGTCGGCATGGCCAAAACTCTGTGGCCCACCCTTGCCGCGCTTGCGCGCCGAGGGTTTGACGACCGCTTTGGCGTGGGCGTCGGGGGTGGCTTTGGCTTTGCGGCCGAAAATCTTACGAAACAGTGCTTTGATCATTGAACAGGTTCAGGGTACGCCAGCCGCGGCTTGCGGCAATCTCGCTCAATGCGTCATCGGCATTGGTGGCGACGGGATCGGAGACCTGTTCAAGCAGCGCCAGGTCATTGCGCGAATCACTGTAAAAACAACTGCTGGTAAAACTGCCCAGGTCCAGGCCCATGCTTTCGAGCCAGGCATTGACGCGGGTGATCTTACCCTCTCGAAAACAGGGTGTGCCACGGACGCCACCGGTGAAGCGGCCGTTTTCACGCGCCGGCACGGTGGCAATCAGGTGCTCGATGCCGAAGGCACGCGCAATCGGTGCGGTCACGAAGGCATTGGTGGCGGTGACCACGGCGCACAGATCCCCGGCAGCCCGATGCCGGGCGATGAGTGCGCGCGCCGCGTCATGCATGTGCGGGCGGATGGTTTCGGCCATAAAACGCGCATGCAGGGCGGCCAGTTCGGCCGGCGGGATGCGTCCGAGCGGTTCCAGGCTGAAGGCCAGGAACTCGAAAATGTCGAGCGTGCCGGCCTTGTACTGAACAAAAAAATCGTCGTTGCGGGCGCGGTACCGGTCACCATCGACCTGTCCGGCGCGCACCAGGAATTCGCCCCACTCATAGTCACTGTCGACCGGCAACAGTGTGTAATCGAGGTCGAACAGCGCCAGACGCCAGCCGCTTGGGGAGTGAGAGTGACTTTGTGTTGGAGTATGCGTGCCGTTCAATTGCCAGAGGTCCAATCCATGAAGTCGTGAGGATAACTCATGCCTGGGCGCCAAATTCGAGGCGCCCCTGCAGCCGTTTTTCGCGTTCTATGCGTTCTTGTTGTTCGTATTCGCGGATCAGCGGCAGGGTAATCTGACGATGCTGCTTGAGCGCGTAACGGTCCAGTGTATCGACAAGTTGCATCAAGGATGGCATGTCGCGCGAGAAATGATTGATCAGATAGCGTCCGACGTCGACACTGAGCACCAGTCCGCGACCGGCGGCGTGTTGTTCGAGGGCGGCCTGCTTTTCGGGATCGGTGAGCAATTCGAGACGATACACCGGTCCCCAGCCCAGGCGCGTGCGCAGGTCTTCGCGTTCGGCCGGCAGGGCGAGGTGCAAGGGCGCTGCGCTGGCCGAGGTAATGATCGACCCGCCGGGCCTCGCACGGCTGGCATTGATCAGATTGAACAGGCGGATCTGGTTGTCGGCATCACACAACTCGACGTCGTCGACACACCAGATGCGCACCGTTTCATTGAAGTCGGGCACCCCCTCGCTGCCGCAGGCAATGTAGCGCGCGTCGCTGTGCGCCCCGAGGGCGCGCAGCAGGTGGGTGCGGCCGCAGCCCGGCTCTCCCCAGAGGTGCAGGCTGCGTTCGCCCTGGCCGGCGACCACGGCACGCAGTGCCGCCAGCGCGGCTGCGCTGCGGCTGGCAACGAAGTTGTCGAAGGTCGGCGCGGGCGGCGGGCCGAGGTCGAGGAGCATCTGCTGCATCATGTCGGGGGCCGCCGATACCAGTCGCTGTCCAGATACATCGCCTTGATGCGCCGTAAGCCGACCAGCAGTGCGGCACTGGCGGGCAGCGCCAGCAGTACGCCGGCAAAACCGAACAGTTCGCCAAAGGCCAGCAAGGCAAAGATCACCGCCAGCGGATGCAGGCCGATGCGGTTGCCCACCAGTCGTGGCGTGAACACATAGGTTTCGAGCAATTGTCCAATTCCGTAAATCACCCCGACGATGATCAGGCCGGTGGTGGCGTCGGTAAATTGCAACAGCGCGGCCAGCACGGCGAGCAGCAGCCCGACCGAAAAGCCCAGATAGGGCACGAAGGCCAGCAAGCCGGTGAACAGACCCACCGGCAGGGCGACATCGAAACCGGCGATCGCCAGTGCAACCGAGTAATACGCTGCCAGCAGGATCATCACCAGCAACTGGCCGCGCAGGAACTGCGCCAGCAAGCCGTCGATCTCGGCGGCCATCTCGACCACCTGGCTGTGCCAGCGCCGCGGCACGGCCCCTTCGAGGCGCGAGAGCAGCGGGTACCAGTCGATGAGCAGATAAAACAGCACGATCGGCACCAGAAACAGAGTGGCTATCCAGCCCGCCAGTGCCAGCCCGCCAACCTTGATCGATTGCAGCACGGTGGTGACGATGTCTTCGCTGGTCCACTGGGACGAGATCAGATTGCGCAGCGCATTGGCGCTGAAATCGGTCTTCAGGTCAAACCATTGCGACAGCTTGGGTGCCACCAGTTGGTTGAGCCGGCCGAGCAATTGCGGCAGTTTCTGTTGCAGATGCAGCACTTCCTGCTGCAATACCGGCAGGATGATGAGGACCAGTAGCACGGCCATCGCCAGCACCAGCACGATCATGAGCAGGGTTGCCGCCCAGCGCGGCACGCCGCGCCGGCAGAAGGCGTCGACGCCCGGATTGAGCATGTAAGCCAGAACCGCCGCCGACAGGAAGGGCGTGAGCACCGGCGCCAATTGATAGACGACATACCCCGCCAGGACGGCGATGGCGGCCCAGATCAGGGTTTGGTTTGGGTCGGACTTCAGCAGGTTCATCGGGGAGGACAGCGTCCGGAGTGGCGGTTGCGTGGGGGCGTTAATGTTTTGAAGCCGGCCAGTTCGCCATGATGGGCTAAAATGGAGCCTGTCTGGAATTCAGAAGTCGATGAAGGTCTGTTGCAGGTCAAATTTAGAACCCTTTCAGGTCATTTCAGGTAATACTACGCGCGCGCCGCGGTCAGCCAAAGCCGCTACTTTAGCTTTTCACGCCCAAATCTCAAAGCAGGCTTACGCCTCCACCACGCCATGTCCGGACTTTCCTACCGATCCGCCGGGGTCGACATCGACGCTGGCGACGCCCTGGTCGAAAACATCAAACCCTATGCCAAACGCACCATGCGGCCCGAAGTGCTGGCCGGCATCGGCGGTTTTGGTGCGCTCATCGAGTTGCCCAAACGCTACAAAGAACCGGTGCTGGTGGCCGGCACCGACGGCGTCGGCACCAAACTCAAGCTGGCGTTTGCCCTCAACAAGCACGACAGCATCGGCATCGATCTGGTGGCCATGAGTGTCAACGACATTCTGGTGCAGGGCGCCGAGCCGCTGTTTTTCCTCGATTATTACGTCTGCGAGCGTCTGGATGTGGCGGTCGCTACCGATGTCATCAAGGGCATTGCCGCCGGCTGCGAACAGGCCGGCTGTGCCCTGATCGGTGGCGAAACGGCCGAACACCCCAAGGCCTTCATCCCCGATGAGTATGATCTGGCCGGGTTTGCCGTCGGCGTGGTCGAAAAACACGGCGCCATCGACGGCACCGGCATCAGCGCCGGCGACGTGCTGGTCGGCCTGCAATCGTCCGGCCTGCATTCGAACGGGTTTTCACTGGTGCGCAAGGTCATTGAAGTGACCGGTGCCGACATCAACGCCCCGCTGGCGCAATACGTGCCCGGTGCGGCCGCCGGCCTCACGCTCGGCGCTGCGCTGCTCGAACCGACACGCATCTACGTCAAGCCTATTCTGGCCCTGATGAAGACGCTGGGGCTCAAGGGCATGGCGCACATCACGGGTGGCGGCCTGACCGAAAACACCCATCGCATGTTTCCCGACGGCCTGACGGCTGAAATCCGCGCCGGCAGCTGGCAGCGGCCGGCCGTGTTCGACTGGCTGCAGCAGGCGGGTCAGTTGCCGGATGCAGAAATGCACCGCACCTTCAACTGCGGTATCGGCTTCGTGCTCGTGCTGGCGCCGGCCGATGTCGAAGCGGCCCTGAAATTTCTCGCTGAGGCAGGGGAAACGGCGACCGTCATCGGCAAGGTCACGGCGAGCGTGGGGGCGGCGAAGACGGTGATGGTTTGAGGGAATTGCCTTTGCTTCTGGAGGGCGAGCTGACGATTGGTATAGTTGCTACCGTCAGACATACCAGAGGCCGTGGTCGTAGGCGATCGTCAGAATTTTGTGATGACGGCTTGTGCGCGATTGAATTGAAGCGGCTACCGATGCGCAGGCGGCGGAAGTATTGCCGATAAAAAAGCCGTGCTTTGTTGCAAATTGGCGCTGGGCGTAGAGCATCGCCGATTCGTCCACGTGTATGGTCTCATCAATCAGTTCCCAGTCAAGCACGGGGGGCTTGACGCCGACGGCGCAACCTTCGAGCTTGTGGCTGACGAAAATTCCTGATTTGCTGTCGCAACCCGCTGGCTCTACCAGAATCGCATTGACGCGATAACCGTCACCTCGCAGGGCTCGCGTAATGCCAGTGAGGTGCGCACCGGTGCCGGCGCAACCCACAAAGCTGATTTCTTCGAGTTCAGGCCAGGCTTCAAGTTGGTCGATGATTTCCGGGCCGGTCTCGATTTCGTGGGCGAGCACGTTCGCAGGGTTGTTGAATTGATCGGTATAAAAATATGATTTACCGAGGCCCCTTGCATTGGCCAAATGCCATTCCACAACTTCTCTGGGCGTTGAGCCTTGCTTCAGGGCGTCAATGCCGATCAGGGATGCCCCGAACAATTCCAGGCACCGCCGCTTGACCGCGCTAAAGGACAGGCCGACCGCCAATTCGACTGGAATGTGAAGGTCGGCGCAGGCGAGGGCAAGGCCAAATCCAAAGTTGCCACCCGTTTTTTCGATCACCGTGGTTTGGCCCGGAATGATCTTTCCTTCGGCGAGGGCTCGATCGAGGATGTAACGTGCGGCCCGTGCCTTGTGACTCGAGCCAGGGATGTTCATTTCTAATTTGACCAGTAGTCCAGCTTCGATTTCAATAAGTGGTGTGGGCTGGGGGCGCTGGCACTGCTTCGACAGGATGCTTGCCAGGGCTGGGCTCGATGGGGATGGTCGCGACCATAGTTTGTTCACTGCAGGCTCCGTTGGTGGACAAGATTTTCCAGACCAGCACAAGTCCGGTCAGGCAGACTGGCACAACGATGGCGTTGGTGACTTCCCAGCCCAGCCAGCAGGGGTGCGGGCGACAGCGCCCCGAGGGTGGCGCACGCTGCAATCAGGGTGTCATTGATGCCTTGCCAGCGGTGCCGGGACTGTGCACGGACGCTTTGTGCGAGCAGAGCCCCAGCCCCCACGTAAACAAGATTCCAGCCCAGTCCGAGCAGCAGTAAGCCCAGAACGAGGGTGTTGTAATGGATGGGCAGCATGCCCGCCGCACCGGCTCCGCCTAGCAAAAGAAAGCCCGTCGCCAGTGTTGATCGCATTCCGATGCGGGCAATCAAGGCACCCGTAAAAATGGATGGTGCAAACATGGCCAGCACGTGGACCTGGATGGCCGTTGAAGTGCTTTGGAATGAACAGATGTCCTTCATCACGAGTGATGTCTGGATCATCAGCAGATTCATCAGGAGATAGGCGATGCCAGCGCAGAGCACCGCGAGTAAAACATGGCCTCGTGGCTGTGATGCCGAACGCAGAGGGCTAATGTATCCCTGTCGTTGCGGCGCAGGTTTTTCGGGGGACCAAATTGCCATCAGAAAAATGCTGAATACACCAAGCACGGTTAGCGAGGCGTAACAGAGCGAGAAGTCGGCAAAGCCGGCAATGCTCTGCAAGGTGTTGGCAATAAATGGCCCGAGCAGGGCTGCACCCACACCGCCAGCAACAACCAGGGACAGCACGCGTGCTTTTATTCTGTCCAGCAAATGGTCGACGGCGGCGAATCGGTAAAAATTGGCGCAGGCTATATAGATCCCAAGCAAAACGTGGCTGGCAACGAGCAGTTCGAAACTCGCTCGCTCCATGGCCAGAGTGCCGACCACGCCCGACGCGGAGAGCGATAGGGCGCCCGCAATGAACACGGGTCGGCGTCCCCATTTGCGCATGGACATGGAGGCCGGATAGGTGAACAGCATCACGCTGGCAAATTGTGCTCCATAGGGCACGGTGGCCCAAGCAGGTGTTGGTGCCAGCATTGCGCCGGCCAAGGCAGAAATAGTTACGGCAATCACCGCACAGGTCAGGTTGATGGCTTGTGCAAGCGTTAGCAGCAGGGTCGCGGGAGAAAGTTCTTGAACAGTGCGCAGGGCATGGTTCAGCAAGGCCGAGCCAGAGCGGCTATCACGCATGATTTCGCCGCCCTTCAGTCATGGTAACGACTGAGTTCGAGCGAAACGTTCTCAAACGTACAGGCGATGCGTTCCTTGCCCGCGCCCAGACACTTGCGTTTCAGATGCAGTTTACCCACCGGGCCTGTATGGTCGAGGTGAGTACCACCACAAGGAATTGTCTTTCCATCGCAGTGCCACAGTCGTGCATCTGGGGCCTGCGCGTGAGCGCTGACATGAATGGCGAGGTCACGGGCTACCAGGTTGTTGGCGGCTAGTTCCATCAGCATGAGATCCTCGCTGCTGATTCGTGACGCCACGGAGAGGTGGCTCGGTTGTTTAAGACAGAATCTGTCGCTTTTTAAGTGAATCCCCTGCGGGATGAGTTATCCATGGACCGAAGGTCGGTGGGTAACTCGAATAGATTCATGCCGCCATCGGCAAAGCTCGCTGAGTGAAGTATGCCTCGTCTGGCGTCGCGTCGCCAAGCGCGGTGTGTGGCCGCTGGCCGTTATAGAACGTCAGGTAGCGATCAATTC
>CANJOT010000157.1 GCA_947475815.1 Burkholderiales bacterium | reverse complement strand
GGCCGCAACGCTGCGGCGCGGCATCGGGCAGCAGGCGAAGTTCGGTCGCGCTGGTGGTGTGCAGCACGCTAACCGATAGAGGCACGATCCATGGCTGCGGAACCGTGCTTGCGCCGCTCAGCGCACCGGATAACTCGCGAAGATCTTGTTGGCCTGAAACAGGTAGGTCTCGACATAATCATCAATCACCGGCTTGCGGCCGCAAGCATCCATCGCCCCCGCCAGCAACATCCAGTTGAGCAGCTCGTGCTGGCCGGCATTCTCCAGATCTGCGCGCACGCAACTGCGCCAGTGCTTGTAATCGCCATTGCGGAAGGCTTCGAGCAGAGTGCGGTCTGACTCATGATCGGGAACCATGCGCCCCGTGTTGACCGACAGGCCGGCATGCGACCAGCTCGAGGTCGCCATGAATACCACCCGGTACGGACTGTCCATGACGATGCGCGCCAGCCTGGCGCCAATATCCATGCACAGTGCCGCCGACGGCGACGGCGGATCCGGCCGCTCGGTGGACGGCTCGTTGCCACCCACGGTGAGCAGCCGCGCGCGGTGATGGCCGCGCGCCACCAGCAGATCGCTGCCGACGCAGTTGACATGAAACGGCACGATCGGATGCGGAAAACCCACCCGGTCAAAATCAAGATACGCCAGGGTATTGCTGAACGCCGTCGCCAGCATGCTCTGATGCAGGGTCTTGTAAGCGTACGGCATGATGACATCCTGATTGATCAGGGCGGTCGTCAGATACTTGGCGGCATCACGCTGGCCACGCAGTTTGAAGACCCAGTCGGCCGGCTCGTTCCAGGCATTGCCGTTGGCATAGGACTTGCGGCTCCAGGGCTGCGAATCAAACTCATCGTCCAGGCCAAAAATGCAGAACGGCGGGACGATGTCTTCCTGAAAATTTTCGTACTGATCGTCACCAAAAATGAGGATGAAATCCGGCTTGAAGTCATCGATAAGGCGACGCTGATGACGGAAATTCTCGATCAGCCGCTGGCGATGCGCGGCGGCGGCGGCGACACCCTCATCATTGCCCCACTCGGCGCGCATGGCCTCGGGCCACTTCGCCGGATCGTCATAACGCGGGTCGGCATTGGGTGCGGCCAGGGCCTGCCTGAACATCGCCAGCATGCGCGCCGGCGGCATGGCCAGTGGCGGCGCATGCGTGGTGCCGATGCCGAGGATCTGTCCCATGGTGACGCTCCTTGGCTCAGATGTTGAAAATGCGCTTGGGCACGACCGTGCTCAGGCGCCAGCCCTGCGGCGTGCGCACAAAGGTGCTCATGTAATCACCGACCCGCTGCGGGCCCGTGAACGGACGCGGCATCGGGCCACCATCCGGCTCGGCGCTTTCGTGCGCATAAACCGTATAGTAGGCGCGGCCTTCGGCATTATTGTCGTCGATCACCCGGATCAGAATGTTGGTGAAAATATGCCGCGTCATGCGCGTGGCCGGACGCGAGTCGATGATCTTGCGGATCGCATCGGCACCACGCGTCACCGCACCCTGCCGGTCCCACACGCCATCGGTGGTGAACTGGGCGGCGGCGACAGCGCCATTGGCGTCATCAAGCGCATGCCCATACGTGACAAAAATATTGTGGCATTCGGCTTCGATATTCAGTCGGGTCTGGGTATCCATGTTCTTTTTCATCTCAAGAGTAATTCAACATTAGGGCCTGCTCAAACAAACCTGCACCTGCACCAGCACCATTGCCATCATTCAAGCTTGATGCGCGCGTCCTTGATCACCTGGCCCCACTTGGTGCGCTCGGCTTTCACGAAAGCCTGTACCTCGGCGACCGAACCACCGGCCGGCTCCGAGCCCACGCCAATCAGCCGCGCGCGCACTTCAGGCAAGGCTAACATGCGGTTCAGTTCTTCATTCAGACGGGCCACGATGGGCGCCGGCGTGCCGGCGCGCGTCCAGATGGCGAACCAGCTGGCGGCGGTAAAGCCGGGCAGGCCCGACTCATTGAAGGTCGGCACGTCCGGCAGAGCGGTAGACCGTTTCATCGACCCGATAGCAATCGCCTTGAGTTTACCGCTGCGGATATGCTGCGTGACGCTGGCCGAGAGCGAAAACATCATCTGGATCTGGCCACCCATCAGGTCTGCCGCGGCCTGTGCATCCCCCTTGTAGGGCACGTGCACCATATCCACCTTGGCCACACGCTTGAACAGCTCGCCCACCACATGCGAGGTGCTGCCAACGCCGCCGGTCGAAGCAAAATTGAACTTGCCCGGCTGCGCGCGCATCAGCGCCAGCAGCTCCTGCAGATTGTTGGCTGGCACCGAAGAATTGACCACCAGCACATACGGCGGCGCGGCCATGAGCACGATGGGCGTGAAATCGTTTTCATGATCAAACGGTAACTGGCCATATAAAAACGGCCCCATCGCCATCATGCTTTGCGAAGCGATGAAAATCGAATAGCCGTCGGGCGCGGTACGCGCTGCCGCCTGCAGACCGAGATTGCCCCCCGCGCTGGCCATATTTTCCACCACCACCGGCTGACCCAGCGCCTTGGCCAGAAAATCGGACGCGGTACGCGCCAGAAAGTCCGTCGGCCCCGCCGCCGCCGCGGGCACGATCATGCGCAGTGCATGGTTCGGATAGGCGCCGGACTGCGCGCTCGCGGTCTGCGTCAGCAGCGACCAACCCAGCATGCCGACCGCCAGAGCGGCCCGCAGGCCGAATGATCTACCGGCGGCTAACTTCCTGTGGTGATTGCGAAACATGGTGGCTCCCTCATTGTTCTTCGTATTTGTTGGTATTTTCGGCGACAAGTTTATCCCAAGGAGCCCGAATGGTGGCGAGGTTTCTGGAGAAAGGGAACGGCCTTGCAAGCGCTCGCGGAAAGCTGGCCAGGAACCGTCAATGACCGGCCTGCGGCGGCGGGATTTGCCAGTGTGGCCAAATTCTGTATAATTCTCTCTCTCTCTGCATTTCAGCTTGGCGGAATACCCAAAAACGTCAAGACAAGTGTCAGCGCAGCATCGTGTGGGTCGTTAGCTCAGTTGGTAGAGCAGCGGACTCTTAATCCGTTGGTCGACAGTTCGACTCTGTCACGGCCTACCAGTCATTCAAGAAAAGAATCAAAGGGTTGCAAGTTAATTCTTGCAGCCCTTTTTCTTTTTCAGGACGCTTCCGGGACACTGGCGGGACACTCAGCCAAAAAAGTCGCTCCCTGCCGCCCTCTCTCTCGTCACCCGCGATAAGGAATCAAGTTCACCAAGTTCACGATGACCTGTGCATAAGTGGTCGCGTTTTGTCTTAACTGTCCCGCTGGTGTCCCTCAATAAAGTTGCATACTCATAACCTCCTGTAAAAGAATGATTTACAGTAATACATCATCCGATTAATAATCCGTTGTTGCTACTTATTGCCCTTTGTTCTATGCTCCTCCTATCACTTCGAGCGAGGGTAAAATCATGGCGACTATCGAGAAGAGAACCACCGGCGACGGACAGGTCACCTACAGGGTGAAGATTCGCATCAAGGGGTCCGCGCCTGAGTCCGCATCGTTCGAACGGCTGACCGATGCGCGAGCATGGGGAAAGAAGATCGAATCCGACATGAAGGCCGGCCGGCACTTCGGCCAAAGTAACCGCCACACCTTCAACGATCTGGCGGACGAGTACAAGGATCAGGCCATTGACCCTGCCCGGCTCGACTACTGGCGCACGATATTTGGCCAGGAGCTGCTTAACGCAATTACACCAGCGCGGATCGCCAAGGAACGCGACAAGCTGCTATCCGGAGAAACGGTGCGTTTTGCCTCACCGGCCACAGGAAATCCGGCTGCCGACGCCAAGCGCCCCAAAGCCAAGCGCACGGGCGCGACAGTGAACCGCTATCTCGCGGCGCTATCTTCGTGTCTTTCCTATGGCGTAAAAACTCTGCAATGGTTAGAAAAGAATCCGACAATGCAGATCACCAAACCGCCCGAAAGTAAGAGCCGCGTCCGGTTCCTGTCCGACGACGAACGCGCACAACTGCTAGACGCGTGCCGGCCGCACAAGGACCTGTATCTTGCCGTGGTTCTGTCTCTGTCCACTGGCGCACGGCAGGGTGAAATCATGTCACTACGCTACGGTCAGATTGACTTCAAGCGCAAAATAATCACCCTGCACGAAACGAAGAACGGCGAACGGCGCGCGCTGCCCCTCGTCGGTGATGCATTCGACCTGCTGGAAGAACGCGCCCGAATCCGTGAAATCAAGGACGACCGCATCTTCCCGCCGACCGCCAAGGCGAAGAAGGCCGAGTATCTCGACCTACGGCAGCCTTGGGAAGCCGCGCTTAAGGCCGCCGGAATCGGGGATTTCCATTGGCATGACCTACGACATACCGCCGCCTCATATCTCGCTATGAGTGGCGTTTCGCTCGTTGAGATCGCCAAGGTGCTAGGCCACCGCACCCTGCAAATGGTGGCGAGATACTCTCATTTGTCAGATGGGCATATTGTCACCACTGGCGAGAACTTGGCGCGCCGGCTGGGGATCGGGAAATGAGCGCGCCCAAGAAAACCAAAGATCGGACCGTCTCGGTAAAACAAGACGGGCACCCTTGGCCAGCAGCTTGGGGAGAACCCAGCAAAGAAGAATGTCCTGTTCCCGCACCAAAATGGCAAAATTGGATAGGGACCCGGCGCGTTACTTTGGAAAACGCAATCTTACTATCGCTTAACTACGACCCAAAGTTCTTCAAGGGTGAGAGCATCGCGCACCTGTTAGAAAACGATCCCGCGAAAGAGCATTTCGACGAACGCCTTGACATGCTTCGTGACTGCCACACTGAAGCAACTGTCCTACTTTCGGATTTTGCATCTAGAGCAGTAACGGAATTCAAGTGGGAGGGCTTGCCGGACAAACTCAAGGAACAAGCGACGGAGCCGACGGGCGCGCCGGAAACGAAGAATGATGCCGCCGCTGGTGACGCAAGATTCGAAAAAAAAGATACACCATGGGTGGCTCAAGCCCGCCGCCTTGCATTGGACCATATTGCCTTCCACAAACAAGAAAATCTATACCCATCCCAAAAAGACGTTTGCGCACATGTGGCAAAAAAAATGCGCGAGCAAAAAATCTATGGCCCCCACGCGAGGCCACTAGAGGAAAACTACATCCAACGAAACGCGATACAGGGGAAATGGTGGCAGGACAACAAACCGTGAGACGGGAATCGTAGGAAATGCGGGAAGCGACATGGCCCCAAGTTTTCCCGGGGGATTGATTACTTCGAAAGCCATTGCCCACAAGGGTTTCTGGCTTTTTTTGTTTTTCTTTGCGGGAAATTTTCCTAGCAGTGAAGTGGTGTTGCCGTTGCGGTTACTACGCCGAACAACTGGCAAGCCCTTTAAATCTTGGAGAATTAATCGTGGAAATCCTAAACCCCCAGCCCCCTGCCAATATAGCGGCAATCGAAGCCGCCTATCGCAACGTATTGACCCCTGCAACGCCGCTGTACACCGTGGAACAGTTCGCGATCCGACAACCGGCATTCACAGCGCCAGCATTAAGAAATCTGATTTTCAAAGCCGAACCTCGCCAGACCAGCAGAGGCACAATCCGCGGCAATGGCTTGATCGAATGCGGCGCCATCGCTCGCCTGGGGAGGAAAGTCCTGATCGATGAAGCGCGATTTCTTGAATGGATTCGCAACCAGTCGGTGAAGGGGAATTCGTAATGAAAACGCCCCCAGACCAAATAGCATCCGAGAGCGTCCCCGACAAGGCGAATTCTACTTCACAGGCTCAGTCTATGGGACGCAAGATGAAGAAAGGTCGCGCCACACTGTGCGAAGTGATTGACGCTTTAGAAGACCCCGCAAGCATCGGTACTTTTGATTTTCGGCTGAAGTCACTGCACATGAGTCCTCAGACAGCATTTGTCGTTCTAGCATCTGACCCTGATACGGCTCATCCTATCCCCTACGCACCAGGTGGCCCTTGTTTAAGGGCACATCTTGAGAGAGCCGGCCTTGGACAGGTTAGTCAAGCAACGCTCGCCGATGCGGTGATTGTGGCCAGGCTTCCAAAATACGATTGGCCCGTAGTAAAGCACTTCAACGACAGCTTCCGCCTTCCTGACTTTGCCCGCGCCGGAATCAAAAATACGATGGGGGGCGAAAAATGAGCGAGACATACACGCGCCCGTTGAAGTTTTCACCGGAATACTTCACAGCAGAAAACCTCTTCAATGAATTCGTTGAGGCTCTGGAATCGACTGGCAGTATCCAAACGCGGATTTTTGAAGATCAATTGCGTCAAGGTTACATGAACGCAGGCGGCGCTATATTAGATTGGTATCCGAAGATAAATCCGAATGTGCAGGCCGCTAAGAGGCGCGCCATTTCTCACTGCACCGAGCGTGGCAGCATTCCAGAGGCGGAATTCCAAACGCCTACTCTGCGCGATGGTTTGATAACGATTGACGACTCAATCCTGCATACTCTGCCCCCAGCGCACGTAGTCGCCCAATGGATCCCCGAGGATGAGGTAACCTTGCTTGGCGGCCATGGCGGGGGAGGCAAGTCATACGTTGCCATGAAGATCGGTGTGCACGTCGCAATTGGGCTTGATCTGGGCGGTCTGGAAATTCAACAGGGAAAAGTCCTGTTTGTTTCGGGTGAAGACTCGGCTACCGTCCTTCGATATCGTCTGGGACGGATTTGCGAATCGATGCAAATCGCGCCCACAAAGTTGGAACAAAAGCTCATCCTGCTTGATGCGTCAGATGTCGATGCAGTCCTGTTCGACCCCGATGTAGGAGGTGAAACGCATTCATTGCGATGGATCAGCGAATTTGCAGAGCGGCAAAGCGTCAAGCTCGTGATCCTTGACAATGCGAGCGATCTATTCGGCGGTGACGAAATCAGACGCAAAGAGGTGCGTGCGTTCGTTCGCAGCCTACGCACCAAACTGGCACGCCCTGGCCGAGCTGTCCTGCTCTTGGCGCATGTCAACAAGGCCAGCGCGGCAGCGGGCAAAAATGCGAGTAGCGAGGACTACAGCGGCTCAACGGCATGGCATAACTCGGTACGTTCGCGCCTAAGCTTGATCCGTGAAAAGGGAGGAGTTCGATTCGAAGTTGGGCATCAGAAGGCTAACCACGGATCGATGGCCGAACCAGTGTCCTTCGAATGGGTAAGTGGTGTACCAGTGGAGGTATCGGTAGCAAAGAAATCGCCCGAGAAACAGCTGCGCGATGCCGCCGCGCAAGCTCAGGCTGAAGCAAAGGATAAAACCGATAAGACTGCTTTGCTTGCGCTATTGCATGACTTCGACCGACGAGGCGAGTTGGTCACAACCAGCACGCACGGCCCTTTCACGGTATATAAACAGCTGTCGCAGCATAAAGCTTATCCGGTGATGGTCACCAGTCAGCGCCTCACGCAACTGCTACGCGATATGGAAACCGAAGGAAGCATTCGTCGCGGCACGGTACGGACCGCGAGCAGGAAGATGCGCGATGTATTCGTTGTGTCGGCCGATACTGCGCCAAATGAAGCCCGAGACGCGTCCGACCATTTGGCGCAACAGGGGGGGCAATGATGGCCGAGAGTGCGCCCAAATGTGCGCCAATATATTGCGCCCCTATATGTAAACGTGGGTGCGCTTTTGGCGCACCCCACTCCACGACCGCGCCATTACCCCCGATGAGCGCATTCGGCGCAATTTGGCGCATTCGGCGCAACCGCTTTGAGTAATTCGGAGATTCTAAAAGCCATAACCGCCGCTGCCGCGGCCGGTGTGTCCGGTAAGGATATACCCGCCCGTATCGGCCTAACTGCAACGGCGTGGGAAAAGCTCATAAAGTCCCGCATGCAAGAAGTAACCCTGGCCATAGCAGCAGGCCGCACAGAGGCACAGGTACGCGTCAATGCCCGTCTGGAGGTGTGTTCAAGCCATGGCAAGCTCGCTGCAACGCTCTATATCCTGCAGCACTGGCACGGATGGAAAATCAAACCTCCGGAAGTGTGGCGTCGCCGGCGATGACTCGGGCCAGCCTACGCGCCTCAGCAAGCGTCCCACGTGGGTCGCCTTTAAAGCCACGCATGGCTGACCGTTTCTTGCCCTCTGGCGTTACAGGCCCTTGGGTAGTCTCCCAAGGCCGCCATGACCTTATAAGCAAGGATTGACGCGCTTTACGCTCAGGTGTCCATCCGTTTGCCATGATGCACCTCTAATTTTTGGGTTTGTACGATTTTACGGCGGTGGGTGTAGGATGCCATAAGTAACCACCAAAATAGATGTCAAATAGTCAAATAGTCATCCGGACTGAAGTCGCCCATGAAACAGCGGTTCTCGACCCTGCGTGGGGGGTAATCCCCCCATTTTTAGCAGCGCTCAGCAGTAGAACGGTTCAGGATTGATTGCCTAGCATCTGTCGTGGAGTAAAGCCGCCAAGCGCCATGTTGGGCCGCTCGTTGTTGTAGGTCCAGAGCCATGAGGTTGCGCCCCGTTGC
>CANJOT010000156.1 GCA_947475815.1 Burkholderiales bacterium | reverse complement strand
TTCGCCGGTGGCCGGGTGGGTCAGGGCCAGCCGCCAGGCATGCAGGAACATGCGCTTGAAGCCCAGGCTCTGGGCAATACGCGCCGCTGCGCGGGCATCGGGCCGGTCACCATATTTGTCATCGCCGACGATCGGGAAACCCAGATGCGCGAGGTGCACGCGGATCTGGTGGGTGCGACCGGTCTTGAGTTCGGCTTCGAGCAGGCTGAAGGCGCCAAAACGCTCGCGCAGGCTGAACACCGTGTGCGCCGCCAGACCGCCCTCAGCCACACGCACGCGCCGCTCGCCATCATTGATGAGGTATTTTTCCAGCGGCAGGCGGACGTGCTGACGGGTGTTGATCCAGTCACCGGCCACGAGCACGAGATAACGTTTGTCGAGCCGGCCCTCGCGCATGTCGTCCTGCACCGCCACCAGCGCAGCGCGCTTTTTGGCCAGCATCAGCACCCCCGAGGTATCGCGGTCGAGACGGTGCACCAGTTCCAGAAAGGCCCCGTGCGGCTGGGTCAGCGCGCCGTGGGCACGCAACTGCTCGATCACGCCAAACGAAACACCACTGCCGCCATGCACGGCCACGCCGGCCGGCTTGTCGATGATGAGCAGATGTTCATCTTCAAACAACACCGGGAAACTGGCGGCGCGCACCGGCGTCTTCGACTGCCGCTGCGCCACCCGCAGGGGCGGCACACGCAGCTCGTCGCCGGCTTCGATGCGATAGGTCGCGTCAACGCGCTTCCGATTGATGCGCACCTCGCCTGCGCGGATAATCCGGTAGACATGGCTCTTGGGCACACCCTTGGCGAGCTTGAACAGATAGTTGTCCAGGCGCTGGCCGGCATCGTCGTCGGCGATGCTGAAAAAGCTCACTTTGTCAGCTTCCGGCAATCCCGAAGGCGCGAGCTGGCCCTCAGGCGGCAAAGCGCGCTCGACAGCGGGCCGCCGGGCAGCCCGGGCGGTCGTCTGAGTGACTGGCTGAGTCGCGACGCGAGCTTTTTTCCCTAAGTCTTTCATTGTGCAATATAATTTGATCCGGCTTGGAAAAATCCGGAATAGACCAGCAGCACAACTGTTCCGGGCGACACGCGCAGGGCGTCTGGCAAAGTTCAGATGGCAAGCGCGCTCCAGCCGCGCAGCAATGCGTGGATTCTACACGCCGGTCAGGTTGTCCACCGCAACGGACACAACCGCGAATGTCTGCCGCATCGCGCAGGAGCGCCGCCAGTGCGGTTGCTCGGTGCAACGGCAGACAGACAAGAAAGAATTTTGACTATTCAAGGATTCAGGAGCGCCGGTCCGATCGATCGCAGTCGATCAACCGACGCTCCGGTATGGCAAACGGATTAATTTTCGTTCGGACTGGAGCTGCATTGCACCATCTGGTGTGACCATCGCCTGTTGCCGGCGCCCGCTTCATGCGGCGTGGTGACAGGTTACTGCCCTCCGGCTGTCCGCAACCGAAAGCCGTCTGCCCGCGCCCCGAGCGCCGCCGTGTGCCTGCTGAGGCATCGCGGCGCCTGCGGCAATTCTCCCGGTCACCAATTCTTTCCGTCGCGTTTTGATAACGGAAACCGCGCATCCCTGATGCGCGCAGGAGCAAACATGAAACGCATGTTGTTTAATGCGACGCACGCTGAAGAGCTGCGCGTCGCCATCGTTGATGGTCAGAAACTTGTAGACATCGACATCGAAGCCGCCGGACGCGAACAACGCAAGTCCAATATTTACAAAGCGGTCATCACCCGTATCGAACCCAGCCTGGAAGCCTGCTTCGTCAATTACGGCGAAGAGCGCCACGGCTTTCTGCCCTTCAAGGAAATCTCGCGCCAGTACTTCCGCGAAGGCGTCGATGTGCGCACCGCGCGCATCCAGGACGCCCTCAAGGAAGGCCAGGAACTGCTCGTTCAGATCGAAAAAGAAGAACGCGGCAACAAGGGCGCCGCGCTGACCACCTTCATTTCGCTGGCCGGCCGTTATCTGGTTCTGATGCCGAACAACCCGCGCGGCGGCGGTGTATCACGCCGTGTCGAAGGTGAAGACCGGCAGGAACTGCGCGAAACCATGGACCAGCTCGACCTGCCCGCAGGCATGAGCATCATCGCGCGCACCGCCGGCATCGGCCGCACTGCGCCCGAACTGCAATGGGACCTGAACTACCTGCTGCAACTGTGGCGCGCCATTGAAGGTGCAAGCAAGTCCGGCAACGGCGCCTACCTGATTTATCAGGAATCGAGTCTGGTGATTCGCGCCATCCGCGACTACTTCCATCCGGACATCGGTGAAATCCTCATCGACACCGACGACATCCACGAACAGGCACTCCAGTTCATGGCCCACGTCATGCCCGACATGGTCAGCCGCGTCAAGCGCTACCACGACGACGTGCCGCTGTTCTCGCGTTTCCAGATCGAACACCAGATCGAAACCGCGCATGCGCGCACGGTGTCCCTGCCTTCTGGCGGCGCAGTCGTCATCGACCACACCGAAGCACTGGTCGCCGTCGACGTCAACTCGGCACGCGCCACCAAGGGCGGCGACATCGAAGAAACCGCCCTGCGCACCAACCTCGAAGCCGCTGACGAAGTGGCCCGCCAAATGCGCCTGCGCGACCTGGGTGGCCTGATTGTCATCGACTTCATCGACATGGAGTCGACCAAAAACCAGCGCGATGTCGAAGCGCGCCTCAAGGACGGCCTGCATTACGACCGTGCCCGCGTGCAGATGGGTAAGATCTCGCGTTTCGGCCTGATGGAACTGTCGCGTCAGCGCCTGCGCCCGAGCCTGTCTGAAGGCAGCCACGTGGTCTGCCCGCGCTGCAACGGCACCGGCCACATCCGCGACACCGAATCGTCAGCCCTGCACGTCCTGCGCATCATCCAGGAAGAGGCCATGAAGGACAACACCGCCGCCCTGCACACGCAAGTGCCGGTCGAGGTGGCCACCTTCCTGCTCAACGAAAAACGCGCCGACATCGCCAAGATCGAAAACCGCCTCAAGGTCAATGTTGTCCTGATCCCCAACAAGAATCTCGACACGCCGCATTACACGCTGGAACGCCTCAAGCACGACGACCCGCGTCTCGAAGACACCAAGGCCAGCTACACCATGGCCGAAGCACCCTCTGAAGAAACCGCCTACCAGCGCAAGAAAGAAGAGCCCGGCAAGACGCGTCAGGAAGCGGTCGTCAAGGGCATCACGCCCGACCAGCCGGCACCGGTCTTCGAACGTGTCGAAAAACCCGTGGCAGGGGTTGCCGTGGCAGGGGTTGCCGTGGCAGCCGCTGCGCCAGGCGCCACTGCGGGCCTGGTCGAGCGTATTCTGGGCTGGTTCCGCAGCGAAAAGACACCCGTCGCACTGGCACCCGTGTTGACCACACCGGCAAGCGGCACGCGCGGCGACAGCCGCTCGCGTTCGGACCGCGGTCCGCGTGGTGAACGCGGCCAGCGTGGTCCGCGCACCGAACGTGGCCCGCGCAATGGTCGTGAACGGCCAGCGCGCGCCGAAGGCGCAACCGCTGAACCGCGAGAGGCCCGCGAGCCACGCGAGCCGCGTGAACAGCGCGAGCCACGTGAACAGCGTGAACCACGCGCACCACGCGCCGAAGTCCAGAGCGACAGCCCCAAGACCGAACGTCAGGAACGCAGTCGCCCGCCGCGCGAGCAGCGTCCGCGCAGCGGCCTGCCACCGGCGCCTGAAGGTGAATTCATCGTCAACCCGAACGCACCGGTCACCGCCGAACCGCAAGACAGCGCCGCGCTGACTGAACCGGTTCAGGGTGAACTCAACGGCATCGAGCTCGATGCCGGCGCAACGGCAGACGGCGCTGAAGGCACGCGTGACGGTCAAGGCCGCCGCCGTCGCCGTGGTGGTCGCAACCGTAACCGCCGCGATCGGGATCCAAACGCCGAAGCCGGCGTCAATGGTAGTGAAGAAGGCGACAACGACGGCCCGTCCGATGACGAAGGCGTGATCCAGGCCGACAACGCTGCGGTCAGCACTGCGGTTAGCGAAACCAGCAGCGCCGCTCCGGTGTCCGACGTGCAGCCTGCAGCCATCGTGGCCGAAGTCACGCCCGTCAGTCCGGCGGTCGAAGCCAGTGCAGCGCCCCAGCCCGTGCTGGTTGCCGCACCGCTCGAAACGATCAGCAGCCCGGTCGTCGCCGCGCCACAGGTAGCGGTTGTCAGCGCTGCGGTCAGCGCTGAGGCCGACACGCAGGTTGTCGCTGCCGCACCGGCACCAGCCGCTGCCCCAGCGCTGGCCGTCGTTGCCGCGGTCGCTCCGGTGATCGAAGCAGTCGTCGTCGAAGTTGCTCCGGTGATCGAAGCAGTCGCTGTCGTCGACATTGCTCCGGTGGTCGAGGCCAGTCCAGTTGCAGAGGAAGTCGTCGTCACAACGGCCAGCATTGCGGTCCAAGTCGCACCAGTGACCGCCCCAGTGGCCGCACCTGCAGCCGCTGTGGTCGATCTCGACGGCCTGCTGGCCAACGCCGGACTGCAACTGGTACAGACCAATCATGAGAAGCTGGCCGCGGCGCAAGCCCAGGCCGCGCTGATCGTGCCGACACTGCATGTCCCACGCGAACGCCAGCAGGCGCCGCAAGCGCCGACCGACCCGCTGGTGCAGGTCGAAACACGCCGGCTGTAAACGCGACCGGCCGCGGGACCGTTTCCGACCCGGCCCAACGCAGGCAACGCAAGCAACACAGGTATGAGCAACACCAGAACCCTGCGCAAGTGGATCGATGATCAACTTGCGCGGGGCTGCCTGCCGGCCGATCTGGTGACGTCCCTGATTGCAGCCGGGCACCACAGTCAGGCTGCGCACACTGCGATCCACGAGGGCATGCAGCGCGCCGCGGCCGTGCCGGGCCTGCAACCGGCGCCGTCGTCAACACCGCTGACCACCCCACAACCGCTACGCCACAGCCTCGCCACGGGCGGTGCCGTCATCGTCGCAGACGACCGCAACGTTGCCGTGCTGATGTCGCTCGCCAAACCACGCGCCCTGCTGCTCGGCAAGGTCCTTGACGACAGCGAGTGCGACGCCCTCATTGCCGCCTCACGCGCGCGCATGCAGCGCTCCAAAACCGTCGACCGCAGTGATGGCACCAGCCAGCTGCATGCGGCGCGCAGCAGCGATGGCTGCCATTTTCAGCACCACGAAACACCCTTGCTCGATACCATCAACCGGCGCATTGCCAGCCTGACCGGCTGGCCGCTGGAGAACGGCGAACCCCTGCAGGTGCTGCACTACGGCGTCGGCGCCGAGTACGAGCCCCATTACGATTATTTCGATCCAGCCGACCCCGGGTCCGCCCGCCTGACCGCCATCGGCGGGCAACGTGTGGGCACCCTCATTCTTTATCTGAACACGCCCGAGGCTGGCGGTGCCACGGTCTTTCCCGCCGCTGGCCTGGAAATTGCCGCCATCAAAGGCAACGCACTGTTCTTTTCCTATGACCAGCCGCATCCCGACAGCGCTACCCTGCACGCCGGCACACCGGTGACCGCCGGCGAAAAATGGATCGCCACACGCTGGATGCGCCAGCGGCCCTACCAAAGCTGAGCACGCTCGATGCAGAAGCTGCTGCAACAAGCGAACCGGTCACGTCCGCCGTGGGCTAGAATCCGGGCATGAGTTCCAAGGTCATTCCCCTGATGGATCGCCGCCAGACGCTGGCCATCCCGGCATTGCCCCCGCAGGCACCCGTGCGCGGCGCAGCCCTCCACGACAGTCGCGGCCGGCCCCTGCGCGACCTGCGCATCTCGGTGACCGACCGCTGCAACTTCCGCTGCGTGTACTGCATGCCCCGCGAGGCCTTTGGCAAGGACCATGCATTCCTGCCCCATCACGCGCTGTTGAGTTTTGAAGAAATCACCCGCGTGGCGCGTATCGCCGCGGACCACGGCGTCGAAAAAATTCGTCTCACCGGCGGCGAGCCGCTGCTGCGCAAGAACATAGAAGTCCTGATTGGCATGCTCGCCGGCCTGCGCCGGCCCGATGGCCAGCCGCTCGACCTGACACTGACCACCAACGGATCCCTGCTGGCCCGCAAAGCCGTTGCCCTCAAAGCAGCCGGTCTGCGCCGCGTCACCGTCAGCCTCGACGCGCTCGATGACGCCTGTTTCCGGCGCATGAACGACGCCGACCACAGCGTCGCCGACGTACTTGCCGGTATCGAGGCGGCACAGGCCGCCGGTCTGGCGCCCGTCAAGATCAACATGGTGGTCAAACGTGGCACGAACGACGACCAGATCCTGCCCCTTGCACGTTTTTTCCGGGGCAGCGGACACATCCTGCGCTTCATCGAATACATGGATGTGGGCAGCACCAACGGCTGGCGCATGGATGAGGTCCTGCCCAGCGCCACGGTGATCGCACGCATCCATGCCGAAATGCCGCTCGTGGCCGTGCCCTCCAGCCATCAGGGCGAAGTGGCGCAACGCTGGCGCTATGCCGATGGCAGCGGTGAGATCGGCGTGATCTCAAGCGTCACCCAGGCTTTTTGCGGTAGTTGCACGCGCGCCCGGCTCTCGACCGAAGGCAAACTGTATACCTGCCTGTTCGCCAGCGCCGGACATGACCTGCGCGCGCTGCTGCGCGGCGACGCCAGCGACGAGCGCCTGGCCACCATGCTTGCCGGCATCTGGCAGGGGCGTACCGATCGGTATTCCGAAATCCGCGGTGCGGCCGGCAGCACCGATGAACGCATTGAAATGTCGTACATCGGCGGCTAACGCCGTTTTCCGTTGGCGCGGCATTGTAAAATCACGCTCGCAAGCGTACCCAAAATGACCGGAGGAGCAACATCCCATGAATGAAGCCGCAAGCTTTCTGGAAGCACGCGACGCCCTCTGGGCACAACGCACTGACTACACTGCAGCCTGCCAGTCATTCCGCTGGCCGGCACCGGTGCACTTCAACTGGGCGCTCGATTATTTTGACGTCATCGCGCGCGGCAACAACAACCCCGCCCTGCACATCATCAACGAAGGTGGCACGCATCAAAAGCGCTCCTTTCAGGAGATGGCTGCCGCCTCCAACCAGGTTGCCAACCACCTGCGCAATCTCGGTGTGCGGCGCGGCGATCGCATCCTGATGATCCTTGGCAACGAAATCGCGCTCTGGGAAACCATGCTCGCGGCCATCAAGCTGGGCGCGGTGATCATTCCCGCCACGGCCCTGCTGACGGTCGACGACCTGCGCGACCGCCTGGACCGTGGTCAGGTGGCTCACGTCATCGCCAACAGCGTGCACGCCCCCAAATTCGAAGCGCTGGCCGGCAGCTACCGCCGCATCAGCGTCGGCCCGGCTGTGCCCGGCTGGTCACGCTTCGAGGATTCGATCGGTTCACCGACCGGATTCAAAGCAGACGATGTGACGCTGGCCGACGACCCGATGCTGCTCTATTTCACCTCGGGCACCACCTCCAAACCAAAACTGGTCTTGCACACCCATCAGAGCTATCCGATCGGCCACCTCTCCACCATGTACTGGATCGGTCTGCAACGCAATGACGTGCACCTTGCCATCGCCTCGCCTGGCTGGGCCAAACACGCTTGGAGCTGTTTTTTCGCGCCCTGGAATGCCGAGGCCTGCATTTTCGTCTACAACACCGCGCGCTTTCACGCCACCGGACTGTTGAAGGCGCTCGAAGACGGCGGCGTGACCTCGTTTTGCGCACCGCCGACCGTGTGGCGCATGCTCATTCAGGAAGACCTGGCCAGCGCACGCAGCAAGCTCAAGCTGCGCGAAGTGCTCGGCGCCGGTGAACCGCTCAATCCGGAAATCATCGACCAGATCCGCGAACAGTGGGGACTGACCCTGCGCGATGGCTACGGCCAGACCGAGACGACCTGCCAGATCGGCAACAGCCCGGGCCAACTGGTCAAGCCCGGCTCCATGGGCCGCCCCCTGCCCGGCTATCCGATTGCCCTGCTTGATGTCGATGGCCATCCCGCCGCCGAGGGCGAGGTCTGCATCGACCTGTCGCAACGGCCGACCGGCCTGATGGCGCGCTACGACGATTCAGTGGAAAAAAACGACGAGGCCATGCGCGACGGTTTCTACCATACCGGCGATGTAGCCTCGCGCGATACCGATGGTTACATCACCTTCATTGGCCGCGCTGACGACGTCTTCAAGTCGTCGGACTACCGTATCAGCCCGTTCGAGCTTGAGAGTGTGCTGATGGAACACGAGGCCATCATGGAAGTGGCCGTGGTACCGAGCCCCGACCCGGTGCGCCTGACCGTGCCCAAAGCCTATCTGCTGCTCGCCGCCGGGCAGCGCGCCAGCAAGGAACTGGCGCAGCAGATCTTTGCCTACTCACGGGAAAAACTCGCACCCTACAAACGCGTGCGCCGCATCGAGTTCTGCACCGAGTTGCCCAAGACCATCTCGGGCAAGATCAGGCGCGTCGAATTGCGCACCAGCGAGGCCGGCAATCGCGCCGCCGGGCAGCGCGCCGACCAGGAATATTACGAAGACGACTTCAACTGGTCCTGACCCGCTTCAGACCTGCCGCCGGCCCACTGTGATCTTGAGGGCTTCAAGCAGGTCATCCATCCTGTTGCCGGCGCGCGTCGTGAAGCGGTCGG
>CANJOT010000155.1 GCA_947475815.1 Burkholderiales bacterium | reverse complement strand
GGTACTACAATGTGCAACAGTCCCGCGGTGTGCATCCCGGCACAGGCGCGGCACTGCCCAACCGCCATCCGCCATGCACGCCGATCCTGACTCTTTCTGGGCCCTGCCCTACCCCTCGCAGCGCATGCCGCTGCTGGCCGACAACGTCGTCGCCACCTCGCAGCCGCTGGCCGCCTCGGCCGGCCTGCGCATGTTTGCGCGCGGCGGCAACGCCATCGACGCGGCGCTCGCCACGGCCATTGCCCTGACGGTGGTCGAGCCCTGCATGAATGGCATCGGTGGGGACGCTTTCGCGCTGATCTGGGAAGGCGGCACACTGCACGGCCTGAATGCCTCGGGCCGCGCGCCGGCCGGCTTCACGCCGGCGCATTTTGCACGCTATGCGAGCACACCCTCCAAGGGCTGGGACACGGTGACGGTGCCGGGCGCGGTGTCGGCCTGGCGAGCGCTGTCGGACCGCTTTGGCAGGCTGCCGTTTGCCGACCTGTTCGAACCGGCCATCGCTTACGCGCGCGACGGTTACATCGTCTCGCCCACGGTACACCGGCAGTGGCAGGCGCAAATCGGCTTTCTGTCGGATCAACCGGGTTTTCGCGAGGCCTTCGCGCCCCACGGCCGCGCGCCGCATCCCGGCGAACGTTTTGTCTGCCCGGGCCAGGCCGACACGCTGGCGCGCATTGCCGCCAGCGGTGGCGACGATTTTTACCACGGCGTATTGGCCGGCAAAATCGCGGCGCACGCCCGCGCCACCGGTGGCCTGATCACCAAGGCCGATCTGGCGGCGCATGAGGCCGACTGGGTCGAGCCAATTTCCGTGGCCTACCGCGATCTGCGCCTGCACGAGATCGGCCCGAACGGCCAGGGCATCGCCGCACTCATGGCGCTGGGCATGCTGGAGCATTTTGACATCCGCGCCATGGGCCGCGACAGCGCACTGGCCCAGCACGTGCAGATCGAAGCCATGAAACTGGCCTTTGCCGACCTGCACGCGCACGTGGCTGACCCGGCCAACATGCGCGTCAGTGCCGCACAGTTGCTCGACCCGGCCTACCTCAAGTCGCGCGCCGCCCTGATCGGACTCGATCGCGCCGCACCGGCGCGACCAGGCACGCCGGGCCCCGGTGGTACGGTCTACATCAGCTGCGCCGACCGCTCGGGTTTGATGGTGTCGCTGATCCAGTCGAACTTCAAGGGCTTTGGCTCGGGCGTGGTGGTGCCCGGCACCGGTATCGCCCTGCAGAACCGCGGCTTCGGTTTTTCCCTGGAGCCCGGCCACCCCAATCAGGTTGGACCGGGCAAGCGACCCAAACACACCATCATTCCTGGCTTCCTGACGCGCGCCGGCCAGCCTCTGGCCAGCTTTGGTGTCATGGGCGGATCAATGCAGGCTCAGGGTCATGTGCAGGTGTGCTCACGTCTGGCCGACTTTGGCCTCAATCCGCAGGCCGCCAGCGATGCACCACGCTGGCGCGTACTCGATGACAATCAGGACGTGGTGGTCGAATGGAATTTTCCGGCCGATGCGCTGGCCGGTCTGCGCGCCCGCGGCCACCGGGTCAGCGTGGCGCCGCGTTTTGATCTGGAGTTCGGCTCGGCACAGATCGTCATGCGCGCGCCGCAAGGATATGTTGCGGCCTCGGATCACCGCAAAGATGGCAGTCCCATGGGCATGTAATGGGGCACCGGCCGGCGCATTGACAACGCCGCTCTGGCGTCCGAGGCCCCCATGCTGGCCCTGTAACAGTAGCGCTTCGGTCTGGTGCAGCGGCTTTCAGTCCGGCGGGCGCGAGCTGCCCGCGAGCCGGATGTAACAGGCCAAGCGCTCGATTTCATCAGCCACCTTGGGCGGAAAACCAAGTCGCCCGCCACGCCGGTCTGTAGTCAGCTCATCCATGTAATCCTGCAAGGCCTGTGGCTGCGTCCACAGGCACATGATTTTCTTGACGATGCGTGGATAAATTCCCGACAGCGCTGTGGGCCGCACCGCCAGTGGCACGGTCTGCAGCCAGGCGAGCATCGGCGCGCGATCGACCGTGACGCGGTAGGCATTATTGGCCGGGAACGCCCGTACGTAGGCGCTGTCAGTCTCGCCCCGGCGAGGCCCTTCGGCTATGGATTCGGTCTCTGATCCGGGTACAGCCTGCCTCAATTTTTTGCGCATTGTGTCTCCCGCTTGCCCTGTCTGTTGCGCCCTTCACCAGACTGCTGGCACGCATCGCAAGGAATGCTCTGCTTGCAATGCCCCCCTTGCATTTTGCCCGATCATCTGCCGCTTTCACAGCCCTGGCCGCGCTCGGGCAAGCCAGCGCAAACGCTGCTACGGGCGCTGCGCCCAGCTGCCGCCAAGGGCGGTGATCAGCAGCACGCTGGCATCAAGCTGGTTGCCAAGGATGTTCAGGGCACTGCGCTCGTTGCTGAGCGCGGTCGCCTGCGCCGTCACGACATTGAGATAGCTGACCAGGCCTGCCTTGTACTGATTGGTGATCAGATCGACCGCCAGGCGCGCAGCGCGCACCGCCTCGTCCTGTGCCTGAGCCTCTTCGGCGAGCACGCGCAGGGCAATCAGGTTGTCCTCGACTTCGCGAAAACCATTGAGCACGGCCTGCCGGTAGGTCGCCACGGCGACCTCATACGAAGCGCGCGCCTGTTCGGTCTGGGCGCGCCGCAGGCCGGCGTCAAACAGCGTGGCGGCGAGCGCCGGGCCGAGCGACCAGACGCGGCTCGGTGCGCTCAGCAGATTGGCCAGTTGCGCGTTGGCCAGGCCGCCGCTGGCGGACAGCGTCAGGGTCGGAAAAATCGCAGCTTCGGCTACGCCGATATTGGCATTGGCCGCAGCCATACGCCGCTCGGCCGCGGCAATATCGGGACGGCGTTCAAGCAGCGCAGAGGGCAGACCGGGTGCCGGCACGGCCGGCAGCGCAGCGGCCAGCGGCTGGTCGGCCAGCACGGCCACCGCCAGGGCGGCAGGCGGCTTGCCGATCAGCACCGCAATGGCGTTTTCAAGCTGATTGCGTGTCACGGCCAGTGCCATGGCCTGCACCTGCGTCGAGCGCAGCAGGGTTTCAGCCTGAATGACGTCGGTGCGCGCGGCCACGCCGGCGTTGTAGCGGTTGCGCGTCAACGCCAGCGACCGGGCATAGGCTGCCAGCGTAGCGTCGTACAAGACCTTCTGCGCATCGGTCAGGCGCAGCTGAAAATAATTGCGCGCCAGCAGCGCCTGGGCGGACAGGCGCGCCGCATCGAGATCGGCGGCACTGGCGGCCAGACCGGCTTCGCGCGCCTCGACCCCACGCGACAAGCGGCCCCAGACATCGGCCTCCCAGCTGACGCTCGCGCCCAGCCGGTAACTGCCGCTGCTCGAGGCATTGCCGGACAGGGTACCGCCGCCGCTGCCGGAACGCGTCGCCGAGGCCGTAGCGCCTACCGAAGGGTACAGCCCGGCGCGCGCCTGGTCGGTCAGGGCACGCGCCTGGCGGTATTGCGCGGTGGCGATCTGCACGTTCGGATTGGACACCTCCACCTGACTCACCAGAGCATTAAGCCGGGCATCGCCAAACACTTCCCACCACGGTCCGCGCGTCAGGTGATCACCCGGCGTGGCCAGTTTCCAGCCCTCCATGTTTTTCCAGGCCGCCGGCACGGCCACCGCGGGACGCTGGTAATCGGGACCGGATGCGCAGGCACTCAGCACCAGCGCGGCGCAACAACTCAGGACACGGCCTCGCAAGGATGTTCTCCCCATGCTGTGATTCATGATGCGTCTCCCGGCGCCGGTGACGCGCTGGCCGCACGCCGCCACGGCTGCCCGGCCCTGACGCGAAAACGGTCGAGGTAGAGATAAACCACCGGCGTGGTGTACAGCGTCAGCAACTGGCTCAGGATCAATCCGCCGACGATCGAGATGCCCAGCGGTGCGCGCAACTCGGCGCCGTCACCGCTGCCCAGCGCCAGCGGCACGGCGCCCAGCAGGGCCGCAGCCGTGGTCATCATGATGGGCCGAAAGCGCAGCCGGCAGGCTTCGCGGATGGCGTCGTGGGCGTTCAGTCCGCGCGTGCGCGTGGCGTCGAGCGCGAAGTCAATCATCATGATGGCGTTCTTCTTGACAATACCAATGAGCAGAATGATGCCGATCATCGCGATGATGGAAAACTCGGTCTTGCTGGCCAGCAGCGCCAGCAGGGCACCGATGCCCGCCGACGGCAGGGTCGACAGGATGGTGAGCGGATGCACCAGGCTTTCATACAGTATGCCCAGCACGATGTAGACCGCGAACAGCGCCGCCAGAATCAGCACGGGCTGATTCGCCAGCGCCGTCTGGAAGGCGCCCGCCGTGCCCTGAAAGCGCCCGAATATCGAGCTCGGCACGCCGATGCGCGCCATCGCCAGGTCAACCGCGCGCACCGCATCCGACAGCACCATCCCCTCGGGCAGGTTGAAGGACACGGTGGTGGCGGCAAACTGGCCCTGATGGTTGACGGACAGCGGCGTGTTGGTCATGGCGTAGCTGGCAAAGGCCGACAGCGGCACCGTTTCGCCCACATTATTGATGACAAACACGTCATTGAGGGTCTCGGGGTTTTGCCAGTACTGCGGCGCCGCTTCCATGACGACGCGGTACTGGTTGAGCGGGTTGTAGATGGTTGACACCTGACGCTGGCCAAACAGATTGCCGAGGGTGGTGTCGACATTGCGCATGTTCACCCCGAGGCGCGTGGCGGCATCGCGGTTGACCGTCAGACTGGTCTGCATGCCACGGCTCTGCTCGTCGGTATTGACATCAGCCAACTCGGGCAGGTCGGCCAGCGCCAGCCGGATGCGCGGCTCCCAGCGGCGCAACTCCTCAATGTCATCGGACTGCAGGGTGAACTGGTACTGGGCGTTGGCCTGGCGGCCACCAACGCGGATGTCCTGCACCGATTGCAGGAACAGCGCCGCGCCCGGCTCGCGCAGCATCTTGACGCGCAGGCGGGCGATGATCTGATCGGCCGAGTCCTTGCGTTCGGCGAGCGGCTTGAGCGTCACGAACATCGAGCCGGTATTGCGCTGTCCGCCGCCGGTGAAGCCGGTGACGTTTTCGACCGCCGGGTCGGCCCGCACGATGTCGATGAAGCGCGTTATCTTGCCGCGCATCGCCTGAAAGGAAATGCCCTGGTCGGCACGCACGAAGCCAACCAGCCGGCCCGTGTCCTGCTGGGGAAAAAAACCCTTGGGTACGATGATGTAGAGATAAACGTTGAGGCCGATGGCGCCAAGCAGTACCAGCATCACCAGCCAGCCATGCCCGAGCACCCAGCCGAGCGAACGGTCATAAGCGCGCGCAATGCCGTTCCAGGCGGCCTCGGCCATGCGGCCAACGCGCCCCGGCGGCCGCTGCTGGTCGCGCGCTTTCAGCAGGAGCGCGCACATCATCGGGGTGGTGGTCACGGACACCACCAGCGAGATCAGCACGGCCGCGGCCAGCGTGACCGAAAATTCGCGAAACAGACGCCCGACGATGCCCCCCATAAGCAGAATGGGCAGGAACACCGCCACCAGGGAGAGGCTCATCGACAGAACGGTGAAGCCCACCTCGCGCGCGCCCTTGAGCGCCGCCTCGCGCGGTGACAGGCCGGCCTCGACATGGCGCGTAATGTTTTCCAGCACGACGATGGCATCGTCGACGACAAAGCCGGTGGCCACGGTCAGGGCCATCAGCGACAGGTTGTCGAGGCTGTAGCCGCAGACGTACATGACCGCGAAGGTGGCCACCAGCGACACCGGCACGGCGACCACGGGGATCAGGATGGCGCGCGCATTGCGCAGAAAGAGGAAGACCACCAGGATCACCAGACCGATGGCAATAAACAGCGTGCGCTCGACCTCGCGCAGCGAGGCGCGGATGGTGGGTGTACGGTCGAGCACCACGTCCAGATTGATGGCCACGGGAATCTGTGCGCGCAACTGCGGCAGCAGCGCGGTGACACGATCGACCGTGTCGACGATGTTGGCACCCGGCTGGCGATTGATGGTGATGAGCACGGCCGGTTTGCCGTTGGCCGAGCCGGCGTTGCGCAGGTCCTGTACCGAGTCGATGACCTCGGCAACATCCGACAGGCGCACCGGCGCACCCTTGCTCCAGGCAACGATCAGTGGCCGGTATTCAGCGGCCGTGCGCGCCTGATCGTTGGCGTAGATTTGCCACTGGCGTTCGGCGTCCGAGACATTGCCCTTGGGGCGGGTCGAATTGGTGGCGGCGATGGCGGTGCGCACGGTTTCGCTGCTCACCCCCAGGGCATTGAGTTTTTGCGGATCGAGTTCCACGCGCACCGCCGGCAAGGAACCGCCGCCGATGCCGGCTTGCCCCACGCCATCGACCTGAGAGAGGCGCTGCGCCAGCACGGTGGCGGCAGCGTCGTACATCTGGCCCTGGCTGAGCGTGTCGGAGGTCAGCGACAGAATCATGATGGGCGCGTCAGCCGGATTGACCTTGCGGTAGGTCGGCGGACTGGGCATGCCCGAAGGCAGGTTGGGCCGCACGGCATTGAGCGCGGCCTGAACATCGCGCGCCGCGCCATCGATATCGCGCTCGAGGCTGAACTGCAGGGTGACACGCGTTGAGCCGAGCGCGCTCGACGACGTGATCTCGGAGACGCCGGCGATGGCACCGAGAGCGCGCTCGAGCGGCGTGGCGACCGTGGCCGCCATGGTCTCCGGGCTGGCACCGGGCAGCGAGGCGGTCACTGAGACGGTCGGGTAATCGACCTGCGGCAGCGGCGACACCGGCAGCAGTTGAAACGCCACCGCGCCGATCAGCGCCAGCGCCAGAGTCAGCAGGGTGGTGGCGACGGGCCGCTCGATGAAAGGGCGCGAGATGTTCATGATCTGCGCTTCATGGCGCGGCATCCCGCGCAGACGTGGCGGGCGCAGCAGCGGGCTCAGCAGCGGACCCAGAGCGACGGGCCACAAATGCCCGGCCGCGTTGCGCCAGACTGTCGAAAGCCAGATAGATCACCGGCGTGGTGAACAGCGTCAGCACCTGACTGACGATCAGGCCGCCCACCATGGTCAGGCCGAGCGGCTGACGCAACTCGGAACCGACGCCGCCGCCAACAATCAGCGGCACCGCGCCCAGAATGGCCGCCATGGTGGTCATGAGGATAGGCCGCAGACGCAGCAGGCAGGCCTGATGGATGGCCTGACGCGGCGTCTTGCCCTCCTCGCGCTGCGCGTCAAGAGCGAAGTCGATCATCATGATGGCGTTCTTCTTGACGATGCCAATAAGCAGGATGATGCCGATGATGGCGATGATGCCCAGATCGTTACCAGTCAGCTTGAGAGCCAGCAGCGCCCCGACCGCGGCCGACGGCAGGGTCGACAGAATGGTGATCGGATGGATATAGCTCTCGTAGAGCACGCCGAGCACGATGTACATCGTTACCACCGCCGCCAGAATCAGCAGCAGCGTGTTGGTGAGCGATCCCTCAAACGCCTCGGCAGCACCCTGAAAATGCGCGCCGACACTGATGGGCAGGCCGAGTTCGACGCGCGCCGCGTTGATCAGGTCGACCGCTTCGCCCAGCGAGGTGCCCGGCGCGAGATTGAAAGAAATGGTGGCGGCCGGAAACTGCGCCAGATGGTTGATGGCCAGTGGCGCCGTGCCCTCGCGCACGCGCGCCACGGTCGAGAGCGGCACCTGCTGCGGCGTGCCGCCACGCGGCGCGGCCAGCACATACACATCGTCGAGGGCGCGCAGACCTTCCTTCTGGGCGTTCGGTGCCGCTTCGAGAATCACGCGATACTGACTGGCCTGGGTGAAAATGGTCGAGATCATGCGCTGGCCGAAGGCGTTGTAGAGCGCGTTGGCAATGCCGGCCGGCGTGATGCCCAGACGCCCAGCCGTGTCGCGATCGATGTCGATGTAGGCCTGCAGGCCACCATTTTGCAGATCACTGACCACATCGGCCAGACGCGGCTCGGCGCGCAAACGGTCGACCAGACGCGGCACCCACAGGCCGAGCTCATCGGCATTCGGTGTATCGAGCGTGAGCTGGTATTGCGAGCGGCTGACGCGGTCTTCAATGGTCAGGTCCTGCACCGGCTGCATGTAGAGGACGATGCCCGGCACCTTGCTCGCCAGGCTGGACTGCAGGCGGCTCATGACGACGCGCACATCGATGCCGCGCTCTGCGCGCGGTTTGAGGTTGATCAGCAGGCGTCCGCTGTTGAGTGTCGGGTTGGCACCATCCACGCCGATGAACGATGACAGACTGGCGACGGCCGGATCCTTGAGGATCTCATCGGCCAGAGCCTGCTGGCGCTCGGCCATGGCGGTAAAGGAAATCGACTGCGAGGCCTCGGAGATACCCTGGATCACACCGGTATCCTGCAGCGGAAAAAAACCTTTTGGTATGGACCAGTAAAGCAGCACGGTCAGTGCAAGCGTCGCTACGGCCACCAGCAAGGTCAGGGCCTGACGGTCGAGCACCCATTCGAGCGCGCGGTCGTAACGGCCGATGACCGCATTGAACCAGCGCTCCGACGCGCGCATGAGCCGGCCCTGCTTCTCGACCGGCTCGTGGCGCAGCAGGCGCGCGCACATCATTGGGGTCAGGGTCAGCGAGACCAGCGCCGAGATCAGAATGGCCACCGCCAGCGTG
>CANJOT010000154.1 GCA_947475815.1 Burkholderiales bacterium | reverse complement strand
CTGACGCATGACAATCCGCAAACCGGGCTCGAAGGCAAGTTCAGCATTCAATACAGCGTGGCCGCTTACGTGCTCGATGGTGAACTGACCATGGTCAGTTATCTCGACGAGAAGGTGCACCGGCCGATGGTGCGTGCGTTGATGGGCCGGGTGGAGCGGTATACCACCGATGATCCAAAAAAAGACTATACGGGTCTGGGCGCGTATACCGATGTCACCATCGTCACGACGCGTGGATCGTTTGCCCGGCGCGTCGAAGCCAGCGACGACCGGCCGGCACGCATCGTCACTGACGACGAGCATGACGAGAAATTTCGCGCTTGTGTCGTGCCGGTATTCGGCCGCGAGCGCACCGAGAGCCTGTTGCAAGTGGCGCGGCGCTGTGCCACGCTGGCAGATGTCCGTGAGTTGACGCGCGCCACGGCGTCGCGCTGAACCGGCGACGGCAGCGTATCAAAATAATGAAGATGCAGACAATAAGATGGAGACAGGCATGAAGACGAACATAGGCATGAAGACGAATGCAGGCACGAAGACGAACGCAGGCATGAAGCGGATTTCAATGCATGGCATCGCCGGCGCTGCGCTGCTCGCTTGCGCACTGGCCGGCCCGGCGCTGGCGCAGGATAAATTCCCTTCGAAAACCATCCAGATCGTCATTGGCTACGCGCCGGGCGCGCAGGACAACATCATCCGTCCTTTTCAGGAAAAGCTGGCTGAGCATTTCAAGCAGCCGGTGGTGTTTGTCTACAAGCCGGGGGCGGGTGGGGCGGTTGGCGCCTCGTTTGTGGCCAAGGCCAGGCCGGACGGCTATACGCTGTTCATCGCTTCAGCCGGACCGGTGATTCTCAATCCGCTGACCAAAGAGGGCCTCGATTACAAACTCGGTGACCTGATTCCGGTGGCGCGCGTGGCCAGTCTGCCGCTGGCCCTGTCGGTCAAGTCGAGTTCGCCGTTCAAGTCGGTCAAGGATGTGGTCGATGCGGCGCGCGCCAATCCGGGGCGCATCACCTTTTCCACCTCGGGGGCATCGTCGACGCCGCACCTGCTGATGCAGTTGTTTGAGCGCTCGGCCAAGGTCAGCCTGTCGCATATCCCCTATAACGGCACGGCGCCGGCGGTGGTGGCGCTGATGGGTAGCCACGTTGACATGGCCGGTGCGCCGCTCTACGGTGTGGATGCTTTCTACAAGGCCGGTCAGGTGCGCATCCTTGGGGTGGGCGACCGCGTGCGCGGCAAGGATCATCCTGACGTGCCCACCTTCACCGAGCTCGGTTATCCGATTGTGTTTGCGGCCTGGCATGGTGTTTTCGCACCACGCGGCACCCCGCCTGAAGTGATCCAGACCCTCGCCAATGCGCTCAAGTCGGTGGTCGATGAGAACAAGGGCTACTTCGAGGAAAAAATGAAAACCCTGTCGGTCTCGCTCGACATGCAGAATACCGAGGAGTTCGCGACCTCGCTGCGCGCTGAGACCGAGGCGATGCGCGCCGTGGCCCAGTCTGACAAGGCACCAGCCAAATAACCCACCCGTTGCCAACCTGAAATCGTCAAGCGAGACCCCATGATTGAGCTTTACTCGTATCCCACCTCGAACGGCCAGAAGCTCATGATCATGCTCGAGGAGACCGGCCTGCCGTGGCGCCACATCGACATCAACATTCGTCTGGGCGACCAGTTTTCTGCCGAGCATCTGCAGCGCAGTCCGAACAACAAGATTCCCGCCATCATCGATACCGAAGGGCCGGGTGGCAAGCCGTACACCATGATGGAGTCGAACGCCATCCTGTTTTACCTGGCGGAAAAAACCGGCCAGTTTCTACCGGCCGATCCGGCCGGCCGCTACGATGTGCTGCAATGGCTCATCTTCCAGTCCTCGCACCTCGGACCGATGATGGGCCAGGCCAATCACTTCAACAACCACACCGACGTGCAGTATGGCAAGGACCGCTATACCCAGGAAGTTGCACGACTGCTGCGCGTGTTCGAAAACCGCCTGGCGCAGAACGAGTGGGTCGGTGGCAGCACTTACTCAATTGCCGATATCGCCATCTACCCATGGTGCCGCAATCCGGCCAGTCTGAAGCTGGATGCGAGCACACATCCGGCCTTCATGCGCTGGCACAAGGCGGTTGAGGCACGCGCGGCCGTGCAGCGCGCCAATGCGATGGCAGGCGAAATTCGCCAGCGCATGGACCTGGCGTCCGACACCGCCGAGGCGGACAAGCGCATCAGCCTCTACGACACCCGCGACAACCTCGACCGCCTGGCCCGCGCGACTGCCAGGTAGGCCGCGTCGTCGGTCCAGAACGATGAGCCTGCTCAATCCGAAGAATCTCGATCTTCACCTGTTGCGTTGCCTGCAGACGCTGATTGCCGAGGCGCATGTCACACGCGCCGCGGAGCGGCTCGACATGACACAACCGGCCATGAGTGTGGTGCTCTCCAAGTTGCGCACCCTGTATGGCGACCCGCTGCTGGTGCGCACCGAAAAGGGCATGGTGCCAACACCGCGCGCGCTTGAAGTCGCCACTCAGGTTCGTGCCGCCCTGTTGTTAATCGAACAGTCGATCGGCAGTACCGGCAGCTTTGATCCTTTAAGCGGCACGGCGCATTTCCGCATGATCGCCAGCGAGTCGGTCATCCTGCCGTTCGTGCCCTTGCTGGTGGCGCGTTTGCGGGTCGAGGCGCCGGCCGTGACCGTGAGCGTGCAGGCGCCCGATCTGACCCGTGCGCGTCAGGATCTGGAGGAGGGCGACGCCGACTTCGTGCTGGCCTTCGTGCGTGCTGCCTTCGAGGGCCTGCGTTCGCTGCCGCTGTTCAAGCAGCGGCTGGTGGTGATCGCCGCCGGCAATCATCCCGACATTCGTGGCCGGCTGACGCTGGAGCAGTACACGCGTTATCCCCATGCCTGCTACGTAGTAGGCCGGGGTGGCACTTCGATGATCGAGGCGCGGGTCGACGAGGCGCTGGCGGGCGTCGGAGCACGCCGCTCGATCGCAACGTGGCTGCCGTCGGCGTTGAGTTCGCCCGCCGTGATCGCGGCCTCCGACCTGATTGCCACCGTGCCCGAGCGCGTGGCGCACATGTTTGCCGGTCAGTTGGGCCTGCAGGTGCTCGAGCCGCCGTTGCACCTGCCCGACATTGAGATTGCCATGTACTGGCACGAACGACTGCACAACAGCGCCGCCCACCGCTGGATGCGCGAGACCATGCGCGCGACGGCCGAGCGTCTGGAGAAAGGCGAGAGATCATGAGCATTGGCCCGCGTCACCTGTATAACTTCCATGACTTTCGCGAACAGGCGCGGCGGCGTTTGCCCAGAAGCCTGTTCGAATTTGTCGACTGCGGTACTGAGGATGGCGTTGCCGTGCGCAACAACCGCGCGGCGTTTGAGCGCGTCAAGCTGGCGCCGAAAGTGCTCGTCGATGTGTCGGCGCGCAGCACCGCCACCAGCCTGTTTGGCGTGCCATTGCGCCTGCCCATTGCAATCGCCCCGACCGGTTCAGCCGGCTTGTTGTGGTACGAAGGCGAACTCGCCCTGGCGCGCGCCGCGGCCCGCGCTGGCGCGCCGTTTTCGCTGGCGACCGGGTCGCTCACCAGTCTCGAGCGCGTCGCCAGCGAGGCCGGCGGCAGGCTCTGGTTCCAGCTCTACATGTGGAAACAGAAGGACCTGTCCTACCAACTGGTCGGACGCGCCGCCGATGCCGGCTTTGAGTCGTTGCTGGTGACGGTCGATGCCGCTGTGCCCTCCAATCGTGAATACAACAAACGCAACGGCTTCAACCTGCCGTTCCGGTTCAACCGCGATAACGTGCCGGGCATGCTGGCGCATCCGGGCTGGCTGCTCGGCGTGATGGGCCGCTATCTCGCCAGCGGCAATCTGCCGCGTTTTGAAAATTACCCGCCGCACATGCAGGCGGGCATCCTGTCGCGCCGGCCGATGGAATGGCTGGCGCTGCGGCCGGATTCACTGTCCTGGCCGGACCTGCTGGAATTGCGCCGCATCTGGCCGCGGCGTCTGGTGGTCAAGGGCATCCTGCGGCCCGATGATGCCGAGCGCGCCATCGACAACGGCGCCGACGCCATCATCGTATCCAATCACGGCGGCCGCATGATCGACAGTTCGGTGGCGCCCTTCGATGCCCTGCCGGCGATTGCCGCGCGCGTGCGCGGCCGCATCCCGGTGTTGCTCGACAGCGGCATCACGCGCGGCAGTGATGTGGTCAAGGCGCTGGCCATGGGTGCTGCGTGCGTGCTGGTGGGTCGTGCCACCCTGTTTGGCACGGCCGTGGCGGGGGAGGCCGGTGCCAGTGCCGTGCTCGACATGCTGCACGATGAAATGCTCACCACCATGAGTCTGATCGGCTGCCCGCGTGTGGCCGATCTCGGGCCGGACTGCCTGCATCAACTCTAGAGTTTCATAGAGTTTTATATAACAACCATTCAGGGAGACAGATTCATGCGCTGGGCACGATACGAATTGAAGGGCGCGGTCCATCTGGGCCGCATTGATCCGGACCGCGACGATCGCATTGTCGAGGTATCCGGTTCGCTGTTTGACCATCCGCAGGCCACCGGTCAGATCCATCAGGTCGCGGATGCGCGTTTCCTGCCGACCGTCATTCCGCCGACTTTTTATGCGGCCGGCATGAACTACATGACCCATTGCCGCAACCATCCTGAATTGCCGGTGCCGAAAAATGCCGACGTCGGTTATCGCGCCATCAATGCCCTGATCGCGCCCGATGAGCCGGTCATCATTCCGAAGGAATCGCCCGGCAAGATCCAGTATGAGGGGGAGTTGGTGGTGGTGATCGGCAAGAAGGCGCGCCGCCTGTCCGAGGCTGAGGCCCTGTCCTGTGTGTTTGGTTACACCATCGGCAACGACATCAGCGAGCGCACCTGGAGCAAGTCGGACCGCACCCTGTGGCGCTCGAAGAATACCGATACCTTCAAGCCGATGGGGCCGTGGATCGAAACTGAGCTTGACCTTGATGCGCTCTACACCACCGTGCGCCTCAATGGTGTGCAGGTATCGCATTTTCGCACCCACGACATGATTTTCAACGTGCCGCAGTACATCGCTTCCATGACGCGCTTTGTCACCGTCTACCCGGGCGACATCATCTGGATGGGCACCGACGAGCCGACCCTCGACATGGTAGCGGGCGACCACGTCGAGATCGAGATCAGCGGGATAGGCAAGCTCGCCAATCCGATTATTGGCGAGGTTTGATCGGGTAGGGCCGTGCCGCTGGTTTATTCCAGCGGGACGGTCGCGCGAAACGACTCGCGCTGTTCGCACTGCTGTTCGTACCAGGCCTTGAGGTGCGGCCAGGGTTTCATGTTCTCGAGTTCCGGCAGGCGCATCTGCAGGTAACCGATGGCGCTGGCGATGCCGATGTGGCCGAGGTCGAGGTTGCCGTCCCACCGCTGGATGAGTTGCTCGTACTGGTCAAAGCCGAGGCGCACTTTTTTGAGTTGCCAGTCGACCGCCGAGGACGATTGTTCGCTGACCGGCCGCGCGCGTTCGTAGCGGATGGTGACGCCCGCCTCGGTGACGCCGTCAGACAGGGCGACGCGTGTCAGCACTTCCCAGCGACGCAGACCGGAGGCCGGGATGAAACGGTGCCCGCCAAATTCGGCGTCGAGGAATTCGCAGATCACGGCCGAGTCATAAATGACCGCGCCGCTGTCGGTGACCAGCACCGGGATCTTGCCGAGCGGATTGAAACAGGTGAGTTTTTCGGCGTCGTTGCGTGTGCTCACGCGCTGCAGATCAAAACGACTGATGATGCCCAGTTCGTGCGCGATGATGAGAATTTTGCGCGCGAATGGCGAAAGTGGTGAATATTTGAGTTCCATGGGCTGTTATAGTTATACAAGACGGGTTATGCAAGATGTGCTGGCGGCGATCGTGGACCTGCCAGCGCAACGGATTGCCTGTGGCGCAATTGTAACCGAGACCGCACGTATCGTCGGCTCGGCTTGTGGCTCGCCATATGTGCGCTGCGTATGTGCACATACGCGCGCGCTGATGGTCAGTCCGGGGCGGCAGGGTTATATTTCCAAAGCTTTGCTTTCAGCAAGTCGATTGAGCAGCAAAACCACGGACGGCGCAGACGGCGTACGTTCCGAACCTAATATGAGCGGAGACCGGCAATGACGACCTCGATCAAGATCCCCATCAAGCATTATTCACGGGACGAAATGCTCACGCGCCTGGCGCGTCGCAAGGACCTCAAGTTTCCGGCGGACCGCTATCCCGACAGCAATATGCCCGGCAATGAACGCCGCAACTATCTGGTGATCGGCAAGGGCCTGCAAATTCGGGGCGGCAAGGACCCGATGTCGGCGATTCCGATCAGCGAGGGATTCCTCATGTCCTACGTTGAATGCAAGCCGGGCAACGGCCCGCGCCTGCATGCGCATGACACCAATGAGACCTTCGTGGCCGTGCGTGGCAGCTGGCGCGTCATCTGGGGGCTGAACGAAGAAGAGCATGTCGACCTCGAAGAACTCGATGTCTACTCCTGCGCAGCAGGGGTGCCGCGCCGTTTCATCAACCTGACACCGGGCGAAGGCCGCACCGAAGGGGTGTTGCTGACCGTGCAGGCGGGCGATGCACCGGCCGCGGAGTGGATGGACGCCGATGACTGGGTGAAGGAATAAGCGGCTTCAGGCCGCTGTAGCGCGGTAGCACTTGCAGTGGGGAGCCCGGCCAGAGGCCGGCTTCCAACAACAGCGCAGTTTCAAAAAATGAGACGGGTGAACAGCCCGTGCGAGACAGGTCACACCATGACAGAAAAAATCACCGGCGCGCGGTACTTCGCCAGCTTGCTCAAGGCCTATGGCGTCAGCCATGTGTTTTTCATGGACGCGGTGTTGCGCCGCGCCCTGGCCGAGATGGAAGACTTCGGCATCCATCGCATCCTCGGGCATTCGGAGAAGGGCATCGGCTACATGGCCGACGGTTATGCGCGCATTGCTGGCAAGCCCGGCATTGCCATGGCGCAGTCGGTCGGCGCGGCCAATCTGGCGGCCTCGATGCAGGATCCGTATCTGGGCCATTCTCCGGTGATCGCGTTTACCGGCCGACATGTTTCGGCCATGCAATACCGCAATGCCTACCAGGAAGTCGCACACGGCCCGCTGTTCGAGAGCGTCACCAAGTTCCACGCCAAAATGGACGTGCTCGAGCAGATGCCGCACCTCATGCGCCAAGCGTTTCGCGAAGCCACGACGGGCACACCGCGACCGGTGCACATCGACGTTGCCGGATACACCGGCGACGGCCTGACGCCCTTTGAGTGTGATTTTGCGCTCGATGTCGATGAAGCCCATAGCCGCTTCCCGGCCTTCCGTCCGGCACCCGATGCGGCCGCCCTGCAGCGCGCCGTGGCCGCCATCCAGGCCGCAAAACGCCCGGTGATTTTTGCCGACCGCGGCGTTACCGTCAGCGGCGCGCGTGATGCGGTGCAGGCTCTGGCCGCGCGCATCCAGGCGCCGGTGGTGGTGACGCTGGACGCCAAAACCACCATGCCGGAAAACCATCCGCTATTTCGCGGCCCGGCCGGCCTGTACGGCCGCAGTGGCGGCAACCATGTGGTCGACGAGGCCGATCTGGTCATCTACGCTGGCAGCAACACCAGCGATCACACCACTGGCAACTGGAAGATGCCGCGTCCGGGCACGCTGATTATCCAGATCGACATCGACCCGGTCGAGATCGGTCGCAACTATCCCAATACCATCGGCCTGCTGTGTGATGTGCGCACCGGTCTGGAGGCGCTGACCAGCGCGACCCCTGCGCTGCAGCACGATGCCTGGCTGGCCACCACCCAGGCGCATGTCGATGTCTGGCGTGTCGAGGCCGAGGTGCTGCGTGCCAGCGATGCGGTGCCGATCCGGCCCGAACGCTTGTGCCGTGAACTGACCGAGGTCTTGCCGGACGATGCCATCGTCGTCGCCGATACCGGCTTCTCGGCCTTGTGGTCGGGCAATCTGGTGTATCTGAATCATCCGCGCCAGGAGTACATGCGTGCCGCCGGCTCGCTCGGCTGGTCGTTTCCGGCGGCGCTGGGCGCACAGTGTGCGGCGCCGGGTCGCACGGTGGTCTGTTTTGTCGGTGACGGTGGTTTTTATTACCACCTGCCGGAACTGGAGACGGCGCGCCGCTGGGGCCTGAACGTGATTGTGGTGGTCAACAACAACCAGTGTCTGGCGCAGGGGGTGCGCAACCTGACGATCGCTTACGGTGAGCGCGGCAAGGAACGCATGGGCGAGTGTTTTGAATACCGTAACACCGACTTCGCCAAGGTTGCCCAGTCGTTCGACTGTTTTGGCATCACGGTGGAAAAGCCGGGCGATTTTGCCGCTGCCTTCAAGGCCGCGCAGGCCAGCGGTTTACCGGCAGTGATCGATGTGAAAACCGAGTTTGCCTATCAGGCCAGCATGGCCTGGTTGCCCGCGTAAGGGATGTTGTGTCATTGATGCTGCAGGACCGGCATGAGATATTTCGCGCCGGACAATAAAAAAATTCATAAACAGTCGCTTGAATTTGACAAGCGATTCAACCAAAGGAGAACGTGTCATGACTTTTATTCAAGCGCGCCTGCCGCGCCTGTTGTTCGGGGCGCTGTTGCTGGCCGGGTT